>JAPLDG010000011.1:7291-20839 GCA_026391845.1 Bacteroidota bacterium | reverse complement strand
TCCATGGGCAAACCCTTCCCGGGAATTACCGCAACCGTGATCGATGCAGGAACGTTTGAACCATTTGGTGAAACGGGTAAAATCGGACTGATTGCCATCAAACCCGGCTGGCCAGCCATGATGCGTGCTTACTGGCACAATGAAGCGACCTACCAGAAGAAGTTCCAGAATGGCTGGTACCTCCCCGGCGATCGTTCCAGCATTGACAATGAAGGCTATTTCTGGTTTGTGGGGCGCGATGATGATGTGATCAATACCGGCGGACATCTGGTAAGCCCGTTTGAGGTGGAGTCGGCGTTGCTTGAACATCCGGCCGTGGCAGAATCTGCCGTTGTGGCCAAGCCTGATTTCGTCAACATGGAGGTGGTCAAAGCGTTTGTGACCCTGAAACCGGGTTTTGTCGGCAGCAAAGACCTTGACCTCGAAATAATGAATTTTGTGCGGAAGAAATTATCCCCGCTGGCCATGCCGCAGGAGATTGAGTTCATCGAGAACCTCCCGAAAACCCGAAGCGGAAAAATTATGCGCCGCATTCTTCATGCGAAGGAGTGGGGTGAGGATATCGGAGATACCTCAACACTGGAAAATGATTAGAAAATTTCGCTATTTCGCTATTTCGCTATTTCGCTACTTCGCTACTTCAATTTTATTTTAATACTAACCAAAAAATAAGGAGAACCAAACCATGGAAGAAATGCAGGAAATCATCAAAGCTTATGTGATTAAAGAATATGTTGAAGACGACACGGAACTAACCAACGACTCTCCGCTGATATCGGGTGGCATTGTTGACAGCTTTTCCATGGTCTCGCTGAAGCGGTTCCTGGAGAACAAATACAAAATCGCCATTCCCGATGATAAAGCGACTCCGGAAGCCTTCGATTCTGTGAACAAGATTTGTGCATTGGTGCAGCAATATCTAAAATAGGGGGTGAAAATGGCTTATAACGACAAAACCCGTGGAATGTACTCTGAGATCCTCACCGGACTGAAAAGCGCCGGGTTATTCAAGCAGGAACGCTACATTCATTCAGCTCAGGCTGCCGATATTCTGGTTGAATTTCCGGCCGGAGCCTCTATTAAGAAAGTCATCAACATCTGTGCAAACAATTACCTCGGAATGTCGAGCCACCCCGAAGTGGTCAAGGCTGCCCATGAGGGGCTTGATTCTCACGGATATGGCATGTCATCGGTGCGTTTTATCTGCGGAACCCAGGATATTCACCGCACCCTGGAACAGATGGTCACCAAATTCCTTGGAACCGAAGACACGATCCTCTTTCCCTCCTGCATGGATGCCAATGCCGGCGTATTTGAAGCTGTGCTCACGAAAGACGATGTGATGATCTCCGACCGGCTGGTGCACGCCTCCATTATTGATGGAATCCGGCTCTGCAGCGCCATGCACGACACCTTCAAACATTCCGACATGGAACATCTGGAGGAGAAGCTACAGCTCCACAACGACAAACGTTTGAAGTGTGTGATCACCGACGGAGTTTTTTCCATGGATGGCGACACGGCAAGGCTGGATAAAATGGTCGAACTGTGCGAAAAATATGATGCGCTGCTGTTTGTTGATGATTCCCATTCGAGTGGTTTTATTGGCAAAACCGGACGTGGAACCCATGAACAATGCGGCGTGATGGGTAAAATTGACATCATCACCACCACCTTTGGAAAAGGGCTGGGTGGCGCTTCCGGCGGATGCGTTTCCGGCAGGAAGGAGTTGGTGGAGATGTGCCGCCAGAAAGCCCGTCCTTACCTCTTCTCCAACACCATTGCACCTCCCGTGGTTGCGGGAGTGATCAAGGTGCTTGAAATTCTTTCCGCTTCCACCGATCGCCGTGACAAACTGGAAAAGAATACCGAATTCTGGCGTAAAGGATTGATCGAAGCCGGACTGATCATCAAGGCAGGCGACACCCCGATTGTGCCTGTGATGCTATTCAACGCAAAACTGGCGCAGGATGTTTCACGCGATCTGTACGATGAGGGCATTTATGCCATCGGGTTTTTCTTCCCGGTTGTTCCGCAGGGACAGGCCCGCATCCGGACCCAGATTTCTGCCGGACACGAGATACACCATCTCGAAAAAGCGCTGGAAGCCTTTAGAAAGGTTGGAAAGAAATACGACATCCTGGGAAAGAGCAAAGAGGAGATCATTGAGAGATATGGAATGTAAATTAGCCAATCCCGCCCCGCTCGGACTGATGGGTTTCGGAATGACGACTGTTTTATTGAATATCCACAATGCAGGATTCTTCCCCGTAAGCGCCATGGTTCTGGCCATGGGCATCTTTTATGGCGGTATTGCCCAGGTTATCGCCGGGATCCTTGAATTCAAAAAGGGAAACACCTTCGGACTTACAGCGTTCACCTCCTATGGCATGTTCTGGCTGACCCTGGTTGCGCTCTGGCTCCTGCCTGAGATCAGCTCAGGAAAAGGAATTAAAACCGAAGAAGGTTTTATGGGCTGGTACCTTTTCATGTGGGGTGTGTTCACCTTTTTCATGTGGATAGGCACCTTTGGAAAGAGCACTTGTTTGAAGTTCGTATTTCTCTCCCTCTGGATACTTTTCTTCCTACTGGCCATCCGCGACTGGACCGGATCAACCCTTGTCGGAACGATTGCCGGGTATGAAGGCATCATCTGCGGGCTTTCGGCCATATACCTGGCTATGGCTGAGGTTCTTGAAGAGTCACGCGGGAAGAGGATCCTGCCTTACTAAGGGTTACCGCTGCTCCAGAGCGTCGAGCCGCTTGCGGATCGCCTCATTTTCTTTTTTCAGCTCCGAGTTCATTCGCAGCCTGCTCGACTTCCTGGGCAAGGAAACCACTTTCTTTCGCAGGGATAACCTTTGCCGACATTTTCATAATGTCTTCATTATCATTCAGGTGAAAATACGAAATCATCACAGTCATGGCTGCAGATCCGATGGCTGATATTGGTATTGATGCCTACCTGTGCAAAGGACCCCATGCAGATCGACAGGAAGAAGCAATAAAACAACACTTTTAGCACACTGCGCCAAAAACCTTGATTTGCTCACTTCTGACGCTACTTAAGTTTAGTGCGTTGACATTTTCCAGGCAAATGAAAGTGGGAAGTAAAAAGTTCGAAGGACAAACGAAAGTGGGAAGGACAAAGTTCGAAGGACGAACAACGGCCGCTAAGCAGAAATGATTAAATGGATCAATTGCTAAAAAGCCCGGATAGCACGCACATGGTATGAGCCGCTCTTAGCGGTGAAAAAGTAACTGCCAGTGCCGAAGTCCGTGTACCACGCAGCCCCATCAGTGTTCTCGGTAGAACTCCAAAAGACGCCACCAGAAAAGCCCCCAACAACGTCTTTTTGAATATATAATAAATTCAATTCATATTTAGAAGGTAAATACCAGTCGGCATAAACAACTCCATTAACAATTACCGAATATTCGTTGCAAACGGTCGCGGCAAATGCGTTTCCATCAACCGGCCCCTGATTGGCAATGATGATTGCCGTATTTTTCAAACCGGCACCTACACCATCAGCCCTGGCGCGTGTATTTGTATTACTGCCGCCATACCATCTGATTCCAGGGCTTTGGTCGGATGTGGCAGCAATCAGTCCGTGCCGCCCTCCATCATAAACATTAAATACAATGCCACCGCCATAACTGTCACCAATGGCATGGGTTGATCCATCCAGCTTGGTTTTATCCGCTGCACTCATACTTCCTGCAGCGCTTGTGGTAGCCGGCGAAATTGAAATGTCAGGTGTGGTGGTTCCGGTGGCTACACTGATCGGGGCGGTGCCAGTTACAGAAGTAACAGTGCCATTACCTGTGCCGGCCCCTATGGTTGTCCTTACTGAGGCTGCATCAGGATCATGCAGAATGTCGAAAGCAAAATCGGTGATAACGTTAACGGTCAGGTTTCCTGCGCTTCTTCTGGAGGGAAATGAGTTGGCAGGAATTGAGAGATCGGTTGGCGCTGCCGCTGAACCTGCATTGTTTACCTTGATGGTGTTGGCTGCCATGTTTGCCATCTTGGGATTGGTAACAGAACTTGCAGAAATGGAGGCAGGAAAACTACCCGTACCCGACCCGATAACATCTCCGGTAAGGATGATGGTTTGGTTTCCTGTATTTGTACCTGTTATTGCATCCAATTTTGTTTTATCAGCAGCGCTCATGCTTCCTGCAGCACTGGTTGTAGCTGCTGAAATTGAAATGACAGGAGCGGCTCCGCCGCTGGACGCTATCGGAGCTGTTCCTGTAACCCCCGTAACCGCGCCTGTGACTGGTGTTGACCACTGCGGAGCGGTTGCACCGGCATTCATTGTCAATACCTGGCCGGCAGTGCCTTTTGCTAGCCGGGTTCCTGTTCCACTGGTTCCGCCATATACAATATCGCCTGCCGTGGTCATTGGCGACAAAGCATCGAAGGCTGCCGTTTTTGTGGTTGCACCGGTGCCTCCTTTTGCAAGGCTGATGGTGGTTCCGTTCCATGTTCCGGTAGCGATGGTTCCCAGGGTTGTAATACCTGATGAACCTGTCCAGGTCGAAAGTGTTGTGTTTTCAACATTTCCCAAACCAACATCGCTCTTAACCAGTGTTACCGCCCCGGTTTTTCCGGCAACGGAAGTTACAGGCGCAACAGGAAGGGTTGTCCAGCTTAATGAACCGGCAGTTGCTCCGGCAGTTAATACTTTGCCGCTATTTGTTGTCCCTGTTGCAGTTACATGTAAATTGCCATCTCCACCTGGATGGGTATAATTATTGGCATTGGCAGCAATTCCATCTAATTTTGTTTTATCCGCTGCACTCATGCTTCCTGCCGCACTGGTGGTAGCTGCCGAAATAGAAATAACCGGAGCGGCGCCACCGCTGGAAACGATCGGTGCTGTTCCGGTAACACCGGTAACGGTTCCACCTGCCGGAGCAGTCCAGCTTGTGCTGCCGATACCGTCGGTGGTAAGTACATTTCCGCTTGTACCTCTTGTTGCAGGTAGCGTAAGGCTTGTTCCTGTTCCGTTTCCATTGATGGTCAATGAGCCGCCGATGGTGGTGTTTGCATTTTTAAGGATGGTTAAAGCGTTACTTCGGGCTGCGTCCGCTGTACCGTTTCCAACCACAAAGAGACGATTGGTTGATATATAAGCGGTGGCATTTCCTGCACCCACTGTTGCATATAAACCAAGCGCCGATTCGCCATACGATTGAGCAGTGTTCCCATTGCCTCCGCCAACAAACGAATAATAGCCACCGGCAGAATTTGAATTGCCTCCACCTACAAACGCATCAGTTCCGGTTGCCTGATTACTTTCTCCACCAACAACTACGGCATTCCAGTTGGAGACAGTATTCGTATATCCTCCACCGATAAAGGAACGAAAACCGCTTACTGTATTATGAGATCCTCCAACAATGGATGATTCTGTACCGGATACATTATTTACACGGCCACCCACAATAACTGAAGCGCTGCCATCCTGGAACACAGGCGATGCATTATTTATCCAATTACTGCCTCCACCCACAATAACCGAATAGTCGCCACCGGCAACTTGAGTATTTGCAATTCTTGACATTTGTAAATCAACCACCCCAGTCCCCCTGTTGTTTCCTCCGGCAATTGTGCCATCGGGTTGTTGGGCTGTGATGCCACCGCTACCCTTGGGCGAAAGAACAAAGTCCACATTGGGTTGGGCTTCGTTGCTTGCTAAAAGCTTTACGCCGTATTTGGTGTTATACAGATAGTTGCTTTCGGTGAAGTTTGGTGTAGATTTCACATATTTTGTGCCGTCAAATTTCAATAAATCGCCTGTGGAAGAACCACTAAAATCGAAATTACCAAACAAATACGGGTCCGATTCATGATTTTGTAAAAGTGGAATCCAGGCCATTAAATCACTTTTATAAAAGTAAAATCCATAAAGTCCGTTGGTTTGATAAATCAGCAAACCATCAGCCGGATTCGCAATGGCATTGCGCTCTGTTTCTGTAAGACGCGGTATTAAAATGCCTCTATTCGTGGATATTATATCCAACATGGCCGAGCTGTCGGGATCGGCTCCCGTGCTGTTGATTCCCACCTGGGCCTGTGCTGAAATGGAAACCACGAAAAGTAACATTGCGATCAATCTGCCGGTCGTTTTCATTTTAAGGATCATTTATGTGAAATACAAATCGTCTTACATCGCAGCGGGTGACCGCAGCGATCGGTATTGACATGTAATTGTGAATGGTCTTTCCCCCTTTTAATCCCGCAAAAATAGTGATAGCTGATGCCAAATTCCAAACATGGACAGGGTAAGAAACCACATTTTGTACTGATTTTTAAAAACAATACAAATTTGGTCATTTTTGAGAGTGTCCGGTGAATCGAGAGGCAAAAATCACCGGTTGAAAGAAAGATTTTAAATGCAAAACAACATAGTAAGCAGAATATTTCCTGCCTTTTGTCAAATTTCCTTTAATCCTGCAGAATATCGTTTTATTTTTTTTTTTTTTTTTTTACTTGAACTTTCTTTCAGGTGGCAAAACCTGCCCGTTTGTCCTGCTGGTTATTTCGTTGGTGCTTTATCATGGGATGACATTTTCCCGGGGAACTGGTGTTTTGCTTGATTCTTCTGCCCTGGCAAAGAAGAACATCGTCGCCATCCGTACAGCAGTCCCTCCGAAAATCGATGGCCGGTGTGATGATGCGATATGGAAAACAGCCCCTGCGGCCGGTGATTTTGTGGAGTATGCACCCAGAAATGCAACCCTCCCCGGGTTGCGTACCGAAATCAGGTTTGCCTACGACGATGTGGCATTATACATTCTGGCCGTGATGTATGATCCGCATCCCGACAGCATCTGCAAAGAGCTCGGGCGCCGTGACCAGATCGAAGCGCTGAACACCGATTATATCTCATTCGACATCCTTCCCTATAACGACGGACTTAACATGTACGAGTTCAAGGTAAGTCCGGCGAATTTGCAGAACGATTGCAAATATTCGGCCGTCGGGCAGGACATCACATGGGATGCGGTATGGGAGAATGCCACACAAATCACCGACTCTGCCTGGATCAGCGAGGTTAAGATACCCTATTCTGCTTTGAGGTTGCCGAAGATCGAAGACCAGGTTTGGGGGATCAACATGTGGCGGAATATCCACCGGTATCACGAATTTTCCACCTGGTCGTGGGTTGACAACAAAACGCAGGATATCTTCCGCTACTATGGCACCCTCACGGGGATCCGGGAGATCAAACCGCCGGTGAGGCTCTCCCTCACCCCGTATGTTTCAGGGTATCTTGAAAAGAGTCCCGATAACAAAAACTGGTCATGGTTTCTGCGTGGCGGACTGGATCTGCGTTATGGCCTCAATAAGAGTTATACCCTTGACATGATGCTGATTCCCGATTTCGGACAGGTACAATCGGACGACCAGGTGCTCAATCTCACCCCGTTCGAGATCCGTTACGATGAAAAACGGCAATTTTTTACAGAGGCGACAGAGCTTTTCAACAAATGCGATATTTTCTATACACGCCGGGTGGGAAGCGCCCCTAAAAATTATTTCCTGCCTTACGACAGCCTCAGAACACATGAAAAAGTGCTGAAGAATCCCGATCAGACGAGGATCATCAATGCCACGAAGATCTCGGGAAGAAATGCCAAAGGACTTGGTCTTGGCTTTTTCAACGGCATGACCACCAACACATGGGCCAGTCTGCAGGATACCATCACCGGCGCATCACGCAAGATCATGACCCAGCCATTTACCAATTATAACGTTCTGGTATTCGACCAAAACCTCAAGAACAACTCTTATATCACCCTGATCAACACCAATTACTATACTCCTTCCGACGCCTACTCTGCAAATGTGACAGGCGCCGAGGTCAGCATCAAGAACAGGAAAAGTACTTTTCAGGTATTCGGTCGTTTCAATTTAAGCCAGCATTACATGAACGGGATCAACCCGGAATTCGGACACCAGTACACCGTCTCGCTCTCAAAACCCAGTGGCAGGTTCCAGTATCAGCTTCTCAGGCAGGAAACCGGCGATAGTTATGATCCAAACGACATGGGATTCCTGCTTTACAACAATGAAACGTTAAACCGGGTAAGGTTGTCCTACAATGTTTATGATCCCTTCTGGATCATCATCAGCTCGGAAACTGTATTCCAGGCTTATTACACAACCCTTTACAAACCCTATGACTTTAAAACCCTCGAATTTGATCTCGACAACAGTACGACCTATCTGAAGTACTGGACCAGTTCCTTTTCCATCGGGATTCAGCCCCTCGGATTCAATGATTACTATGAACCCCGCGTGTGGGGATGGGTTTATAAAACACCTTGGAATTACAACGATTCATGGGTGTTTTCATCCGATGGCAGGAAGCTTTTCCGGTATCAGCATAATTTTTCTTTCCGTTACTGCCCCGGCAACAACAATGTGTATTGGGCGATCGGGCTCACTCCCCGGATCCGCTTCAGCGACCGGTTGTCGGTAACACTCGACATGCAGTATGAAAAGGACCTGAATAGTTACGGATGGGTGAGTACGCAGTATGATGCTGAGATGGACCCGACCATATTTTTTGGCCGCCGCGACATTACTACGATCAGCAATATTCTCAATGTGAGATATATTTTTAACACAAAGGCTTCGATCACCATGCGTGCCAGGCATTATTGGTCACAGGCTGATTATCTGTCGTTTTATAGCCTGAATGAAAACGGAAGCCTCGATCCGTCTGCGTTTATTGAAGATCAGAACATCAACTTCAATGCATTTACCGTTGACCTTCAGTTTGTATGGTATTTTGCTCCCGGCAGTGAAGTCAGTTTTGTCTGGAAAAATGCAATCAATACCTGGGGCGATCAACTTGTCCGAAACTATTTCACCAATTTTGACAACACCATCAATGCCCCGCAATCCAACAGTTTTTCGGTGAAGGTGCTTTATTACCTGGACTATCAGTATATCAAGAAGGCGCTGACGAAAAAGCGTGACGCGTGACGCGCGACGCGTGACGCGTGACACGTGACATGTGACGGGAATTACATATCTTAGCAGCAAAATTTGTTTAACCATGAAAACTCTTTTATACACCCTGGCAATTCTGCTTTTTGTTACGTGTCACGTGTCACCCGTCACGCTCTCCGCCCAAACACCCCTGAAACCCTACAACGAAAACCAGGATGTCCGGGCCGACCTGAAGAAAGCTGCCAGCCAGGCTAAAAAGGAAAACAAGCATGTGCTGGTCCAGTGTGGCGGCAACTGGTGCCCGTGGTGCATCCGGTTCCATCAGATGGCAAGCGGGGCGAAACAGATCGACTCATTGTTACAGGCAGACTATGTTTACATGCTGCTGAATGTTTCCCAGGATAAGAAAAAGAGAGATTACCAGCTTCTCGGTGAATTGGGTTATCCGAATCGGTTTGGGTATCCCGTTTTCCTGATCCTGAATGGAGACGGGAAGGTGCTGCATATACAGGATTCCGGGATCCTTGAACACTGTCAGGCGAAGGGCTACGATACCACGAAGGTGGTCACGTTTTTAAAAATGTGGAATGTAAGGGCGGTGGATCCTGCGACGTACTCGATTAAATGAAAAGAATCAATAGGAGACAGTTTAAGTGTGTTTTCGGAGATTGTCATATTTCGTCCCGTACGGGACGAAATGAATTTCAAACCATGCTTCTCTAACCGAATATTGTGCCCATGGCACAATTGCTTCAATCCTCCACCAACATCCCATTGACCAACCATTGCTTGATGTCCCTGCCAGCATCCTCTTACAACCATTGCCTGAAGTTCCCGCCAATACATGCTGAACCCATCTCATTATTCAATTTCATTTATTTCCTGACTTGTCCCTTTTAGTGCGGTGCTTCTAATTTGGTGATAAGTTCCATCATTTTGGGTGTTGGCTGTGCTTTGACGGTCACTATTTTCTGGGTGATGTGGTTCAGGATTTCACCATCAACGATTTTTTTGGATTCGTCTATAAATTTCCTGATTGAAACGCCTGTTTTTAGTTCGATATGCTTTGATACCACAAGTGCCATGAAACAAATCATTATGTGCAGCTTAATTGGTTGCTCCTTGAAGTGGAAGATTGGCCTTGTTTGCAGGTCATTTTTTGATATCCTGAAGGCTTGCTCTACTTTATAAAGTTCGTGGTACCTCTCTATTATCATCGTATTGTCGGCTACTGATGCTTCCAAGTTTGTGTAATACCCTTTGATTCCAAGCAGTTTCTGCGTTTTCCGGATCAATGCCTCATTGAGTTCTATTTTCTGCCCTTTTGTCTGGGTAAACTTCATCTTCTTGCTTTTTGACGGTTTTGCAACTACCTGTTTTGCTTTTTCGATCTGCTTCTCCATTTCGTATTTGTCCTTTCGGTACCTTACTGATGAATAGCTGCAAATGAGGTAACCGTTGTCCGTTTTTATCCGTATGCTCTTGCCGTCTTCCCGTACGATGGTCTTGTCAATGGTTTCCAGCAGTGCTGCATAGATATTCCCAAGCCGTGCCCCTACGATGTAGTTGATGTTGTTTTGGGTCAATTGCTGTATGTTTTCCGAGCTGATCATCGCAGCATCGGCCACCACAGTAAACTCCTTCACGCCATTTCTTTTGATAAAATCTTTAATGACGGGGATAATGGTGTTCCCTTCGAAGGTGTTGCCCGAAAATACCTCGTAAGCAACCGGGAATCCCTCTTTACTCACCATCAGTGCGATCAGTATTTGTGGCTGTTGCGATTTGTTGTCTTTCGAAAACCCGTTCTTGCGCAACCCATCTTCTTCAAATGTTTCAAAATAAAGCGTTGTTACATCGTAGAACAGGATGTCGAAATTAAACGAGTAATGATGGCCCGCAAAGTCGGCAACTTTTTTCTCCACTTTTTTCTTAAGGTCGACACAGTCGGGGGCAATCTTGTAGTATGTCTTGCGGCTATGGCTGATGCCGAAAAACTGTTCCAGCAGCTCAAGGGAACGAAGCTTGGATGCGGGCTCAAATATCCTAATCGCCACCAAATCGTTTAGCAAGGCAGGTAGGTCATCTAACTTGATCATATCCAGTATTGCACGTACCTGCGCGTGAAAGTAACGGTATTTGATGCCAATAAAGGTGCTGTAGTTGAGGTGCAATAACTTGCTGGGGTTCTTATCGGGGAAGATGGAAAGCTGGCTGGTATTGTCCTTTATCCAATCTTCCGCTAATATCATTAGGTCGCTTAGTTCTTCCTCGGAATGGGCCGAACCGATGTGCTGCAAAACAATCCGTTTGTTGTCCTGGTAACGTACTACCTGAACTGCCTGTGCCTTTGATGCGGTTTTGACAACCCTGATTTTCATGCCAAATCTACCCTTAGTGCGGTAAATTTAGTCTTTTTATTAACACAAATCCTGATTATTAAATACTTACGACCGCACTAATTTGAGAGGGGACAAGTCAGGTGTGTTTTCGGAGATTGCTTTATGTTTTTTTAAATCCCTATAGGGATTTTATTTGGTTAGATCATATTTCGTCCCGTACGGGACGAAATGAATTTCAAACCATGCTTCTCTAACCGAATATTGTGCCCATGGCACAATTGCTTCAATCCTCCACCAACATCCCATTGACCAACCATTGCTTGATGTCCCTGCCAGCATCCTCGTACAACCATTGCCTGAAGTTCCCGCCAATACATGCTGAACCCATCTCATTATTCAATTTCATTTATTTCAATTTTGGTCTCAAGTCTCAGGCCATTCAATAGGTTTAAAAATGTACCGATTGTCAAAATCCACATCAAATTTTCTTAATAAATCATGGTACTCTTCAATAAAAGTTTTCTTTTGATGATGAATCTCCTGATTTTTGATATAGTTAATCACATTATCAACGCTCGATTTACCATAAGAAAAAGCCCCATAACCCTGTTGCCATGAAAAACGACCTTGAATAAATCCTTTTTTGTTAATCCATAAAGACGAATCACCTTTTATATCTTGCATCAGGTTGGATAATGACTGGGCTGGCCTCATACCAAAAAACAAATGAACATGATCTGACATCCCATTAATTATCAATACCTTATGTCCATTGTTTTTAATAATTCCCGCAACATATTTGTATAATTCATCTTTCCATGGATTTTTTATTATACAATTCCGGTTCTGGACTGAAAATACAGCCTGGATATGAATTTGGGTATAGGTATTTGCCATATGTCCTCCCATTCCTTTAAAGAGCAAGTTTAAATTTGCTGTTTTCTGCTTAATCAGGAAAACCAGAAAAGGTAATACCCGGAAGGAAAAAAAATCGGGCTAAAAATAGTAGTAAACCCCCATTAGGATTCTCAGGTTACCCACCTCTTTCGAATCGGAGACCATCCCTTTGGCGGTTGTTTTGCCGTAGGCCGCAACCGTGTAATCCAGTTCTGAAGCGATTTTAAACTTATTCAGGGTAAGGACGAGTCTCGGTGCAACCCGGTAGAGATAATCAATGTTTGCACCCCTGGAGTAGTAAGGCCCTGTGACTTCGGTACCTGCGCCCAGGTTCTTGCTGTAACCGCCAAAAATGCCGGCTGACCATTTTGGTCCGTTGGTTTTAATATCGGCCCAAACCGATGATGAAATGATGGTTGTATAATCAACAATTCCCTTCAGGGGATCAAGGGTGCTTTTCACGGCATATCCGCCAATCATGTTGAATGCATAGCAGTTTCCACCATAAACACCGCCTGTTTTTATGGTTACGGATGGCAATTTCAATTTGGCAAAAAGGTTGAAGGTCAGGGCGGTGGATTTTTCAGTGGTTTTATAATTCACGATCACTGCATCATGGTGGACAACCAGGCTGTCGGTGAAGGTGTCATAAGCTGGTTTTGCAACGACTTCAGTCCCCAGGCGGGGAGTCAGCATCAGGAAATCAACTGAGGCCCCGATCAGAAATTCACTTTTTTTCTCCGGGTTGCTGATCATGTATTGCAGCTGGAATGACCATTCAGGAAGGATTGAGTTGCGAAGGTATTTCGGGCTGGGGCCGTCGGGGCCGCTGCTGACTGCATCCACCTGCGAAATGGCGGCCAGCAATACTCTTAAATTCCCCAGGTTGCGGGTAATCCGGACTTGCGGATTGCGGGTAAAGACAAGAAATGGAGCACCCGTATTCAGCGAAACCGTCTCGGGGGAACATTCGGGCACAAAAAGCGGATGCCAGGTCTGACCGATCAGCAAAGCTGTTTTAGGCCAGGTCAGTTTGACAAATGCGTGCCGGAGCCTGAACGTATTGATGTTTACATTGATGTTCCCAAAAAACTCGCCCTCAATCAACCCCGATGTTTTGGCTTTGAAAACATCCGGCCCGGTGATGATTCCCGATACCCGCGTCTGGATGCTGAGGATGTTGTATGAACCTTTGGCATTGAGGTCGTTGCCATCGGGGTCAGGTTTGACATTTTCAGGACAAAAAAGCCACTCACCATCCCGTGCCATATAGGTTTGACGGGTGTCAAAAAAAACATCGGTACCCACATATCCTGAAAACCTGATCCCGAA
>JAPLDG010000011.1:0-7241 GCA_026391845.1 Bacteroidota bacterium | reverse complement strand
CTTCAGTTGAGGGAAAAGGAGAATCCATGGTAAAATAATGAATAACAGTTGTTTCATGCCGTGCAGGTTTTGAGAAATGGATTGCAAAATTAATTCTAAATTTGGAACCTAAACCAACATATCCATTCACATTCCCTCCTTTCACCCTGCCAAAATGAATATCCACAAACTCAACAACATCTTTAACCCGCAGCGGATTGCCCTGATCGGGGTCACGACCAATCCCAACAGTGTCAGCGGCAAGGTGCTGATCAACCTGGTCAGTGGAGGTTTTCGTGGAGTTGTGTACCCGGTTAATGCAGAAAACGAGGCGGTGATGGGCATTCCCTGTTACCCGGATGTGACTGCCCTGCCGAAGGTCCCGGAACTCGCCATCATTTGTACGGCTGCCGAAAAGGTGCCCGGCATCGTAAAGCAATGCGGCGATTTTGGCATACGGGGGATCATCATCCTGTCGGCCGGATTCAGGGAGATCGGGGAGGAGGGAAAAAAGCTGGAAGGGTTGGTCCTGGCTGAAATCCGAAGATATGAAGGAATGAGGGTGATTGGTCCGAATTGCCTGGGGATCATTGTTCCCGGGCTGAAGTTGAACGCATCTTTTGCTGCCGATATGCCCAGACCCGGAAACATTGCCTTTATTTCGCAATCGGGCGCATTGTGTACTTCGGTGCTCGACTGGGCCATGGAAGGTAAGATCGGGTTTTCCCAATTCGTTTCCATCGGTAACAGCATAGATGTTGAATTTGGAGATCTGATCGACTATTTCGGAGAAGATGAGAATACCCACTGCATCATCCTGTACATTGAATCGATTCAGAATCCACGGAAATTTATGACCGCAGCCAGGGCCTTTGCCCGTAAAAAGCCGATCATTGTGTATAAAGCCGGAAGGTTTCCCGAATCGGCCCAGGTGGCTGCATCACATACGGGAGCGATGGCTTCGGAAGATGCTGTTTATGATGCTGCCTTTCAGAGAGCCGGTCTGGCAAGGGTTTATGAGATCGGCGATATTTTCAGTGTCGCGGAGATGATTGGCCGTGGAAAATTTCCACAAGGCTCGCGTCTGGGAATCATCACCAATGCAGGGGGGCCGGGTGTGATGGCGACCGATGCGTTGATTGCTGCCAATGGGACTCTGGCGGTACTCTCTGACGAAACGACAGCCCTCCTGAATGAAAACCTCCCCGCCTTCTGGTCACACGGCAACCCGGTGGATGTGCTGGGAGATGCCCGTGCCAAGCGCATTGCCAAAGCCACCCAGATCATATTGGCCGATCAGGGGGTCGATGCCGTACTGGTCATTCTTACCCCTCAGGCCATGACCAATCCGAACGCCACGGCCAAAGAGATCAGCCTCCTTGTTTCCGTCACACGCAAACCCATTCTGGCTGCCTGGCTGGGTGGTCAAAGCATGCACGAAGCCGACGACATCCTCGTAGAGAGCGGCATCCCATCCTATAAAACGCCCGAGCAGGCCATCAGGGCATTCATGACCATGGTGGCTTATAACCGGAATCTGGCGACCCTGTACGAAACACCCAAAGATATTCCGGTTGAATTCACCCTCGACCGGCAGCAACTTCGTGCATCATTTACCAAGATGATATCCGGTCAGGCGGCGATTCTTCCTGAGAATACCTCCAAGACCATCCTCGAAGATTTTGGGATTTCAACAACGAAACCCTATTTCGCCTCCAATGCGGATGAAGCAGTTGAAATTTCGTCACGCATCTGCTACCCGGTGGTGCTGAAAATTTTCTCTCCCGACATTACCCATAAGTCGGATGTGGGGGGTGTCCAACTGAATCTTGGCACAGAAAAACAGGTACGGGCGGCCTTTGAACGGATCATGGAATCGGCTAAAATGAAATGCCCTGAAGCGAGGATTGAAGGCGTCACCGTTCAGAAAATGGCCTCGTCCAAGGATTCGGTGGAGATGATCCTGGGGGTTAAAAAAGACAATGTTTTTGGTACGGTCATCATGGCTGGTATGGGCGGATTAACCGCTGAATTGTTCGGGGATAAAGCCATTGGATTTCCGCCGTTGAACGAACGTCTGGCGCGTCATATGATCGAATCTCTCAAGATCTATCCACTGCTCAGGGGATATCGGGGAAGTCCGCCCAAAAATGTCGATAAGCTTATTCAGGTATTGATAAGGCTGTCATACCTTGCCGCCGATTACCCTGAGATCACTGAACTCGACATCAATCCGCTTCTGGTAACCCCGGATGATGTTATTGCCCTCGATGCCCGCATTGTCGTTGATTCAAAGGCAGCATGGCGGGAAGACGATCCCTATTCACATCTTGCCCTGCACCCCTATCCTGAGAAGTATGTGAAAAACACCATCCTGCAGGATGGAACGGAGGTGCTTCTGCGCCCCATCAAACCCGAGGATGAGCCATTATGGCTTGGGATGCTCGGATCATGTTCCAAGGAATCGCTGTACAACCGGTTCAGGTATTTTTTTCATTGGGAAACCCATGAAGTCGCCACTCGTTACTGCTACATCGATTACGATCGCGAATTGGCCATCGTGGCTGAAATCGTGGAAGAGGGACAAAGAAAGCTGATCGGCATTGGCCGGCTTGTAGCAGATCCGGATCACGAAACCGTAGAATATGCCATTCTGATTGCCGATGCATGGCAGCAAAAAGATCTGGGAAACATCATCACCGATTTTTGCCTGGAAGTCGTAAAAGGCGGGAAACTGAAAAAAATGGTGGCCCAAACCACCCCGGATAATAAAGGAATGATTTCGGTTTTTCAAAAACGCGGGTTCGAAGTGAAGATGAATAACCTCGATTCGACGGTTGATGTGGTGAAAATTTTATCCTGAACCGTCCGGTCGGAAATTATTTTGGTTGAACCCGGTTTTATATTAAGCCCGCACGCTGCCGGGCTTTTTTAATTCATTATAATTTGTAATTTTGATTTCTTTCTGACGGGTTCATTTCACCATGAAGAAATAAGAGTACAAATCGCTTAACTACTAACATTTTATAACTAAAAACCATGGATTTCGAATTTACCGAAGAACAGATCATGATCCAGCAATCGGCCCGGGATTATGCCCAGCGCGAACTGATCAAAGACGTTTTGGAACGTGATGCCAAAGCAGAATTTCCAACCCAACATGTTAAAGCGCTCGGCGAACTGGGGTTTCTGGGGATGCTGGTTGACACCAGGTATGATGGAGGAGGCATGGATACTGTTTCGTATGTGCTGGCCATGGAGGAGATTTCAAAAATAGACAGCTCCGTGTCGGTGATCATGTCGGTGAACAATTCATTGGTTTGCTATGGCATTGAAGCCTTTGCCACGGAAGAACAAAAGGAAAAATGGTTAAAACCGCTGGCACGGGGTGAAAAGATCGGAGCATTCCTCCTTTCCGAACCGGAAGCCGGATCTGATGCCACATCACAACGAACCACAGCCATTGACAAGGGCGATCATTATCTTGTCAACGGGGTGAAAAACTGGATCACCAGCGGAAATTCAGCATCCACCTACCTGCTGATCGCTCAAACCCATCCCGAAAAGGGTCATAAAGGAATCAATGTGTTACTGGTCGATCGCCATTCGCCCGGTATTACCCTTGGGCCGCATGAAGATAAAATGGGAATGCGCAGCAGCGATACCCATTCTGTAATGTTCACCGATGTGATCGTCCCCAAGGAAAACCGTATCGGGGAGGATGGTTTCGGGTTCAAATTTGCGATGAAAACATTGGAGGGAGGCCGCATCGGCATCGCCTCCCAGGCACTCGGCATCGCGCAGGGAGCCTACGAACGTGCCTTGAAATATTCAAAGGAACGGAAAGCTTTTGGCACCGAACTCATCAACCACCAGGATGTTGCCTTCAAACTTGCTAAAATGCATACCCGTATTGAAGCATCACGCTATTTCTGCCTGAAGGCAGCCTGGCTGAAAGACCAGGGAAAACCCTACGGCACTGCCAGTGCCATGGCCAAATACGATGCCGCTGAAACGGCCATGTACGTTACGACTGAAGCAGTACAAATCCATGGCGGATATGGCTATGTGAAGGAATATCATGTAGAACGGCTCATGCGTGAAGCCAAGCTGACCCAGATCTATGAAGGAACAAGTGAAATCCAGCTGATGATCATTTCAAGAGCAATTTCAACACAATAGACACACAGGGCACAGTAGGAATGTACAATAGAAATATCAGCTGAAAATGAGAACATCTGATTCGCAGAAAAACATCCTATTGTGTTTTTCTACTGTGCCCTATTGTGCCTACTGTGGTAAACAAACCAACTGATGCAAACCCCCGAAACATATAAACCCCTGAACCACATCCGCATCGTCACGGCCGCCTCGCTGTTCGACGGGCACGATGCAGCCATCAACATCATGCGCCGGATTTTGCAGGCCAGCGCAGCAGAGGTCATCCATCTCGGCCATAACCGCTCGGTGCAGGAGGTGGTCGATTGCGCCATTCAGGAGGATGTTCAGGCCATCGCCATCACCTCCTATCAGGGCGGTCACATCGAGTATTTTAAATACATGTTTGACCTGCTTCAGGAACGGAATTGCGGCCATATCAGGATTTTCGGCGGGGGTGGCGGCGTGATTTTACCAGAGGAGATCAAAGAGCTGCATGGTTATGGCATCGCCAGGATCTATTCGCCCGACGACGGCCGTGAAATGTCACTGCAGGGAATGATCAACGATTTGCTGGTGAAATGCGATTTCCCGGTAGGTGACCAGGAAAATTTCGACCTGAATAAAATCCATAACAAAGATTTTAAGGAGATTGCCGGGTTGATCTCCGCTGCCGAAAACTACCCGGAGAAGTCAAGGGTTTTTTTTGAAAAAATGGAGGAAGAGGCTTCCCTGTCCAATATTCCGGTTCTGGGAATCACCGGAACAGGGGGGGCGGGAAAATCGTCGCTGGTAGATGAAATCGTTCGCAGATTCCTGGCAGATCTTCAAGATAAAACACTGGCTATCATTTCGATCGATCCCACCAAACGAAAAACAGGCGGAGCGTTGCTGGGCGATCGCATCCGCATGAACGCCATCTTCAGCCCCAGGGTTTATATGCGTTCGCTTGCTACCCGGCAGTCGAACCTGGCGTTAGGGTGTACATGCGTTCGCTCGCCACCCGGCAATCGAACCTCGCCCTTTCGAAATATGTGAAAGATGCTATCAACGTGGCAAAAGTGGCTGGGTTCGACCTGGTGATCGTTGAAACTTCGGGCATCGGGCAATCCGACACCGAGATTGTCGATCACAGCGATGCAACGCTCTACGTGATGACCCCGGAATACGGAGCAGCCAGCCAGCTGGAAAAAATTGACATGCTCGATTTTGCCGACCTGGTCGCCATCAACAAATTTGATAAACGCGGAGCACTCGACGCCCTGCGGGATGTGAAAAAACAATACCAGCGAAACCATAAATATTTCGATAAGCCGGTAGAAGAGATGCCGGTTTTTGGCACGGTGGCATCACAGTTTAATGATCCGGGGGTCAATGAACTTTACATTGCCCTTTTACAAACGATCAGATCAAAGACCAGCATCTTATTGCCGAGCCAGTTCGAAACCGGGGTTGAGCCGACGGAAAAGATTTTTATCATTCCCCCGTCCCGAACCCGATACCTGGCCGAAATTGCCGAAACGGTGCGTAATTACAACCAATGGACAACCGCCCAGGCCAAAGTTGCGCAGCAACTTTTTGGCATTGCCCAAACCATTGAAACTCTCAGTGCAAGCCCTCAGGCGAAAAAAGATTCTTCCAATGCAGCGACCTGCAATAAAACCGGCATGCTGCTTGAACTGGATCTGCTTTATGAGCAAACCCTCAAACAACTTGACCCGAATAACCACGACATCCTGAAAAACTGGAGTGGCAAGGTGAAATCCTATCAGGATGATTTTTTCATTTATAAGGTCCGGGACAAAGAGATAAAAGTTGAAACGCATACCGAATCACTTTCCCGGCTCAGAATTCCGAAGATATCCATGCCGCGTTACGAAGCATGGGGCGACATTCTGAAATGGAACCTGCGTGAAAACGTACCCGGCGAATTTCCCTATGCCGCCGGGGTATTCCCCTTCAAACGTGAAAGTGAAGACCCTACCCGTATGTTTGCAGGTGAGGGCGGACCGGAACGAACCAACAAGCGATTCCATTATGTTTCATTTGGCATGCCTTTCGTAAGGCTTTCCACCGCCTATGACTCGGTTACTTTGTATGGTTTTGACCCCGGAATGCGACCTGATATTTATGGAAAAATAGGGAATGCCGGGGTCTCCATCGCCTGTCTGGATGATGCTAAAAAACTCTATTCCGGCTTCGACCTGGTCAACCCGAACACTTCCGTATCGATGACCATCAACGGCCCTGCTCCGGCAATGGTGGGTTATTTTATGAATGCTGCCATCGACCAGCAATGTGAAAAGTATATCCGGCAGCATGATCTGACCGGGGAGGTTGAGAAAAAAATTGCCGCCATATTTAAAAAGGCAGGAACAGCGCGGCCCCGGTATCAGGGCGATCTGCCGAAGGGCAATGATGGGCTGGGACTCATGCTGCTCGGTGTTACCGGCGATCAGGTTCTGTCTTCCGCGGTGTATGAAAAGATTAAAAAGGAGTCGATCAGCCAGGTTCGCGGAACTGTTCAGGCCGACATTCTGAAGGAAGACCAGGCGCAGAATACATGCATCTTCTCGATCGATTTCGCATTGAAAATGATGGGCGACATCCAGCAGTATTTCAATGACAACAACGTACGGAACTTCTATTCAGTCTCCATCTCCGGGTACCATATCGCGGAAGCAGGGGCAAATCCGATTTCACAGCTTGCATTTACCCTTTCCAACGGATTCACCTATGTGGAATATTATGTTTCCCGTGGAATGGATGTTAATAAATTTGCACCCAACCTCTCGTTTTTCTTCTCCAACGGCGTCGATCCTGAATATTCGGTGATTGGCCGCGTGGCCAGGCTCATCTGGGCCAAGGCCATGAAGTTCAAGTATAAAGCAGATGTGCGGTCACAGATGCTGAAATACCATATTCAAACATCGGGCAGATCATTGCATGCCCAGGAGATCGACTTCAACGATATCCGCACCACCCTGCAGGCATTATACGCCATTTATGATAATTGCAACTCACTGCATACCAATGCGTATGATGAGGCAATCACCACACCGACGGAAAATTCGGTTCGCCGTGCCATAGCCATCCAGATGATC
>JAPLDG010000040.1 GCA_026391845.1 Bacteroidota bacterium | reverse complement strand
TTCATCGCTGAATGTATTTGCTGAGGTAGATAGTTTTAATCTGAGCAAATTATCGGCATCCTGTCCCTCCTTGAGCCAGGTTTGAGATGCGTGTACCTGCACTGCACTGGTCATAGCAAAGGTTCCGGGTGTGGGATTGGCCAGCACGAAAAACCCCTGCATTGGAGCAATGTTGCGTGATGTTCCATTGGTTCCGTTATCTCCGGCAGTAATGGAATTAAAAACACCATAATTCCCGGCTGTTTTGTTGTAAATCCAGTAATCATATCCGCCACCCATACTGGTTGCCAGACCATTTCTTGTCCATCCGGAAGCTGCTTTCCAATCAATGGATGAAGGATAAGGGTTCCCGATAAGGTTAAACGAATTTGCCCCTTGAATTATGGCTTTTTCTACGGTACCTGAGTTTAAAGTACCCGTAAACTGATGTGTTTCAGGAGAGCCGGTTGCTGCATTCCAGCCTGTATTGTAGGCAGTCAGATACCCTCTGCCCACTGTGAATGCTGGTGTTGCAGCTCCATACCCTGCTTCACTGCCGGTTTTATCAATATCCCATGAATTATAAGTTCCAGAGGCATCCTGCCGGAGATTAACCCAAAAAAGTTGGCTGGTCGTATCTGTCTTTGGGTTCCAGTAATAAAAATCCCACTTCCATGGCGCAACGCCAAAAGTAAGATTGAGGCTGACACCCGAGGGCGTGGGCGCAAATTCAGGCCATATTGGCTGTGCAGCAACAGGCGAAGAGAGGAAATGCCATTTCAGGTCATTGGCAATATATCGCTCAACGGTTCCAGAAACTGAACTGGTGGTGATCAACGACCCTGTACCGGAAGCATCCGATTTAATTACAAGTCCTGTTGTACCTGCGCTGTTGGTAAGGGTTCTGGTAACGGTCATGCTTTTTGTCGGTGAAATAGTTACCGATCCGGCAGCGGTTATCGTTAAATCCTGATAAGAATAATTACCATCCACCACGGCCGCTGCCATTACATTTGCGTTGTCGGACGAAGCTGGCAATGCAGCGTCGCTCCAGTTGCCGACATTGCTCCAATTGCCGTTTGTTTTGAACCAATTGGTCAAGTGCCTGCCCGTAATCAGGGAAGAGACATCCCCTCTGCCGTTGCCACCTGTAAATTGTGCATGTACCAGCACCGGCAACAATACCACTATTAACAGTGTGAATTTTATTTTGTTCATGATTATTTGTTCTTTTCATACATTTTATTGGTTAAAAAGCACGCACTGCGCGCACAGCGCAATATCCCCACTCACCGATCTTCCCCAAATAGTTGTTCCATGTACCATCAAAGGTGTAAAGTGTCCAAGCACTCCATTGATCAGCCTCGGAGGAACATATATAACCAGATTCAGAAAAACCGCCAACAACCGTTTTCTGCTGGTACATTAGATCCAACTCGTCTTTCGATGGGAAAAACCAGTCATCGTAGCCATTCAGCTCAAGATCATTGCAAATTTTCGCTGCAATGTCTGCCTCATTGCATCCGTTTACAATAATCGTGGTATTGGCTTTTCCTGTGCCAGGCAAGGTGGATGTTCCCCCGATAAAGGTTACCGGACACCCCCATTGTGCACAGCTCCTTTGGTCGCTGGGAGCGGCAATTAACCCGTGCTGTCCTGTGGCATCAAGATAAAAGATAATTCCACCGCCGAAACTTTGGCCAATGGTAAAAGCACGTCGCACCCCGCGGCCACCAACGCTCATGTACCGGGCATTGAGATTCTGGGCCGCGCGGTCGCGGTTTGAAACACCCATCCACGCTACAGGGTCGTAAAAATTTCCGCCACGGGCACCGGTGCCAACCGCGCTGCTGGTATTTGGCCAGGTGGTAAGATCGGCTTCATCCCCGGTTGTTAATACTCCGTTGCCATGTGTCCCGGAAAATGCTCTTCCTTCGGCCTTACCTGCTGTTACCAGGTACTCCCAAACATTGCCACTCATTTCCATGATACCATAACAGGTGGCGCCTGAGATGATCCGGTCGCTTGTGCCGGTTGAAAAACTGCCAACACGCAATGGGCCTCCAATGTTTTTTGAGTTTCCTGTCGCACTGGGTCCGCAATTTGCATTCCCTGCGGTACCGGTGGCAGGGTTTGAAACCACCTCGCTGGCGGTACCTGCAGTGCCTCCGCTGAATGTATAGGCAGTAGTATAAACTG
>JAPLDG010000334.1:5327-18678 GCA_026391845.1 Bacteroidota bacterium | reverse complement strand
ATGTAGAAAGGAATAATACCAGGAGAATCATCCGCGACCAGAGATCAATTCTGTTGAAAAAAAAGCAGGGGTGGCTCATCAGGAAAAATTTGGCGTGAAAATAAGCAATTCCTTCAATTGCACCATCGTTTTTCCTGACTCAACCCGAAAGAGATACGCCCCCTTTCCGGTTCCGGGAAATTTGATTAGCTTTGTCAAAAACGCCATGGAAAACAGACAGCTAACCATATTCTTCGATAAGTTAGAGCAACTTATCAAGGACAAAGCCCTGATAAAGCTGGTGTTAAGCAGTCAGCGGAATCATTCCTCGGATCTGAAAAGCATCATCATCTCTCTTGTTGAGATCAAAAAGGGGATCAGGATGAATTTCGTTTATCGCCATAAGACCAAAGATATTACAAAGAATTATGATATCAAGGAGGCGATAGATTTGATAATGAAGGCATTGCTGGATGATTTTTTCAATGCAGACCTGTTTTCAAGCCATGAAACGTTCCGGCTGCTCATGACCAGCCATGGTAAAGTGAAAATCAGATCAAATACTCCTGTTATTCAACCAGTTGCTTCTCTACATCACGACCGGCAGAAAGATCGGATCATTTCAGCGAAAAATAATATTTATCTGAGAGAACTGGGAATTCTCAACTCAAACTTTGAGGTACGCAATAATATGAATGACAAGTACCTTCAAATTAACAAATACATTGAGTTGATGGAACCATTTATCGGCGAACTTGAGTTGCCAGAGGGGTTTCATGTTGCCGACATGGGCTCTGGCAAAGGTTATCTGACGTTTGCCCTGTACGATTATCTGACCAGCATTCTCGGAAAATCACCCGTGATAACGGGTGTGGAATCACGGAAAGAACTGGTAAAGCTGTCGAATGGAATTGCCGAAATGGCCGGGTTCAGTCAGCTGAAATTTATCTGCGGAACCATTCAGGAGGTGGCCCTTGAAAAGATAGATATTTTAATTGCCTTGCATGCCTGCGATACGGCCACGGATGATGCTATTTTCAGGGGAATCACATCGGGAGCTTCGCTGATTGTATGCGCGCCATGCTGCCACAAGCAGATCCGCAAGGAATTCCGGGTTTCCAATGAATTAAAAGCCATTACAAAATATGGAATACTGGAAGAACGGCAAGCCGAAATTATTACCGACGGCATTCGCGCACTGATACTGGAGGCCAATGGTTATAAAACAAAGGTTTTTGAGTTTATATCCACGGAACATACTCCTAAAAATGTGATGATCGTAGGCCGGAAAATCAAGGGACAACCCGCAGCGAGAAAAAAGAGTCTGGAAAGCATCCGGGCGGTTAAGGCGTTTTTTGGAATTGAAAAGCATTATCTGGAGGAAAAATTCGTGACACGTGACACGTGACGCGTGACGCGCTGCTCACATTTGCGATTTCTTTCTTACCTTTGCAGGCTTCATTCAATAACCTGACTCCCATGAGATTTGCCTTGAGGATCGTGACGATCCTGTTCATTTCGCTGAGTACGATCACCCGGGCAGAGATCCCGCCAAACTACTACACTCCCGCCAATGGACTTACGGGGACAGCGTTGCAACAAGCGCTGCATGATATTATTGATAATCATACAGTTGTCAGCTATAATTCGTTATGGACATGGTTCAAACAAACCGATAAAAAGGCAAATGGGTATGTATGGGACATGTATTCGGATATTCCAGGGGGAACTCCTCCGTATAATTATACTTTTGTAACAGACCAATGCGGCTCCACCATTGCTGGTGAGGGCGACTGTTACAACCGGGAACACTCCTGGCCCAAAAGCTGGTTCGGAGATATATCCCCGATGAACAGTGATATTTTTCATCTTTATCCCACGGATGGAACCGTAAACGGGATGCGCGCCAACTACCCGTATGGAGTGGTTGGCACTGCAACCTGGACCTCCCTGAATGGCAGCAAACTTGGGAATTCCGGCTTGCCGAGTTATACCGGTGTCGTTTTCGAACCGCGCGATGAGTACAAGGGAGACTTTGCCCGGACCTATTTTTACATGGAAACACGTTATTACAAGGAAGATGCCGGCTGGCCTGGCGGCCCGATGACAGCAGGGGCCCAGTTGCTACCGTGGGCTCAGACCCTGCTGATGCTCTGGAACCTGCAGGATCCGGTTTCACAGAAAGAGATCAACAGAAACGATTCGATCTATAAAAACATTCAGCACAACAGGAATCCGTTTATCGACCATCCGGAATATGCCAGCCAGATATGGCCAACATACATGCCTCAGCCGGGAACATACACCTGGAATGTGACTTCCGGAAACTGGTCGGCTGCCTCAAGCTGGACGCCGGCAAGAACTGTTGCCGTTCCGGGTGATATCCTCATCTTCGATGGTGCTGTAAAACTGGTTTCCACCGCCACGGTCGATTTTTCAAGTCCACAGTCACTTGGCCGGCTCCGGATCATCAACAATGCTTCCGTCACAATAACGGGAACGACAACCGCCCGCACGATCACCATCGGTGTTACCGGCGCCGTTGCTCCCCAGCTTGAAGTTGCTGCAGGCTCCACACTCACCATCAACGGTACAAGCCCGGTTACGATCACCCTGCCGGCAGGTTATACAGGCGCCATCTCCGGGAACATTATTTTTCAGAATGCCGCACATCAGCTGACAGGCACAAATACCGGTTCAATTACTTTCAACAGCGGATCCGTTTTCACGGCCGGCACTGCCTTCAGCGGAACGCCATTTGGAACGACAGCGCTCAATTCGGTGAGCTTTGCCTCAGGATCGGCTTATGTACTTGAATCCGGACTGCCGCCTTTCGGCGCCGCCAGTCCGGGCAGTGTAGTGGTTTTTCAACCGGGTAGCTTATACAAACACAAGGCAAATTCTGCTCCTTCATTGTCGGGACGGACCTATTCGAATTTCGAGATAAATTCTCCCACCTTTAACCAGTCGGTATCAACCGGCGCTACCACCTGCATTTTCAACAACCTCACGGTAACCAGCGCCATTGTCGCAGGGTTCGATTTCCCGGGAGGATGTACGGTCACCGGGAACCTGCTGGTCAGTGCCGGAACACTCCGTTTTAACCCATCGGCAGGTACACTTAAATTCGACGGAACAACCACCCAAACCATCAGCGGCGCCGGAACCCTTGAAATCGGCGCCAACTGCAATGTATCCATCGGCTCTTTATCCAATACCTTCCTGAACAAAAACCTCAATCTCGGCAAAGACATCCAGATCCTCACCGGCGGAAAATTTACCATCAATCCGGGAATCACCCTTACAGTCAACGGGGAGACGGTGATCAACTGACAGTTCTCTCCAACTGGTTTTCGTGACTCGTGACTCGTGACTCGTGACGTCACGTTTTTCCGTCACGCGTCACGCTTTTCGTCACGCGTCACGCTTTTCGTCACGCGTCACGCTTTTCGTCACGCGTCACGCTTTTCCCGTCAAATGTTAAAATTTCCTAAAAAACAGGCAGATACGTTTTCCGATAGGTTTAATCCCTACTTTTGGTTCCCCAAAATGTTAGGGTAATTGTCTTCCATTATTTTTATTCACTTTTAAAAACACAACCAATGAAGAGAAATTACATGCTCATGATTACGATGCTGTTGCTTGCTTTTTTTTCTGCAACAGTTGGTTATGCCCAGGTAAGCCTCACAGCTACCGGAGGAACTCTCACAGGTTCATACACCACGACCAAGGAGGCCTTTGATGCAATCAATGCAGGCACTCACACGGGAACCATTGCAATAACCGTAACCGGAACCGTTACAGAAACGGCGTCCGCGGTGTTGAATTCCAGCACGGCTCCGGCAAGTTATGCAGCTGTCTCCATTCAACCCTCAGGGGTCTCAACCATTACGGGATACCTTGTCGGAGGTCATTTGATTGATTTAAACGGCGCCGATAATGTAACCATTGATGGTCTGAACACAGGAGGCAATAGCTTAACCATCTCCAACACGGCCCTTGGCACCTCCACCGCGATTCGTTTTTATAACGACGCATCGAACAACCTTGTTCAGAATTGCTCGCTACTGGCTTCAACCGGAGCCAGTTTCGGGGTAGTCTATTTCGGGGGAGGATTAGTAACCGGCAACGATAACAACACGGTCACTTTTTGCAACATCGGCCCTGCCGGCGCAGACCTGCCACTCAACGGGATTTATTCATTGGGGACAAGTTCGGTCATTGACAATAGCGGTAACACGATTTCAAACAACAACATCTATAATTATTTCAATGCTGGTGCATCCTCGAATGGGATGAACATCAATTCCAATAACTCAGCCTGGACGATTGATGCAAACAGTTTCTACCAGACTGCTTCCCGCACCTATACAACGGGTAGCTTGCACAGCGCTATAACTGTTTTAAGTGGCAGCGGGCATATCATCACAAATAATTTTATCGGAGGGTCAGCCCCAAATGCCGGCGGCAGCGCATATACCATGACAGGTGCGGTTACAAACCGGTTTTATGGGATATCCCTTATTGTTGGAACCGCCTCTGCGACAAGTGTCCAGGGAAACACCATTACCAATTTCAATTTATCAACAACACAGGGTGGTGGTACAATTTTCTGGGCTGGTATCCTTATGAGCGGCGGCAATGCCAACATCGGAAATGAGAAAGGCAACACCATCGGCGACGGAACAACAACAGGTGCCATCACGGTTACATCTTCTGTAACCGGAGGAGCTGCGGTCGGTTGCTTTATTTCAAGTACAGGTACCTTCAACGTTTCAAGGAACTCCGTCGGTTCAATGACTGCCCTTGGGTCAACAACATCCGTTTCCACAAGCTTATACGGGATTTATGTCGGTGCAGGTTCTCCAACCATTGAAGGTAACATTATCGGGAGCGTATCTGTTGCAAACAGTATCAATTCTGCAACAGTAAGCACCAATATAACTAACGCACAAACGGTCATTGGGATTATTGTTACATCCGGTGTTACGGTTGCAAATTCTATTTCAGGCAATACCATTGCAAATATGAATCAGGCCGGAACAGGAACCAATCATACAATACGGGGAATTTCATATGCAGGAACCGGTTATGCCACCATTTCCAACAATATCATACACGATTTGAGCGGAGCGAGTGCAAATACTACTCAGTCGGGCGGAGGGGTTGCTGTTCAGGGGATTATCTATACCGGAACTTCCCCCGGCGGCGGAGATGTAACTGGCAATACCATTTATATGATCAGAGGAACCAATACAGGTGCAGTTGCAACTACCGTTGCAGGTATCGGGTTTTCCAACCCGACAAACGGTACTATAACTAAAAACATCATTTATGATATCCGTAATGCTTCCACAATGACTACTGCTACTACTCCTCCTGATGCCGTTGGGATATTATGGAGGACTGGAGCAACTGCAACCACGATAGCAAACAACATGATTTCATTGGGAATAGGTCAGACAACCAATACGCAATTTATCGGAATCCTGAACAGCTTTAGCGGCACTCAGTTAAATGTGTATTTTAATTCAGTCTATATTGGTGGTACAGCAGCCAGCGGCGCATTGCCAAGCTTTTGCTTTTACCGGGGAAATAACACAGCTACTGCTGTCACAACGATTGTTGATGTACGGGATAATCTTTTTAACAATGTACGGACAGGCGGCACCGGTGGACATTATGCCATTGCAAATAATTACGGAACCACTGCAAGTGTCACTGGCTGGGCTGCTAACGCATCCAATTATAATGTCCTGAATGCTGCCGCCGGAACTGTAGGGTATTGGACAGCAAATCAGACCTTTGCCTCCTGGAAAACCGCTTCTGCCTGCGACGGTAACAGCATTTCAGGGATTCCTGTCACATTTTCCAACACAGCCATTGCTAACTTACATCTGGATATGGGTTCGACCCAGACTCAACTAGAATCAGGTGGGGTTGTTATTGCAGCAGTCACAACTGATATTGATGGAGACGTTCGACCTGGTCCTGTTCCCTCTGATAATGGTGGTGGAACAGCCCCTGATTTCGGAGCAGACGAATTTGACGGTGTTCCATTAGACTTAACAGGGCCGATAATCGTCTATACCCCCCTTCTCGGCACAAACAGTACTTTGCCAAGAACATTAACCGCTACCATCACCGATCCGAGCGGGGTTCCGACTACGACGCCAGGCTGGCCCAATCTTTATTGGAAGAAGACCGGTGATCCGTTATATACCGCTGTTACGCCTACGGGTATTGTAGGTAATCAGTTTACTTATACATTTGGCGCAGGAGTTTCCATTGGCGATGTGGTTTCTTATTATATTGTTGCACAGGATAATTCAGCAGCAGTCAACCTTTCTGCCTATCCTGCCGGAGCTACCGGATTAACCTCCAATCCTCCTAAGGCAGCAACTCCGCCAACTGTACCCAGCAGTTATACAATTTCCACTCCTCTTTCTGGCGACTATACGATAGGTTTGACCGGGTTTAATGCCATAACAGGGAACAATATTACATTCCAAAAAGTAATCACGAAAGTAATGAAAGAGGTGACGGTTGAAGAATCTGTTGTCCAAAGACCTGTAGAAAAAGGAAAATCACCGAACAATTCAACGGGTGTTGATTTAAAAAGCAACATAACCGATCTGACCGCAGTTGTTGAAGGTGACGTTGAATTTGGAAACCAGAGAGAAAATACAGCTATTTCATCCTGCAGCGTATCCGGTCAAAAGAAAATGGTTGAAGTGGAAGAAATCTCCTGGGTACCCATGATAAACGGTATCGTTTATAACGGTCCTCTATCTGTGACCAGTGCAGAAAATCCTCAGCTTTTTCACAAGGCACCGATTGCAGGGGTGTATGCTACGATTACTGCCGCGATCGCCGATTTGAATCTGAGAGGTGTAAGTGGCGCGGTCAGATTTCTATTGAACGACCTATCTTATACAACCGGAGAAACATACCCGATTATAGTAAACGTTCTTAATGAAAATCTCCCGACCGCCTCGAACACCGTAACCATCAAACCGAATACCGGGGTTACCTCTTCAGTTTCCGGTGCTTCTGCCGGCGCTGAAATCCTCAGGATTTACAATACAAGTTATGTTACCATTGACGGTTCCAATACAATAGGCGGAACTACAAGGGATCTCACCATTTCAAATACCAGCATTAGCGCTCCAGAGGTCATTGACATTAATTCAGTAGGAACAACACCTGTTGTTGGTGCCGGAGTAAAGAATTGCAATGTGATCAATGGCTCCAATGGAAGTTCTGCCATCATTGTAAGTGACCTGGCCGGAAACGCAGCTTACTTTAACAACATCACGATTCAGAACAACAGTGTTCAAAATGCTTACATCGGCATTTACGGAATTGCAGTTGCTACTGCCGGAAACGGCAGTGGAACAATCATTTCCGGGAATGACCTGAATAGTAGCGGTACCTCTTCAATCAGACTTGTTGGTATTTACATGCAGGGTATTGATGGCTCAAATGTGTCGAACAATAATATCGGAAATATTGCCAACACAGTTGAAACATCAAATCTGACAGGTATATGGCTGGCCACCGGAAACAAGAATGCTTTAATCTCCGGGAACATCATATCTGCCATGAGTGGCACTGCGACTGCACCAAGAGGAATTGTAGTTTCCTCCGGTGTTTCAAATGCCAATATCGATTTAACCGGCAACACAATATCAGGACTAACATCCGGCAGCGCCATTACTACCTGTGGTATGTATGTTTTTGGTGCCACCTCCGGTGTTACTGTACAGAAAAACAGAATCAGCAATATTAAAAACACCAACATTAGTGGCTATGGTTGCAATGGGATTGATCTTTCTTCTACATTATCAACTGCAAACATTACGGTAACAAATAATTTTATTTATGATGTTGCTGCCTATGGATGGGCAGGTGGCGGAGTTGCAGATAATGGCAATGGAATTGTTTTAGAAAGCGGAGCCGGGTATGGTATATATAATAACTCAGTGGCCCTGAATACGAATCAAACTGTTGCCGGATATCCGGCCGCACTTAATGTACTCTCTGCAGTTACTGCTGCTGGTGCGATTAATCTGAGAAACAATATCTTTTCCAACAGCCAAACAGTTGGAACACAAAGGTACGCTGTTTACTGTGCAGCATCGAATGCTGTATTTTCCGCAATTGATAACAACGACTACTTCACCACCGGTGCAAACCTTGGTTATATGACCACAGCCAATGTGCTCGACCTGGCAGCCTGGAAAACAGCAACCGGCAAAGACGTGAACAGCGTGTTTGGCGATCCTAAATTCATGAGCCTGACGAACCTGGATATTCAGCCGGCAGTATATTCACCGGTCAGAAATGCAGGTGTCACAATTCCCGGAATCCCTGATGATTATTATGGAACTACCCGCCTCAGCCCACCCGATATCGGTGCTTACGAAGATGGTTTCGCCCAGCTTTCAGTGACTGGAACCGAGACTCCTGCACTCTGTTTTGGTAATTCTGATGGATCGATCAGTACCGTTGTTACGGGAGGATTGCCATCCTATTCCTATCTTTGGAGCAATGGGGAAACTACTTCCTTCCTCAGCGGATGGGGCGCCGGACCTTACTCGGTAACTGTTACCGATGCCAATAGCTCAGTCGCTACAGGCAGTTGGATTATTGTACAGCCTACTGAAATTGAGCTGACTTACACCATCGTTGATGCAAGTTGCCCGACAGGTGCGGATGGCAGCATCTCCCTGGGTGTTTCCGGCGGAACGCCTGATTATACCTTCTCCTGGGGCAACGGAGCCGTGACACAAAACATCAGCGGTTTAAATCCGGGAACATACAGCGTTGCTGTAACCGATGCCAATGGTTGTCAGAAAACCGGCAGCTATACCGTCGGACAGGCCTCCGCTGTTTGCAACAACATAACCGTTACCGGATTTGATGCCGGCCCGAATTGTTACAACGCCGTGAACACGATTACTGTTGCTGGCGGTGCAACTACCTACACCGTTAAGGCTCCCAGTGGCGATGTGACCTTTATCGCGGGCCACAACATCCTGTTTGAACCGGGAACCAAAGTTGAGCCTGGCGCTAAAATGTGGGGCAAAATTTCCACGACCTACTGTCCTGCTCCAACCGCGCCAATGACCGCAGCGGTAGCCGCCGGAACAGAAGAAGCTCCCATGAACCTGTCTAATACCTGGTTCACCCTCTACCCGAACCCGACCAACGGTAACTTCACCCTCGTACAAAAAGGTGAGAAGCCATTTACGGAACCGTAAAAGTTGATGTTTATTCGATGAGTGGCGAAAAGGTGATGACCGAACAGATGGTTGGCGAGAAGAAACATGAATTCCGCTTCTCCGATATTCCTGTTGGCCTCTATTTCGTAAGAGTAGTTGCCGATAATTACGTCGAAACCATTAAGTTGATCAAGACCAGGTAGATAGACCACTAGAGACTGAAGAATGACGTGACGCGTGACGCGTGACACGTGACAAAAATCGTGAATGGTTTTCCTCCGTCACTTGTCACGCGTCACGCGTCACGCTTTTCCCGTCACGTGTCACGCGTCACGTTTTCCCCGCACAAAAGCCATAACAACTTTATTCCACACCATAACATTTTTATCTGTACATTTGGAGGAAAATCACATCTTCATTAATTTTCCCGATGAAAAAACTTTTCTTGTTCCTGTTGTTGACCGCATTCTGTATCGATTATTCATTCGGGCAGAGCGATCTTTCCGGCCCCCTCGTTCAAAAACCGGTTTACTTCGATATTTCGCCACCGCTAAGCGAAATGGTCAAAAATCTTCCTCCGGAAGCGGATAATTCATGGAAGGATGGAGTGATCAGGAACAAATTCAATGTGGTACCCAGGCCAAAAGGCCAGGCTCCCGGCGGGTTGACCGATCCATTCCTTCAGACCATGAACGGAATGACGGTGACCGATACCACCATCGTTAACTTTGAGGGCAATTCAAACACACAGGGCTATACACCGCCCGACACCCACGGAGATGTAGGCCCAAACCATTATTTCCAGGTTGTTAATTGTCATTATTCCATTTACAGCAAAACCGGGGCGTTGCTCTTTGGCCCGTTGGCCAACAGTTCCGTTTTCACAGGAATGCCGAACAATACAAATAGTGGCGATGCGGTTGTGCTCTACGACGAACAGGCCGACCGCTGGGTTTTTTCCCAATTCTCCCTGCCAAATTCAACAGGTCCTTTTTACCAGATGATAGCAGTATCTGCAACATCCAATCCAACCGGGGTGTGGTACCGCTACCAGTACTCCTTTACCAACATGCCCGATTATCCGAAATTCGGAGTGTGGGGCGATGGATATTACATGTCGATGCATATGTTTACGTCCACGGCAGGGGGCTATGCCGGTATCGGGGCGGTCGCCTATAACCGTTCGCTGATGCTGGCCGGAAGTGCAGCGCCAGACATGATCATGTTCACGAAATCAAGTTCAAGCGAAGGCTACGGATGGCTCCCTTCCGATTGCGACGGTTCCTTCCCGGCAGGAAATCCTCCCAATTATTTTCTCTACAACTATGATGGAACTTCCAACGATCATCTCGGCATGTATGAATTTCACGTCGACTGGACCACTACGACCAATTCCACTTTTACCAATTTCCTTTCACTCCCGGTGAATGCTTTTACAACAAACATTAGCGGCATATCCCAGCAAGGGACAGCGATAAAACTGGATGTTCTCAACGACCGCATGATGTACCGGCTCCAATACCGCTCCTTTGCCGGATATTCGACACTGGTGTGCAACCACACCGTTGATATTTCCAGCACTGTTGCAGGCATCCGATGGTATGAGTTGAGAAAATCTACGGGAGCCTGGTCAATATACCAGCAGGGAACCTATTCTCCTGCCGACAACAACAGCCGCTGGATGGGCAGCATCGCCATGGATTCAAGCGGAAATATTGCCCTGGGTTATTCGGTTTCCGGTTCATCCCTGTTTCCTTCCATCAGGTATTGCGGAAGGAAAAAGAATGATGCACTCAACCAGATGACCATTGCCGAAAGAGGGATCATGAACGGGGGAGGTTCACAAACAGATGCCGGCAGCAGATGGGGAGATTACAGTGCCCTGAGTTGTGATCCTTCTGCAAAAGCTACATTCTGGTACACCCAGATGTATTATTCAGCAACCTCGGCAATCAGTTGGAAAACCAGGATTGCATCCTTCCGTTTTGCTATTCCTCCCGGTGTTACGACATTAGCTGCAACCGCCATATCAGGTACAAATGCAACGTTGAACGGATCGGTAAACCCCAACGGCGTGGCAACTACATATAACTTTGAATGGGGACCTTCTGTCAGTTATGGCAATACCACTGCCACAACTTCGGCCGGCTCAGGAAATTCGGCGGTAGCTGTAAGTGCAGGCCTTACCGGTTTGACCGGAGGAACAACCCACCATTTCAGGATCGTTGCAACCAGCGCCAATGGAACATCTTATGGTGACGACCTGTCGTTCACCCCCGGAGTTGCGGTTGTTGCCACCACGGCTGTTTCATCCATTACCATGAGTACCGCGGTGTCGGGGGGAACTGTAACCACGGATGGAGGTTTACCCGTTACTGCCCGTGGAGTTTGCTGGGGAACCACCGCCAACCCGCTAGTATCCGGAAATCATACTACCGATGGCTCCGGTATTGGCAGCTTTGTAAGTTCGATTACAGGACTGTCAACTAATTCCCTGTATCATGTAAGGGCCTATGCCACCAATTCGAGCGGCACCTATTATGGAAGCGATCTTACATTCAGCACGCCATGTTTAATTATTGCCGCATTTCCCTGGAATGAAGGATTTGAAAGTGGCGGATCAATTCCCAGTTGCTGGACGCAGGAACAGGTGAACTTTTCCAACCTCAACTGGGTCTTTATCTCCGGTAATGGCATCTCCAACCCGGCAACGGCCCATGGCGGATCTTACAATGCATGCCTGAAAGATGCCACCACTGCTGATAACAAAACCAGGCTGATCACGCCGATGCTGAACCTTTCATCGGTGGTAAGCCCCCAGTTGAAATTCTGGCATACGCAAGCAGTGTCTTCAGGCAACCAGGATCAACTGGAGGTGTATTACCGGACTTCCCTGGCAGGTACCTGGACCCTATTGAACACTTATACGGCGAGTACCTCATCCTGGACGCAGCGAACAATCAGCTTGCCCAATGGTTCCGGCGAATATTACATTGCTTTCCAGGGAAATGCAAAAAATGGCAAAGGAATATGCATCGACGATGTTCAGGTGTCAAGCTCCTGCGCCACGACCTACCCTGTGAGCATTTCTATTGCAGCTTCAGCCAACCCCGTTATAGACGGAACAGTGGTAACCTTTACAACCAATATAGTCAACGGTGGGGCATCTCCTGCATACCAATGGAAAGTAAATGGTGCCAATGTAGCAGGAGCATCCAATGCTACCTATTCATATGTTCCCGTGAACAATGATTCCGTTGCCTGTGTGCTTATCTCCAATGCAACCTGTGCAACCGGAAATCCGGCCACCTCCGCGGGCATCAAAATGGTTGTGAATCCTTCTGTTCCTGCAACCACTACCTTGCAAAATATCACGGTTGCTGATACAGGCTGTATCAATGCCACCCTGACGATCACGGTTGCCGGCGGCGGGAATTACTATATTGTTCAGACCGGCGGCTCGGCAACGATGCTTGCAGGTGAGAATATTCTTTTTTATCCCGGAACAGTCATTGCAGAAGGAGGATATCTGTATGGCAATATCATCCCGGGAGGTCCATGGTGCGTGGCTCCTGCCATGGCTTCGGTGATGACAGGGACTGTTGAATCCAGGCAGGAAACGGAACATCAGTTCTACAGGATTTTCCCCAACCCGACCAAAGGGGCCCTGGTGCTTGAACTGAATCCACCAGGGGTCGCCGGAAAATACCTTGTCGAAATCTACGACATGAAGGGAATAAAGCTACTTTCGGATGAATTTTCCGACCGGCAAAAATATCAATTCTCGTTAACCGGTCATCCTGCAGGAATTTACATGATCCGTGTAATCGGTGAAAAAAACGCCGGAACCACCAGGGTTGTTAAAAACTAACCGGCAGAGAAAAGTCGTGACACGTGACACGTGACACTGCCGACTGCCGACTGCCAACTGCCAACTGCCGACTGCCCACTGCCGACTGCCCACTGCCCACTGCCAACTGCCAACTGCCGACTGCCCACTGCCCACTGCCAACTGCCAACTGCCAACTGCCAATTGCCAACTGCCAACTGTCTGCATAGTATTTTCAGTATATGCCAGTTCCGCATCACGCGTCACGCTTACCCTGTCACGCTTCACGTTTTCCCCGTCACGCGTCACGCATCAC
>JAPLDG010000334.1:0-5290 GCA_026391845.1 Bacteroidota bacterium | reverse complement strand
TTTTAAATTTACGCCCCCTAACATTTTAAGCCGTATCTGATATCATTTTTTGCATGTCAATTTAACACAATGCTTTCTGCAGATATGAGGATTTTCTACCGATCCCTTTGACCCCCTTCCCCCAAGGAGGGAAGGGGAAATAATCCGGTTACTTCGCAATTCAGGGGAGACTTCCTAACTTTTTACATCCATTTTATTATTTTACAATTACACCTTTCATTATTAACCAACCAAAAACGAGAGTATGAGAAAACTAGTTACATTGTTAATTGCATTGTTCCTGACAACAACCATTGTATATGGTCAGTTGTCGGTGAACTCAAGGGCGAGAAATCTGCCTCAAAAACAACAGATTGCCGCTACCGGTCATGCACCTTCAACAGCAAGACCTTTAATTGCTCCTCAAAGAGACCAGTCTGGCACAACCACCACTGGTGCCCTGCAACACATGGCCAGGCCATTGACGAAAAATACCACTCAATTCAGTAATCCGACCCCGGAGCCGCAAATGCCTAAGGCTCCCGGTGCATGGGTGTCAACATGGTACTTTTCACAAACACCCGGAACCTATACCGCGATCACAGGCGGGACTGTTTTTGGGACAACCGCCAGCGACGAACAGGTATATGGTACGTATGACATTGGGTTCAACTTTAGCTACAACGGAGCTGTTTATACTAAATTCAGTGTTGCGACCAACGGGTTTATCGGGTTGGGAAATACTGCTGTTACAACCCAAACCCTGCCCATCAGCGCTGCAGCAGGTTCGAATAATGTGATCAGCGCGTTAGGCCTTGATCTTCAGGGACAGACTGGTTCTGAGATGAGATACCAGATGATTGGTACAGCCCCTGCAAGAACATTGGTTGTTCAATGGACGAATTTTCGTAAAAAAAGCGCTACCGGTGATGTTTTCAATTTCCAGATCAGGCTGAATGAAAACAACAACTCCATTGCGGTCGTTTACAATACCTTTACGGTAAATGGCACCAACAGCACGCCACAGGTTGGAATCAGAGGGGCCTCAAATGCAGATTATAACAACCGGCTCGGTAATACGACCTATGCAACATGGGCAGAATCAGGCCCTGGAATTGCAAACAACAGCACCTGCCGTTTGCGCGCAGCAGTTAAGCCTGCTGATGGACAGACCTATGGTTGGACACCTTATGCCGCCCAAACAGCAACACTTCCGATATCAGAGAATTTCGATGGTGTGGCCACAGGAACAATGCCGGTTGGCTGGTCAATAGCAAATAGCAATTCGGATTTTCAGACATGGGGGTCAGGATCCTCATATCCAAATACTGAGCCCAACAGCATGCAGATCCTTTATAACTCGGCAGCGGCCATGAATGACTGGTTCTTCTCTCCTAAGATTAACATGATCGCCAGCCATACCTATAAAGTGTCATTTTATTATACAAATACTCCTTATACAACCAATTATCCGGAAAAACTGGAGGTAAAATATGGAGCGGCCGCTACCGCTGCGGGGATGACCAGCGCTGCCATATTCAGTAATTCGAATATCACAAGCATGGCCTATACACTTGGAACAGGCAATATTGTTCCAGCAACAACGGGTGATTATTATGTTGGCTGGCATGGCTTCAGCGCTGCTGATCAGTTCTTTCTTTTTGTTGACGATATAACGATTACCGAGGTGGTAAATAACGATGTCGGGCCTATCTCCCTCATGAACCCGGTAATGTTGCCTGCAAGCCAGAATATGCCCTGGTTCGGGGCAGTGCAGAACTTTGGATTCAACACGGAAACCTTTACAGTTGATACAAAGCTGAGGGAAAACACAGTTTTATCATCCACACAAACCAACACAGTTACCGCCCTGGTGACCAATGCAACTTCAAGGCTCAGCGGCAGCTTCAACCTCTCTTCACTGGGAGCAGCGAGCACATTTGATCTTTCCATCAAGACCAACCTGGGTATTGATGAGGTTACTGCAAACGATTTACTGACAAACTATACACGGCCATGTCGCAAAGATACGGCCTATGCCTGGGACGATGGAGTTGGAGAAGGATCAATCGGATTCAATACGGGTAGTGGATGGCTTGGGCAATTATACTATCTCTCTGCTCAGGATACTCTCACCTCCATCACGGTGAAATGGGGAACGATCCCTGGCGCCCTTGCCGGCAACAGTTTTGAGATTTACAATGTATCAGGCGGCCTCCCTTCAACCAAGTTCGCTGATATCATTTCCGGGATCAACCTTACCGTGGCAGCCGACTCCGGCAAGTTGAAGACTTATAAGGCCACTACGCCGGTCATTCTTCCGGCAGGTACCTATTGGATCGGTGCCCATCAGACTACCGCCTTGTCAGGAACCTACCTGCTCAGCGATGACATGACCGGCCTGAACGTTTCAAACTATTTGTCAGGATTTGCTTTTTACAGTAGTGACGGGTCATCCTGGTCTGATTATACCGCAAGCGGTCTGCAGATGTTCAATATGCTCCGTCCCAATTTTGCAAACATCATCGTTCCGTTTGTCGCCAACCCGACAGCCTTTACAGCCACAGCCGTCAGTTCAACTGAAGTTGACTTATCCTGGGCCCTGAACGGCGACGGGGACGACGTGCTTGTTGCATGGAATACCAGCAATACATTCGGCATACCATCTGGATCATCCTATTTGCCTGGCAGTGCCATCCTCGGCGGCGGAACGGTACTACAGTTCAACGCCGCCACATCATATAACCATACTGGTCGCGATCCGAACACCCGCTATTACTACAAGGCGTGGTCCTATAACGGATCAATCTATTCCGGTGGAGCAACATCGGATGACATCACCTTCTGCGCGGAAACACCAGCGCCATGGACTCAGGATTTTGAGCTTGCCACATTTGCTCCAACCTGCTGGGGACTTAATGTCGGTTCCGGCATCTGGGCCCGTTCCACGGCCTGCAGCGGCTACGGAACCGGAACCGGTTGTGCCATTGCCGATTTCTTTAATATCACCGGATCGACCCCGTTTGCATTATTCACCTTGCCGTTCAACAAAGGAACCCTGCTGGCTCCCGCGCTTAAGTTTGACTATGCATACGCGACTTATTCCGGTCAAGTTGACGAAATGGATGTTTATTATTCCACTGATGGTGGCGCAAACTTTAACCTGCTTCTGGCCATGCCGGGGGGTACTTCCGGAATCCTGAATACAGGGGGCACCCAAAATACATCAACCACTGTTGCATGGGTCCCGACATCTGCACAATGGGCTACACAAACGCTCATCCTGCCTGTCGGCACCAACATGATTGCTTTCAATGCCACCAGCGCATACGGAAATAGCCTTTACCTTGACAATGTCAGGATCGTGGAAGGCCCGTTACATGACGTGGGCGTTGCCAGCCTTGAGGCAAGAAGCGTTTTCCCGGCCGGTACAGTTAACCCGGTTGCCACCGTCAGGAATTATGGCGGCAGCTATGAAACCTTTAATGTGACCATGACCATCGGCGCTTACTCATCGACCCAAACGGTTACCGGCCTTGCACCTGGTCTTTCCTACGTGGTTAACTTTGATCCCTGGACGGCAGCCATCGGCAACTATACCGAAACAGTAACCACCTCACTCAGTGATGAAAATGCTGCCAACAACACGCTCAGCAAACCGATTAAAGTGATTGCCCCCTTTAGCAAACAAGTTTACGGTTATACAACCTATACGACGACAGACAATGGCCCGATCACTTTCGATCTCAACGACCCGGGTACCATCACCGAGATTGTAAATGATTATCCTGTTGTTACTTATCCTGCAGGCGGATCATGGGCAAACGGAAAATGGTATGGCTCAATTTATGCAACCGCAGCACCCTATAACCTGGTAACATTCAATCCAGCCACCGGTGCACGCACCGTCATTGGAGATATGGGCGTTAACATCAATGCCATGTCTTACAACAAGGCAAACGGGATCATGTATGGTGTTAGCTTTACTGACCCCACCTCTTCGCTCTATACCATCAACCTCACTACCGGAACAGCAACGCTGGTTGCCCCTATTGGTGCATACCTGATCATCAACATGGCCATCAACACCGCCGGCGTGTGTTATGCAACCGATCTTAGCACCAGTACGTTGGGTACAATTAATCTCTCTACCGGTGCATTTACCGCCATCGGACCCATTGGCTTTACCATGAACTATGCCCAGGATATGGAATTCGACCGCGAAACCGGCGAACTTTACATGGCTGCCTATGGCACAACCGGCCAGTTGAGGTGGGTAGACATAACTACCGGTAATACCTTGCTGATCGGAGATTTTCAGGACGGAGTTGAAGTTACGGGATTCGCAATTCCATACTCGGATTATACTCCTATTGTACTTAGTGGTTCGGCAACCGATGTTACCATATGCTATGGCAATACTAATGGCGCAGTTACTACCAATGTAACCGGCGGCACAGCTCCTTATACCTACTTATGGAGCAATGGGGCAACTACCTCTTCCCTCACCGGGATAGGAGCCGGAACCTATTCAGTAACTGTTTCCGATGTTACAAGTTTTGCCACTGGCAGCTGGACGGTTAATCAACCTTCGGCCATATTGCTCTCGGGTACACCCACCGATGCAAGCTGCCCGACCGGGGCAGATGGCAGCATCGCACTCGGTGTTGCTGGCGGAACTCCTGCTTACAGTTTCCTGTGGAGCAACGGTCCCGTTACACAAAACCTCAGCGGTTTGAATCCTGGCACGTACACTGTTACCGTAACCGATGCCAATGGTTGTTATAAGACCGGCAGCTATACCGTCGGACAGGCATCAGCGGTTTGCGACAATATTACCGTGACAGGAAAGGATGGCGGCCCGAATTGTTACAACGCCGTGAACACTATTACCGTTGCAGGCGGAACTACCACCTACCTTGTTCAGGCCCCAGGTGGCGATGTGACCTTTATTGCCGGCCACAACATCCTGTTTGAACCGGGAACCACTGTGGAATCTGGCGCTAAAATGGTTGGCAAAATTTCCATGACCTTCTGTCCTGCTCCTACTGCACCGATGACCGCTGCGGTAACTTCGGGAACCGAAGAATCGCCCTTGAACCTGTCAAATACCTGGTTCACGCTCTACCCGAACCCGACCAATGGCAACTTCACCCTTGTGCAAAAAGGGGAAGCCATTTACGGAACCGTAAAAGTTGATGTTTATTCGATGAGTGGCGAAAAGGTGATGACCGAACAGATGGTTGGCGAGAAGAAACATGAATTCCGCTTCTCCGATATTCCTGTTGGCCTCTATTTCGTAAGAGTAGTT
>JAPLDG010000176.1:2507-4764 GCA_026391845.1 Bacteroidota bacterium | reverse complement strand
GGAGAATCGCCAAAGCCGGATCATACAGTTCAGTTGAGCCTGTTGAACCAGGTCTCAGAACTTGATAAAATTGCCCTGAAGGTTGAGGAATTATCCGAGGCATGGAACATCCCGCCAAAGGTCGGGATGGAGGTCAACCTTGTGTTGGAAGAGCTATTCACCAACATTGTTTTTTACGCATTTGATGACAATCAGGAGCATCGCATCATGCTGGAGTTCAGGCTAAAAGACGAAAGTCAGCTGGAGATGCGCCTGGAGGATGATGGTAAGGCGTTTAACCTGCTGGAGAAAAAAATAAACGATGCATTCGATCTGCCTGTTGAAGAGCGTCCGATTGGCGGCCTCGGGATCCATTTCGTCAAAGAAATGATGAGCAGCGTGGATTACCAACGGAAAGACAACAAAAACGTCATCATTTTAGGAAAGAATTTTAAATCCAAAAATAAAGATTAAGAATATGGAAATCAATGAATTGAAAACAGATCAGTGCGTGATTGTCGGCATAACAGGTCGGCTTGATACGACAAACTACAGCATGTTGGAGAAAAAACTCATGGATTTGATCGACAACCAGCACGATAAAATTCTGGTCGAATGTTCGGGCATGGATTATATCAGCAGCAGTGGTTTGCGGATTCTTCTTATGGGGTTGAAAAAGGTTACCGCATTGAAGGGAAAGTTTGTCTTGTGTGGTTTGCAGGAGAATATTCACGAAATATTTGAAATATCAGGATTTACAAGCATTTTCGAAATCCATCCTTCCAGAGAGGAAGCGTTAAAAATTTTCTGATGGTCCGTTACATCCATTACACGGATCCGAATTCTGAGGAGATGTTGCAGGAACTGGATCAAATTCCGCGCTGCCCCGGGATTTGTTTCTTCATGGATATCAATCGGTCAACCGACATAAAGTACCAGGGTGGACTGAAAGACTGGGGTAGAAAGCTGAACAATACATTCAACACACTTTTGTATGTAAATCATTTTCAGCAGCATGTTGTCAAAGGTATCGGAGATGAGGTGATGCTCTTTATTCCGGATGAAGATTTGCAAAAGAAGTCATCTAACAACACCTGTTTTGCCTTGCTCGAGGACATCTATGCTGCGCTGTTCCTGATTAAAAATCATCCGGATCAGAACCTTTATCTCAACTGCAAGGTTGCGATCCACTATTGTACCGAGGTGCACAACATCACCTTTTTTGAAAATGCGAATGATTATTATGGCAGTGATGTTGACCTTACCGCGCGGCTGATGACCAAAAGCGTTGAGAACCGAATTGTGTTGAGTGAAAAGTTCTATGTTAAGGTAATCAACGATTTGATCAACATGGGATTGCCTCTTGATACCGGATGCCTCGCCCGGGTATCTGAAAGGTACATGGAGAATTTTCGCGGAGTCCCCATGAGTACGGCGTTCAGGGTGATTGAGGTTATGTAGGGCCTAGACCCAACCCTAAATCCCTCCACAAAAAGGGCGGGACTATCGAATCGTTCACCGCACAGGGGGATGGGGTTGGTACGATGCGTTTTATATCAATTATAATTAGTAGTAATTTGATTTCCAATGAATTTGTTGATTTATAGTATTTTGATTTTTACGGTTCTGGGAAGCGGGTCGTTGATATTCCTGTTTAAACCGGATGATCAGCGGGTGTTGAAGTTTCTGCTGGCCTTTAGCGGGGCCTTTTTAATTGGGATCACATTTTTGAAGCTGGTTCCGGAAGTATTCACGAAGCCGGCCATGTTTTCTGGATTATTCGTCCTCCTTGGATTTTTACTGCAACTGATGCTTGAACTGATCACCGAGGGCGCCGAGCATGGGCACCGTCATGCCCACGCTGAGGGCGAGAAGGCATCGCCGTTTCTGCTGCTGATCGGACTGAGCATCCATTCGTTCCTGGAAGGGATGCCGATTGTTCAGGGTTTTGATTTAAAGTTACAGCACACGCTGGTACTTGGCATTGTTGTTCATAATATTCCGATCTCTCTTACGCTGATGAGTCTTTATCTGCATTATGGCTGCTCGAAAACCAAAGCATTCATCTATTTGCTGATCTTTGCCCTGATGACGCCCCTGGGCTCCGTATTCAGCAACTTCCTGGATTCTTCCCTGATGGTATCACTTGACGCATATTTCACTTACATCCTTGCGGTTGTGATCGGTATTTTCCTGCATGTTTCGACCTCTATATTGTTTGAAACCGAGGAGAATCACCAGTATAACCTGCAGAAGTTCATCACCGTAATTGTCGGGT
>JAPLDG010000176.1:0-2482 GCA_026391845.1 Bacteroidota bacterium | reverse complement strand
GGGTTGGGCGTCGCATTCGGAATTTCTTTGTTGTAACAGGAAATTTCTTTGTCAGGAAGAAAATAAATGCTAATTTTGCACTCCCAATTCGCAATTCAACGTTCTTCATTCGAATTGGTCATGCCCAGGTGGTGAAATTGGTAGACACGCTACTTTGAGGGGGTAGTGTCCTTAGGATGTGCAAGTTCGAGTCTTGTCCTGGGCACATTTCACACATTAATAAACGCTGCAGGTTTGGAACTTGCGGCGTTTTTTGATTCATGCGGCCAAATTTCCTAAATTTCTTATCTTTCTCTAACCATGCTCTAACCATGCTCTAACCATGCTCTAACCTGTGTGCCTGTTACATGCAAGTGGGCAGTGGGCAGTTGGCAGTTGGCAATGGGCAGTGGGCTGTTGACTGTTGACTGTTCGAAGTAAAGTGATATAGTTTTGTACCTTTGAAAAATATGAAAAACTTATTTTGTGTGGCATTGATATGTTTCACGGGTGTTTTGCATACTTCCAAGGCACAAAATCTCTACTTTCCGCCTATAAGCAATTTGGCAGACTGGGATACCGTCTCGCCTGTGTCTTTAGGCTGGTGCCCGGACAAAATTGACACCCTTTATCAATACCTTCAGCAACAAGACACGAAAGGTTTTATCGTATTGAAAGATGGCAAAATAGCTTTAGAGAAATACTTCGGTACGTTTACGAGGGATAGTCTCTGGTACTGGGCATCTGCCGGAAAAACGATTACCTCATTTTTGGTAGGGAAGGCTCAGGAAGAGAATTATTTGTCAATATCAGAGGCAGCTTCACGTTATTTGGGAGCTGGCTGGACTAGCTGTACAGCAGCACAAGAAGAAAAAATCAAAATCAGCAATCAACTGACGATGACGTCGGGTCTTGACGATGGCGTTCCTGACAATCATTGCACCCTGGATACGTGCTTAAACTATTTGGCTGAAGCAGGCACCCGCTGGGCTTATCATAACGCACCCTATACACTTTTGGAAAGTGTTTTGAGCTCAGCTACCGGAACACCAATAAACACATATACCCAAAGGAAGTTAAAAGCACAGACAGGAATGACCGGAGTATGGGCTTACATTGATTATGACAATGTTTTTTTCAGCAAGGTGAGAAGTATGGCTCGTTTTGGCCTGCTGATGCAGAACAACTGTATCTGGGATCCAGATACATTGCTTTCCGACACTATGTATGTGCACCAAATGACCGCCAGCTCACAAAATCTTAATCCATCATATGGTTATTTATGGTGGCTGAATGGAAAGTCATCGTATATGCTTCCAACCACACAAATTGTCTTTCCCGGCTCTTATGCTCCCGCTGCTCCGGGAGATATGTTCGCCGGACTTGGAAAAAACGGACAGATTGTTAGTGTTTCAAAGCGTGCAGGTCTGGTAGTGGTCAGAATGGGGAATCAGGCCGGCAGTGGAGAAGTGGCAATGCAATTATGCAATGGTATCTGGGAAAAGCTTAATGCGGCCATGTGCAACAACAATTCTGTTGACGAACCAGGTTTCGGTCAAAAAGTAATTTCAATTTATCCCAATCCTGCAAATACAGAAATTCATATCGGTTTGGCATCAACAGCTAATTCTCAGACTGAAATTTCAAACCTGATCGGAGAAGTTGTCATTAAAAAGCAAAATCAACATACGATAGACATCTCCAGCCTTCCATGCGGAATCTATTTTATTTCCGTAAAATATGGGCTGAATCACTATACGCAGAAGTTCATCAGGCAGCAGAAATAGAGAAGAAACAACCTCATCTCAATGGACTGTGTTTAAATGAAGATGGTTTTATGATAAAGGCTGATATTTCGCCTTAACAACCACGAAATCTTCAAATTTCCCCACATTGGGTTTCCAATCCAGTCCCAAACCGGCATTCATGATCAGGTTCATTGGTTTCGTGACTTCTGACATTTAGTGCGGTAAAAGTCACAATTGTGAATCTTATATTATTCAAATTCAAATGCTTGGAAAATGTCAACGCACTAAAATTAGCAAGCATCTGAAGTCAGTGGTTTTTTATTTTCCGGAGGGAAGGCAGAGGGGACGGTAAAAACAGGCCTGGTATTCCTCAATAAAACCTTCAAAGTCATCGTAAAGATTGTTAATGGCGATGAAATAATAAAGGTGTTCTTGTCGAATATTTTGAGTTAATTGAATGCAAATGGTAAAATTGCATTACTTTTATGTTGTTAATAAATTATCAATGACGGAATAATAAATTGATTTACAATAAAATAACAAAACTTACGCACCTGTTAAAATACCAGTATTATGAAACAGATTTGTTTTTTAATGGTTCTTTTGATCATATCAGCATCTATGGCCAAAGGCCAGGTTAGCATTAATACCGACAACAGTGCACCCGATGTATCAGCCATCCTGGATTTAAAATCCACCGATAAAGGATTTCTGCCACCAAGGATGACCACAGCCCAGCGAAACTCGATTGCTCC
>JAPLDG010000229.1 GCA_026391845.1 Bacteroidota bacterium | reverse complement strand
AGTTAAACACGCCGTAATTGCCGGAAGTTCCATTGAAAATCCAGTAATCATAGCCACCTCCGCCATTCTCAGCAAGGTTTGACCGACCCCATCCGGAAGCTCTCCAGTCGACGGCGGAAGGAAACGGATTCCCCACCAGGTTCCATGGGTTGCTGCCATTGGTGATGGCAATGGATTGGTTGCCGTAATTCAGGTTTCCGGCGAAATTATGGGTTGTACTTCCTGCATAATCAGCGCCATATGCTGCAAGATATCCCCTGCCTACGGTGAATTTCGGGATGGCTTCACCGAATCCTGCCTCACTGCCGGGATGATCTACCGGCCAGCTGTTGTAGGAGCCGGTGTTATCCTGTCTGAGGTTTACCCAGTAAAGCTGTGAAGTAGTATCTGCATTTGGGTTCCAGTAATAGAAATCCCAGTTCCAGGGGGCGACTCCGAATGAGTTGGCAGTGGGCTGCGGGGCGAATTCGGGCCATACAGGCTGTCCGGCAACGGGAGACGAAAGAAAGTGCCATGTTAAATTATTTGGAATATAGCGTTCAGCCGTTGCCGCAGCCAAATTTGCTGCAATCAATGATCCGGTGCCGGTTGCATCTGAATGGATGACAAGTCCGCCGTTGCCGCCGTTGTTGGTGATGGTTCCTGTTACGGTTAGCTGTTTTCCCGCGGCCAGTTCAAATTTCTTACCACTGTTGATGGCAAGAGTTCCTGAAACAGTGGTTACAAGGTCGCAGTCAAGGGTCACTCCCTCAGCGTTATCACTGGTTAAATTGTTAAATGTTAATGGATTGGTGCTTGTAATCGTCTGAGCTGAGGTTCCGTTAAATTTGAACGTACTCCCGGTACCAGTGAAAGTGCCACTGTTTGAAAAGTTTCCGCCGATGGTATCACTAAATGCTCCTGGTATAAAGCTTGCACCTGCCCCGATGGTCATGTCGCCAAAAGTATTAATTGCACCAGCTGCAGTAGCTGTGGCCGTACCGGAAATGGAGAAATCCCCTTCAATTCTCAAGTTGCCAGCTGGCATTGTTTTAATACCGCTTCCACTGAGGATGAGTGTGCTATACCTTTTTGTTGTAGCGTTTGGCACCGCTATCGTCTGGGCTCCGCCATTGTAATTCACGGTAGTGTGTCCCGCGAATACGGTTCGCCATGTACCCAAATTGTTCATGGTACCGGCGATGCCCATGACAGTGCTGGATCCCAAAGCCAGTACAGTACCCGTGTTGATGGTCACGTTGTTAAACCAGGTCTCGCCGTTCATCGTCGCATTGGCATTGGTGAAAACCACATTGCTGCTTCCGGCATTGAAGGTGCCTCCCTGGTTCGACCATGCACCGCTTGAACCGTTGACTGTAAGTTGGGCATTTGCGTCGGTGTTTAAAATTCCGCCCGATTGGATTGTCATGGTTCCGCAAAGTGCAAAAGAGGGAACTATTGGGTCATTGAGGGTTGCTGAAGCATCCGGGATGATTAAAAATGTGTTGTCCGACGGAGCTCCGCTCGGAGTCCAGTTCTCGGCGGTTGTCCAGGATGTACTTACCGATCCGTTCCATGTAAGTGAAACAAGCTGGGACGAATCGAGGGTAAGTTCAATAACGCCAAAAGTGGAGGCAAAGAAAGCGATGTTGGCATTGGCAATGGCGACCCAGTTTTCTGTGGTATTGAAATTTGATCTGCCATGTTCCAGAAGCATTGTCGGAACTGTTGTTTTATAGGACCAGTCAACCAGAAAATTTTCATCGATGCCGTTTAATTCCGAGTCAAGGTAATGGGCATTCAACACTGCTTTTGTTCCGCCACCGCCAGATTGTATGAAGTCGTATGTCCGGCTGATGGCCCCTGGTTTCCAGGATGGAACAGTTCCAATATTAATTTTCAAGCTCACTGAGTCGGGTAGATCCTGGCCTTCGACAACAGGGCAGGAAAAGGTTGTAAACTCATTTCCCAGTGTATATATGTTCCCGGCAGCAATGGTGGTTCTGGTAACGATGCCTGTAACATCGCCTGATCCGATGGTTGTTGAAGCAGGGCCCATCAGCAATGTGTGGCTACCCATGTCGAGGATTCCTTTGGTAGCCGATGGATTCATCGCTGCCAGGCTGAGTATTCCGTTTACGGTAATTTTAACATCTGCGGAAACGCCACCTGAACCACTCGTTGTGAGGTTGTTATAAGTTCCGGTCACCACCGTTTGTGCTGCATTTCCTGTAAATTCAAAGGTCCCGCCCCAGGTTTTATTGGCAGGGACCGGTGTTGCAGATGTGTTCTGGGTTTTGATGGTTCCCGAATTGGCAATCGTACCGGAAACCGCCGTCAATCTGTTTGCCGCCAGATCGAAGACAGCACCGGCATCAATGGATAAATTTCCGCCGATACTGCAATCTGTTGAGGTTCCAAGGGTTACATTGGCGGTCGTGTTGGTAATTCCAACATTGTTGAAAGCAATTCCTCCGGAGGAAGTGATGGTTTGCAAACTGGTTCCATTGAAGTTCAGTGTACACGTGGAAGGGGAGAGGGTCCCGCCATTGTTGGTAAGGTTTCCGGATATCGAATGAGTGAATGAATTCAGGTTTAGTGTCGTACCGGTGCACCGGTGCCAATGGTGACATTGCCTCCGACCGACAGCGCGGCTGCTGCAGTTGCCGCCGCGCTTCCCGCCATCGTGAAATCTCCGGAAACCGACAAAGTGGTTCCGGGCATTGTTTTCGTTCCGCTGCCGCTGAGAATCAGCTTATCATACCCTGGCGTGGAACCATTCGGGTTGATAACTGCCTGGGCTGCTCCGTTGTATTCAATGGTATTGGAGAGCAATGCAGCGCGTAGTGTCCCGCTGTTGGTCAGTGTACCGGCGATGCGGGTAACACTGCCGGATTCCGGGGTCAATGCTTTCCCTGCAGCGATGGTCAGATCGTAAAAGTTATTGGTGCCGGATATGGTCGCTGCAGTTCCGGTAAAGATAACCTGGCTGGTACCCGGGTTAAATACTCCTCCTTCATTTAACCATGCACCGCTTCCTTCTTTTGCCCCGTTGATGGTTAATGTTGTTGTTGAGCCTCCATTCAATATGCCGCCGTTTTGAATGGTTAACCGGTAAATTTCAGCAGCGGCTGGCAGGATTGGATCATGAAGGGTGGTCAAATTATCAGGGATTACCACATCGCTTGTATCCGTTGGAACAACTCCTCCGGACCAGTTATTCTTATCAGACCAATCTGAGCTCGGCGTTCCCTGCCAGGTGAAATTCGCTGATTGTTTATTTGAGAGCCCCCAGGGATGTGCGTCGAACGAAGTACCAAAATAGGTTACATTGCGATTGGAAATTGCGATCCAGTTGTCGGTCGTACTCTGATTGGCCTTGCCATGTTCTTCAGCTTTTAGTGCCTGCAGGTGATAATCCCATATAACGAGGTTGCTTTCGGTATTGCCATTCATTTCACCATCCAGATAATGCAAACTCAATGTTACCGTACCTGTGGGAGTTCCTGACCGGATAATATCGTATGTACGCATCACTGCACCTGTTTTCCAGGAAGGAGCTGAGCCGATTCCGATCTTAAAACTGATTTCGGAGGGCAGGGTTCCGGTTGCCTGAAAGGTCATGGAGGTAAATTGGTTGCCGAAAGAATACTCCGTATTTGCGATGAAGGAGGTGCGTTTCACGATCCCGGTTACATCCCCCGATCCAATGGTAGTGGCGGATGTGCCCATGGTAAGGGTTTTGATCGTGGCGCCGTTCAGCATATCAAGACATCCTTTGGTGGTGGAAGGATTTGTGGCGGATAAATTAAGAATGCCGTCAACGGCAAGGTCTGTGGTGGAAGTTGCACCTCCTGTGCCGCTGATAGTCAGATTATTGTACGTTCCTGTAACGGCAGTTTGAGCGGATGATCCGGCGTATTCGATAGTCCCTCCCCAGGTTTTTCCCGAAGGAATAGGGAGAATACTGGTTGAGGTTGGCACAGCGGTTTTAATTGTTCCAGTGTTGGTAATTGTCACCAGGGTTCCCGATAACGTGTATGCTGAGGTCATATCCAGCAAACCGGCATTGTTCAGAATGCCATTGACTACCAGATTACCACCGGCTGTTTTGGTGCCTGAACCGGATAATGTCAGATTCAGGAATGTTCCTGAAGCTGCTGTTTGAGCGGCAGTTGCGGCATTGTAGGTCACTGTGCCTCCCCAGGTCTTTCCGGATGGGAGCGGAGTGGAGGATGTACTTTGCGTTAAAATTGTACCACTGTTCGATACCGTTGCGAGGGTTCCGCCGATGGCATAGGTTCCCATGTTAAGTGTTTCTCCGGCAGCAGTGGTCAGCGTACCATTGACCACCAGAACTCCGGTCGCATTGTTTCCGGTTACGGTGGTGGTTTGTCCCGTGGTGGTGCTTACGCTGAAATTGTTAAATACATTGGTGGTTCCCAGGGTGGTTTGATCAATGCTGAGGGTAGGACTCAGATTTCCGTCGATGGTTAAATTGCTGAGGCTGCCTCCGGTAAGCCCGCCTGAAACAGTATTGGTCACGGCGCCTCTGATATTCAGTGTAGTAGCTGAAGCCCCTGCACCGATGGCTAATTTGCCTGAAGTGAATGTTAATATGCCATTGTTATTTAAAACCAGATTGTTGGCCAGGGTAACGGTTCCCGCACTGTTGATGGTCAGGCTTTTTAAAATATTCGTGGCGCCGCTGGTAGTCTGGTCAAAACTCAGGGTGGGAGTGCCGCTAACGACGATGCTCGCATTGGAGTTACCCCTGATTCCCCCGGAAACAGTATTGGTAACTGTTCCCGAAAGGGTGAGGACAGAACTCGTTCCGAGGTTGAGCTTGCCCCCTGAAAACTGCAAATCACCCGTTACGGTTAGCAAACCACCGAGGCCAACCCAGGCGGCGTTGGTGGTATTGATGTGGAGATTTTTGACGGTATTGTTTAAGAAGGTATTTGCCAGCAGCGACTGGCCGGCATTCGATTTATATTCGATCGTTCCGTTGGTCGCATCACAGTTTCTGTTTGTTGTTGTAAGTGTTCCGTACAATTGCAGCGTTCCGTTGACGGTCAGTGACGACGAAGCCTGAACTTGCATGCTCACAGCCTTTGCAATGGTTGATCCGGAAATCACCGGTTTATTGGTTACGATTGGTATAACCACCAGGGAAGGTCTTGTTTCGGTTGGCACAGTATCATTCGACCAATTGGATGCTGTCGCCCAGTCTGAATTGGTAGCGCCCGTCCAGTTGACAGTTGAGATGCCATAATAGGCAAGCTGGTTGCTGTTCATGGCAGCGACATCTGCCGAGCCCATTGCAACGGCATATACGGTAAGTTCAGACACCGAACCATTGTAATAGTTGGAGGTGGGCGTATATAGTCCGATGTTAAGCAATCCCAGATCAGACATATAGGCAGTACCCCCGCTTGCAGTGCCAAGGAATGTGCCATTGAAATACATCTGACTTGAACTCGTGGTGTTTTTAACGGCGGTATGCAATTCGAGGGTATTGGTGGCGTATATTTCAAAATTCTGGTCATTGCCATATTGCGCAACCGTATATTGGGTGGAACTCCGGTAACCGTAATGCATGATGGTGTTGACAGGTCCGCTGCCGCCGGTGGTAGATAGAACAAACTGGTAGGTGGTTACGGGTGTGACCTCGGCGCTCACAATGTTTTGTGAATAAAGGGTGCCTGTGAGCCATGAAGCAGCGGAGGATGTTTGCAGAAAACTGGAATAGGATTTATCAAATTCGATGGAAGGTTTGGAGTTTTTAACCAGTAGCGCGCCATTTACGGCGATTTTGGGTTGATTGTCGATTTTGGGTTGGAAAATGTCGCGATGGTTTCCGCTTTGGTCGTACCAGGTTGTGACATAGACCGTTGTTGAACTTCCGCTCATGAATGTGGCGAATGTCATGGTTCCGTCTGCTGTTTTATATGCAGTATTGGAAACGGCAGCCCCGGCTTTTTGTTTCAATGTAACAACTGACGGGCTGTTTACTGTTGCAACCACACCCAGCGTAACACCATTGCAAATCAGTACTTTATTTACGTCGCTTCCGGTAAAATTATTGCCGAAATTTACGGTTAACCTGGTATCAGAGCGGATGGCAGTCACAACGCCGATATAAGTGTTGTCGGTTTTAAACAGACGGTCGCCCACTGCCAGCTCTGTTAAAAATGAGGTACCCGTCCCTGCAACTGCATTCGACTTATAAGCGCTGTTTACGGCGATGGCCGAGCAGTTTGTAAGTGTCAGCGATGTGCTGGTTTCAATAGATTTTACGATTCCGATGAATACCGGTGGATTGCTGTTGTTGAACAACAGATCACCGGCTGCCAGTTCCGCGCTGAACAGGGTTCCTGTACCGGTAACGGTTGTAAATCCGATGGATGCGGCGATGGTTCCTGTTTTTGCGATTT
>JAPLDG010000058.1 GCA_026391845.1 Bacteroidota bacterium | reverse complement strand
TCGGCACCCTGGCCGATCTGGAAGATTTTGCCGTGAAGATCGAAAATAAAGAACGGGGAACATGGTATCTGGCCGTAACCGCGTTGAATCCCGTTAACCTGAAACTGTCACTTCCGGGCCGTTCGTTTATCTCATTAAAGCCTGATGGAAAGCCTACGGTTGCCAAAGCCGAAATTCCTGGGCAGATGATCAAAGTGACCGGCAATTTTATCGTTTCATCCGATCCTAAACTCACCGGCGAGATTTCGATCTATTTCGAAGGAAGTGTATATCCACTGGCCGGCCTTCAGCGGGACAAGAAAAAGATGAAAAATTCGATTTCAGGCGGATTGATCGGAAATGACACCAATCACCAGAAAATAAGTACCCTGAACAATGAAAACGGTTTTCAGACCTATATTGCACAAAGTGACAAACCATTCCGGAAAGATTCAAATTATTACTGTTTCAGCCTTCCCGTTTCAAGCTTAGGGATAGAGAGCTGGGGAATCAGAACCCTTTCGGGCAAGCGCGAAGCACCTTATGAAATTCCGGCAACAGCCGATGAGAGTTATTCATATTCAATTGTATTGCCGGCTACACTCAGTTTATTTACCCCGGTAAAAAAGATGACCATCAGCAACACGGCAGGAACTTTCGTATGGGAGATAAAGAGCGCTGAAGGAAAGGTGACGGTGAAGCGGCAGCTGAAATTCAGCGAACGGGTTTTTGAAGGAACATCTTATGCCGATTTTAAAATCCTGATGGATTACTGGAATAATCCCTGGTACCGTCAGCTCATCTTTTTTACCGGAAAATCCTGAATTTTCAGCGGGTAATGATGCGTCCAAGCCCATTCTTGTTGATCTGAATGCTCAGCTTTTTGAGCTCGTGAAAGGTTTTCATCAAAACGCCCTGCTCTTCCGGTGAAGTGGCATGGGTTAGTTTTTTACGCGTTTCGGTCATCATTTTGTCTAATTTTCTCGCTTTGAATGCATGAATGGCGAGCATGACATGCATCTGCAACCGGGTCTCCTCGGTGGTGACCATGATGTTGTTTTTAAACCAGTTTTCACTCAGTTCATACGGCGTAAATACCAGGTTGACCGCCAGCGAGGAGATTTCATGATTGGTGTGGGACAAAAACTTTGTGCGATCGGGGATTGAATCGTTTTCAACGCCTGACACATATTCATCAAAAATGGATTTATATAGCAGGTTTTCGAAAATCATATCATCGTGTGTGATGTCGTGCACCACATAATCTGCCACGCCAACAGGAACATCCTCCTCGTCGGCCGGATTCAGCTTTATTTTAATCACCTCCTGCCCGTAAAGGAGCAGCAGGCGGATGATCTCTTTCTCCTGGTATTCGGCCGAATCAATGTCAATGTCAAGCTGTGGCTCCGAAGAGATCTGTTCCGGTTGAATTGCCTCCAGCTCTTTATCCGTTTCGGGTGATGATTTCTTGAATTTTGCCCGCAGGATTTTATTCAGTTCGCTCATGAGCGCCTGTTCGGAAATGCTCATCAGGCTCGAACATTCCTTCACATAAAGCGACCGGGAGATCCCGTCGGGAATGAGGGCGATGGTGTTGACAATTTCTTTAATCAGAACTGCTTTCTTGATCGGGTCGTTTTGTGTTTCCGCGAGAAGCAGCCTGGTTTTGAAGAGGATGAAATTGACGGAATTGGCGGCAATGAACGATTCCACCTCCGTGGGATGGTGCTTTCGTGCGTATGAATCGGGATCTTCGCCATCGGGGAAAAGGACGATTTTCACATTCATTCCCTGTTCCACGATCATGTCGATGCCACGGAATGATGCTTTGATGCCCGCAGGATCCCCGTCGTACAGAATGGAAATGTTGGAGGTGTAGCGCTGGATCATGCGCACCTGGTCGTGCGTGAGTGAGGTTCCCGACGATGCTACCACGTTTTCGATGCCTGCCTGGTGCATGGATATCACATCGGTATAACCCTCCACCAGGAGGCAGTTATCCTTTGAAATGATGGCATTCTTTGCAAAATAGATCCCGTAAAGGGTTTTGCTTTTGTTGTAGATCTCCGATTCAGGGGAATTGACATATTTGGCATGCGATTTATCGCTGCCCAGGATTCGTCCGCCAAAGCCGATCACGCGGCCGGATGCGCTGTGGATGGGGAACATCACACGACCATGGAACCGGTCAAACAGTTTGTCCTCCTTTTCGACGGAAAGCCCTGTTTTTACCAGGAATTCCTTTTTATACCCCTGCCGGATGGCATGGTCGGAGAAGACGCCCCATTTCCCAGGGTTGAATCCCAGCTGGAACTTGTTCACCATGTCGTCGCGCATGCCGCGCTCTTTGAAATAGCTTAACCCGATGGCCTTTCCCTCTTCGGATTCCAGCAACATGGAGGTGAAATATTGTTGTGCAAACAGGTTGAGGTTGTAAAGACTCTCTTTTTCATTGAGTTCCTGGAGCTGCTCGGGGGTTTGTTTCTCCTCCTCCACCTCAATGTTGTATTTTCTTGCCAGGTATTTGAGTGCTTCGGGATAGGAGAAATGTTCATGCTCCATGATGAAATTGACCGAATTGCCAGCTTTTCCACAGCCAAAACACTTATAGATTCCTTTGGCCGGAGAAACAGTGAAGGAAGGTGTTTTTTCATTGTGGAAAGGGCACAAACCGATCTGATTCACCCCCCGGCGCCGCAGTTGGACAAAATCGCCCACCACCTCCTCAATGCGGGCGGTCTGGATGATTGTATCTATGGTATCGTGCGGGATCATGGCATCAGGATCAGGTATTGCGAAAGTACGAATATTTCCGGGAGATTTAAACCCGGCAATCGGTCAAAATGATTAACTTTGTCTTTGGATCAATACAGATACATGAAAATCCTTACCTCCACCGACTGGACTGAATACGAACTGATTGATACGGGCAACCGCGAAAAGCTGGAACGGTTCGGCAAATACATCCTCATCCGCCCCGAACCCCAGGCTGTCTGGCAAAAATCGCTGCCTGAAACCGAATGGGAAAAACTCAGCCATGCCCGCTATGTGCGTATGAAAGGCAAGAAAAAAACCGGGGATGAAAACGAACGGGGAACATGGGTCAGAAAACCGAAAATGCCGGATCAGTGGACAATCGGCTACAAGTATAAACAGATGCATCTGAACTTCAGGCTCGGCCTCACTGCGTTCGGCCATATCGGCGTATTTCCGGAGCAGGCGATTAACTGGAATTATATTTACGACTTGTTACACGTGACACCTGACGCGTCACGCGTCACCCGTCACGCGTCACGTGTTTTAAACCTCTTCGCCTACACCGGCGGTGCATCCCTTGCCTCCAGGGCAGCCGGCGCCGATGTGGTGCATGTTGATTCGGTGAAGCCAGCCATCTCCTGGGCCAAAGAGATGATGGAGGCCAGCGGTCTCGACAACATTCGCTGGGTGGTTGAGGATGCGATGAATTTTGTTCGTCGTGAAGTAAAGAGGGGCAAAAGGTACGACGGCATTATTTTAGATCCGCCGGCCTATGGGAGAGGCCCTGACGGTGAGAAATGGATCCTGGAAGATTCGATCGATGAAATGATGGCCATCTGCAAGGAACTGCTTGAGCCGAAGCATGGATTTCTGGTTTTAAGTCTCTATTCCATGGGATTTTCTGCCTTGATTCCGGAAAATCTTGTAAAAACCCGTTTTGGCGATATCCACGGGATGGAGTCGGGTGAATTTTATTTCGAGGACAAGGGTAAAAGGAAACTTCCGCTGGGAACTTTTCTGAGATTTGCCAGGTGAAGGAATATGCCTGTAAATAAATTCTACTCCAGTATAAAGAGCTCCGAGGCAACCTGATCGGCAAACAATTTTCCTGAATCCGTCAGAAAATAGACCCCGTCCTGTTCAGTCATAAATCCACGCTCAACAAAAGATGCGGCACGTTTCCTGATCAATTCATAATTCATAATTTTTAATTCATAATTCATTTTCCCCGGTTCAAATCCCCACATCGTGCGCAAGGAGGTCATTGCATATTCATTGAATTTCTGGGCAGGGGTCAGAATTTCCTCTTCATAGTTGGGTCCACCTTTATCCATCCCTTCGATATACTTCGACAGGTTTGACATATTCCATCTTCTGGATGTTCCGTTGTAGCTGTGGGCCGATGGTCCGATCCCCAGGTAAGGAATGCCGTTCCAGTAGTTAGTGTTGTGAACCGCATGGTAGCCGGGTTGGCAGAAATTTGAGATTTCGTATTGAAGGAATCCATGTTTCTTTGCTTTTTCCATCAGCATGTTGAATTGATCTATCTGCGCCACCTCGCTGACCGGCTCCGATTTTTGTTTGGCGATCATCCAGGCCAGCGGAGTTTTAGGCTCAACCGTTAATGCATAAGCCGAAATGTGCGGAACGCCCAGTGAAAAAGCGGTTTCAAGATTTTTTTGCCACTGTTTGCCGGAGGAGGAAGGAATGCCGTAGATGAGGTCGATGCTGATATTTTCATACCCGGCCCGCTGCAGCAATTTAACTGCCTGCAATGCCTGACCGGCCGAATGAGAGCGGTTCAGATAAACAAGGTCTTCATCGGAAAACGACTGCACGCCCAGGCTGAACCTGTTAAACCAGGTTCCTTTCAACTGAGCCACATAATCCTCCGTCACATCCTCCGGATTCAACTCCAACGTTATTTCCATTGAAAATACCGGCATGTTTCTCCCCTCTCCCCTGGGAGAGGGGTCAGGGGGTGAGGTATTTCCAGGCCGGGAGGGGACGGGGGTGGGGTCAAAGAGATCCTGCAACTCCGAAGGCCGGAAAAGGGATGGTGTTCCACCCCCGAAATAGATGGTATTGACCGGTTCGCCTGCCAGGTAGCCTTGTGTGGCTGCAATCTCTTTTTTTATGGCTTGCAGAAAGGGACCTTTCAGTTTTTGGGAAGCCAGTGAAAAGAAGTTACAGTAGTGGCATTTGCGTCTGCAAAAAGGGATATGGATGTAAATTCCGGCCAAGTGGCTATTTTTTCATGATGATGCGGAAGGTGGTTCCTTTATTCAGGGTTGATGATTTGACAAAGATCTTTCCGGCATGATAATTCTCCACGATCCGCTTGGTAAGCGTTAATCCAAGTCCCCATCCCCTGGCTTTGCTGGTATATCCCGGCCTGAAAATGGTTTTAAAACGTGATTTGGGAATCCCTTTCCCGGTATCGCCGATGTCGATGTGAATATGGTCAACATCTTCGGTAATTTCAATGTTTACCCTGCCATTTCCTTCCATGGCATCGACTGCATTTTTGCAGAGGTTTTCAATGACCCACTCAAAAAGATGAAGGTTAAGCGGAATGAGGATTACCTGGTCAATACCTGGTTTTATGTCGAAGATAACCTTGGCAGAAATCCTGGAACGGATATACCCGACCGTTTCATACACCACCTCAACGATATTTGTCTTTTCGAGTTTTGCCGCAGAGCCGATCTTTGAAAAACGGTCGGTGATGGTCTCGAGCCGCTGAACATCTTTTTCAATCTCGCGGATGGTCTCCTCGTCGAGACCTTTTAATTTTAAAAGCTCCATCCAGGCAACCATGGATGAAAGCGGCGTACCCAGCTGATGGGCAGTCTCCTTGGCCATTCCCACCCACACCTGGTTTTGCTCCGACTTCCGTGCATAACTGAAAAGAAGATATGCGATCAGCAGGAAGACGAAAATAACCCCCAGCTGGACCACCGGATAATACTTCAGCTGTGTGAGGAGAAATGAATCCTGGTAAAAGATAAAATGCACACCCGTATCGGCCAGGTCAACCTTGATCGGTGTATTCTGCGAGGCCATCGATTTCAGGGTACGGGCGACCCAGACTTTATCTTCAAGTTTCTTCTGAGGGATATTCCCCGACTGATAAACGTTTTTTCCCGTGCTGTCGGTGATGATCACAGGAACGGAGGCGGAATTGAGCACCACTTCTGAAAAAAAGGAACGGATCAGATCATCCAGCCCCTTTTTCAGCTGGGCAAAAATGTTGGAGTCTTTGTAATAAAGATAGATTTGTTTATCGAGATAATAGGTCACGACAATCGGAGGATAGACCGAAAACTCCTGCTTCAGCTCACCATCCAGAATTTTCCCCGAATCGACATTATAGTTCCTGGCATTGATAATCCTTCCTGTTTCATCGGTTACAATCACAGGAATGGTATTGTTTTCGCCGATGATGCTGAGAAAAAAATTCAGATCTTCATTGGAGGTGGCTTTAAAAATTCGGCGCTGCGCTTCCGCCACAATGGAGACCCTTTTACGTTCTTCGTTTTTAATTTTTTCGAAAAGATCGTTGGTGAAATTGACCAGGTCGGCTTTCTGATGAATGGCATCGGCCCATATCTCCACATTTTTCCGCTCATCCTTGCGGATCTCATTCACCAGGATATTGGTATAGTAAAGCGATGCAGCTACAATGAGTACGGCAAATGCAAAGAGGAACAGTTTCCAGCGTCTTTTTTTGAGATATATATCCAATGGTATATTAAATTAAAATGCAAAGTCAAAATGCAAATGAAAAATAATAAGTCAAGCTGCGTTTAGCACGTGTAGCATTAGTCATTAACGGCAAACGATGAAAGATATTTTCATCTGGCTATCAAAGGTATGGGATTTTTAATCATGTTAATCCATGAATTCACAGAGAAATCCTGGATGATGATCGAAAAATCTGATATTAATGTAGTGTATTTTCTATAATTGCACCAAAATGAAACCGATATGAAAACTAAAGCACTTATGAACCTCCTCCTGGGAGGATTAATCATCTCTTCCCTGATGCTGGGGGGATGTAAACCAAAAAAACCGATGCAGGTAAGGCAAATTCCGCTGGAAGATTTCTTCAAAAATCCGGAAAAAGCACGCTACCAGATTTCTCCCGACGGGAAATACTTTTCCTACATGGCACCGTACGAAAAACGCATGAATATTTTCGTGCAGGAAATCGGGAAGGAAAATGCCGTTCGACTGACTTCAGAAAAGGATCGGGATATTTCCAGCTATTTCTGGAAAAATCCGACCCGGATCGTTTACCTGAAAGATACTGGCGGAGACGAGAATTTTAAACTCTACGGCGTGAACATCGATGGATCAAACCTGCAGTGTTTCACCGATTTTCCGAAGGTGAGAACGGAGATCATCGACGACCTGTACGACTTTCCTGATGAATTGATCATCGGGCTGAACAAGCGGAATCCGGAAGTGTTTGACCCCTACCGTTTGAACATTGTTACGGGTAAAATGACACAACTGGCAGAAAATCCCGGCAATATTCAGGGATGGATCCTCGACCATGACGGGAAGTTGCGGGCAGCTACCGCCATTGTGGATGGTGTCAATTCGCAGCTACTCTACCGGGAAAAGGAATCAGATCAATTCAAACCGGTACTTACCACCAATTTCAAGGAGACCCTTTCGCCGCTTATGTTCACATTCGACAACAAGAATGTATTCGCATCATCGAACCTTGGCCGCGATAAAAGCGCCATCGTAATCTTTGACATTGCCAACGGAAAGGAAATACAAATGCTGTATGAAAATAAAGACTATGATGTAAATGATGTAACCTGGTCACGGTTGAAGAAAACCCTGGTTTGCGCCAACTTTGAATCATTCAAGCAGGAGCGTTACTATTTTGACGAGGAGAGCAGACAATTTTTTGAAAAAATCCAGAAGCTCATCGGAAATTACACGTTCAACATCACCTCCTTAACCAGGGCGGAAGATAAATTCATGATCCGGGCTTACAGCGACCGTTCCATGGGCGGGTACTACGTGTATGACCGTGCAAAAGACTCGCTTCAGAAGATTGCAGACATCAGTCCCTGGCTGAAAGAAGACGAATTGGCCGAAATGATACCCATTGAATATTCGGCACGCGACAGCGTGAAAATCCAGGGATACCTTACTCTTCCCAATGGCTATACCATGGAAACCGCAAAGGATCTGCCTGTTGTGGTGAATCCTCACGGAGGCCCCTGGGCTCGTGATGGCTGGTACTTCAATCCCGAGATCCAGTTTCTTGCCAACCGTGGTTACGCTGTTCTGCAAATGAACTTCAGAGGATCGACAGGCTATGGCAGAAGCTTTTGGGAAAAATCATTCAAGCAATGGGGTCTGACCATGCAGGATGATGTGACCGACGGCACCCAATGGCTCATTTCCAAAGGTATTGCCGATGCAAAGAAGATCGCGATCTATGGAGGCAGCTATGGTGGTTATGCCACCCTTCAGGGGTTGGTGCGTGAACCGGATCTGTATGCCGCAGGTGTGGATTATGTGGGTGTGTCAAACCTGTTCACCTTTATGCAAACCATTCCGCCTTACTGGAAGCCCATGCTTGACATGATGTATGAAATGGTCGGCAATCCCAAAGGTGACAGTTTGCAATTTGTGGCAACCTCACCGGCCCTGAATTCGGAAAAAATCAAAACGCCTTTGTTTGTAGCCCAGGGCAAGAACGATCCCCGCGTAAACATTGCCGAATCAGACCAGATTGTGGATGCCTTGAAAAAGCGCAGCATTGCGGTTGAATATATGGTCAAAGACAACGAAGGCCACGGGTTTCACAACGAAGAGAACCGGTTCGATTTTTATAGGGC
>JAPLDG010000271.1:1607-10006 GCA_026391845.1 Bacteroidota bacterium | reverse complement strand
GTTGACTTTCCATTGGTAAGTTTGAGTCGTGCCTCCATTGATAATAGTCGCCGTAAAAATTACTGAAGTCCCCGAATTAACCGGATTGGCAGAAGGCATAACCGATATGCTTGTGGGTGGTTGGAGGGTGGTAAGGATATTTGCACTTGCCGTACAACCATTTTGATCAGTTCCTGTTACAGAATATGTTCCCGGTGATACTAACGTAATTGATTGATTTGTACTACCATTGCTCCATAACCAGGTATATGGGGAGGTTCCTCCGCTGGCAGATGCAGATACCGTTGATGTGACTCCTATGCAGGGAGTCGGAGTGGCAGACAGGGTAGTTGTCAGCAAGGCAGGTTCAGGAACAATGATGGTTGTCAACCCTGTAATTCCTGCGGCATCGGTCACAGGATAAGTATAGGTACCTGCGATGACCGTAAACACGCCGGTCCCTGAATATGGTGGGGTTCCCCCGGTGGCGCTGACGGTCACTTCTGCTGTTCCACCATGACAAAGAATGGATGTAGCAGTGGAGGTTGCTATTACAGTAGGTTCAAACCCATAGCCCATTACATCATCCAGGTACCAGCCCGGCCGGGTTGTCATATTGTCGGAACCCATGTGCCACCTGAGGTTGAATTGCTGACCGTTAACAACCGGTAATATGAAGGAGGTCATGCGCCAGCCGCCTGATAATCCATTATAACATGGTTCATCATGAATGCCAACATTATCCCAGGTGGCAATTCCAGGATAGCCACCGATCGGAAAAATCAGTATCCAGTTTACACCATCCATCGAAATCTTGAGATTTCCGCCATCCCTGTTATCTTCAAGATTGTACCAATGCCAGAACGAAAGGATCGGGTTGTTTTGCTGCGCAATATACACCGGAGAATCTAATATCCAGCTTGCATTGCTGTCATAATCACCTGAGAGATTTGTCGCCCAGACATTTGAACCGGAATGCGCTGCCATGGGTCCGGAGGAGGGAGTCCCCCATTGCCATCCGTTGGGCATGACAGATGTGTCGAATCCGCCCCCGTCTGCTTCGAAGTCCTGGATCCATTGTGACTGAACAACCAGGTAGGATCCCTCTTTGATATTGTCATCATCATCCTGGTCGCCAGTAAGGTTCACGTATGCTTTAGTATGAAAATGCCCGGGAGAGGCTGTGAGTGTGGCAAAAGAAACCTGAACACTGGAGTCACTTGCCAGGCTGGATACATTCTGTACTGATGTATAAGTTAAGACATTGGCTTCATCCCTGATTTCGAAAGTCACATTGAAGTTTATTGCAGGATTCTCTCCGAAATTATGGACAATAACCCTGGGAGTGATAACAGTCCCCATCAGCAATGAGCCTTCAGGTTCCAATATATCCGTCACGCCAACATCTTCAGCCAGTGCTGGCGGAACCCAATTATAAAGTCCTGTGTGCCTTGCATCGTGGCGAAACATGGGCCACGGAGCTGAAAAGGCAGCTACATTTGATTCCACATCCCGTAAAACCATAAATTTATCAGGAACACTCCATGTGGTTGCCACAGACGGCGATGGGACGATCTCACCTTGGGCCGCGTAAGATGTTATCAATGAACCGTTTCCATTCAGAACATATAACACGCTGTCTGACGACCCTGCATAGATAGTCAGGGTGGACCTGCCGCTGTTGGCAATGGCAGGGGAAGAATGAATGATATTTCCGGTTAGATATTCCCAGCTGGATGTTACAGAATTGGTAGAGGGTGAATAGTTGAGACAATACAGCTTAAAATCATCCGAACCGATGATCACATCAAAGTGGCCATCATTATTCACGTCAGCAATGGCCGGGGAGGAAAAAACCGGACCTCCCGTTGTAAACGATGTGACCTCCGAAGGATTGATGATCCCGTCGTTGTTCAAATCACCCTTGATAAAATAAACCAGGCCATCCTGTGAGCCGACCACAATTTCAAGTTTCCCGTTGTTATCAAAATCGGCCAGGCCGGCTGATGAGGTGATCATTCCACCTGTTGCATAACTCCATATAAGCGCGCCTGTAGCTCCATTGAGACAATACAAAATACTATCCTTCGAACCACATATCACTTCATTTGAACCATTGCCATCCATATCCCCGATCGCCGGACTGGCTATGATGCTTCCGTTCGTCTGAAACACCCAAAGTACATCCCAGTCAACGCCCTCTGTCCCTGTTGGTCCGGGATATCCCCAGGAAGAGATATCGACCGTAATGCCATCATCGATTCCGTCTGAATTGTCACCATCAAATGCCCATATGTTCATTAAAGGATTGTTGCCGGCTATGATCTCGAGGCCTTCATGGTGTGGCCCTGTGATCAGCTCGCCAATGGCAGGCGATGAATGCCACATAAACGAACCGCTTCGCTGTGGCTCGAAGGGGAAAGTCCATGCACCATCCGAAACACCCGGGGTCCAGCTTCCAAATTTATTCATGACCTCAACACACCAACCGCTGGTCGTACCGGTGGCTATCTCAGGGTCCAAGTCATAATTGATGTCGGCAAGGGCAACAGAAGTTCTCGCTTCGTCTGACTTTGTATCTACAGCCCATTCAAGATTTCCCAGCGCATCGAAACAGCGCCAGATACCAAAGGCCATTGAGTTCAATTCCGGGAATAAATTATTGTATTCATCACTTCCGGTAATAACTTCCATGTAGTTATCAGGTTCCCCCCCTTCATGATTCACCCCTGTCCCCAGATTCATCATGGCCGGTGAGGCTCCATATTCCATCCTGGTGGAATTTGGTTGCAATTGATAGCTCCAGAGTGGCGAAAGGACTTGCGCAAGTGTTCCTTTCTCTCCAAAAGTCAGAAAAAAAATAAAACTGATGATGTAAATTTTTTTCATGGCTGGGTTTTTAATTGGTTTGAAAGGATAAAGATAATTATCTTATTAAACAATACATAATTACAATATGTTTTATTTGTGGAACTTCCTGATAAACTCCTCTACTTCCGGTACCCCCCCCTGATAGATCAGGTAACCATTGTATGGTTCGCGCGGGGTGATTTCGCTGTTGATGGGAGTCAGCATGATCTCTTTTACTTTGGCCAGATCACTGGTTTGTCCCAGTGCCCAGCTGAGTTTGATAAAGGCGGTTTCAGGAAGCATGTTTTCAGCCGGGATAATCCCCTTGGCCATGAGGTCGCGCCCGGTATCATACACAAACATATGCACATAGCCCCACAGCGTTTGTACCGTCATATAAATCGCCACTCCCTTTGCGATGGCTCGTTCGATGGCCGGGTATATCGGTTTGTTGACATGGCCCAGTCCGGTGCCGATGATGATGATCCCTTTGTAACCGGCGGCAACCAGTGCATCAATCACATCGGGTTGCATGTTGGTATAGTAGTAGATCATGGTTACTTTCTCTTCATAGTAGGGCATGATCGTTACATTCCGGTCGGTGCGCCGCCGTTTGTAGTCATGTTTGATCGGAACCACCCCCTGCCTGCTGACTGTGGCAATGGGTGTATCGCCGATTGTACGGAAAGTAGAGCGATAGGATGAGTGCATTTTCCTGACCCGGGTTCCCTTATGAAGGAAACCGTATTCGTCGGAAGTGGGACCGAACATACAGACCATCACCTCGGCAATATCGCCATGAGCCGCAGCAGTAGCTGCATGCATCAGATTTAAAGCTGCATCTGAACTTGGGCGGTCGGAGGAGCGCTGGGAGCCAACCAGCACGATCGGAACCGGTGAATTCTGAACCATGAACGTGAGTGCGGCAGAGGTATAATGCAGTGTATCGGTGCCATGGCCAATGATGATGCCATCAATGCCATTCTCAATCTCCTTCCCGATGGCGATGGCCAGTTTTTTATACTGGTCAGGCCCCATGTTTTCACTAAAGACCGCGAATAGTTTCTCTGTCGTCAGGTTGCAGATATCTGCAAGCTCTGGCACAGCTCCATATAATTCGCCAGGTGAAAATGCAGGGATTACGGCGCCGGTTCGGTAGTCGAGACGTGAAGCAATGGTGCCGCCTGTACCCAGGAGTTTCACATTGGGTTTGTCTTTGGAATAGGGAAACTCCTTCTCCGGAATTTTATAGATCGCCTTCTTATATCCCAGCTCTACAATGTCGGTAATGCCCTGGATATCAACTCCAATGTTATATCCAGTAAAAATCTTCAACACAAGATGCTTGTCATCGGTATTTTCAGCCCTTGGCAGAATCGTACCTTCAAAAACGCCCCGGCTGCTGTTCACCCTTACTTTCGCCCATACCCGGGCATTGAACTTTTGCAATACGGATAACGCCCGCCCTTTGTATCCCTGGAAAATATCTTCGCTCATTGTTAGTTTTGTTAGATCGTGACGCGTGACACGTGACACGTGACTGTATATTTGGTTAATTTTTGCTTTTCATTACGATTCCGTTTCGTCTTACCTACCGACTACCGACTGCCACTTGCCAACTGCCGACTGCCAACTGCCAACTAAATACTGCCGACTGCCAACTAAATACTGCCGACTGCCAACTGCTGACGGCTGACTTGCCCCTGCAATTCGCTGAGTGATATATTACCTGTTGCCAGTTTGCTGAGGTTTCCCATTACCCATCGCAGTCCGGCTGAATCATCGTGAGAGGTTCTGATATCTTTGTATTTTTTCACCAGGAATGGTACTTTGGAAAGAATATCCTCCCTTGGAATCTGTTTGAAGTTGAGTGTGATGAGGATAGACTCAAAATCCATTTTCGGATGCTGATACAGATGAAAAAGCATGCGTTTGGCAATGGCCAGATCTATGTTATTGTCAACCAGAAACTTTAACAATTCAAATACCTGATCATGTGAAAAATCAGGCAGTGCAGGGTATTGCCCCTGAAGGTGTTTCAGTGTGTTTGCGAGCAAACCGGAAGTGAACCTGGCAGGAACATTCAACTCAACCTGCGCCTTTTCCAGCAAAGGAACGAGGTTATTCTTCAGGAGAAAAGTGTGGCTATCCTCAGGTACATTCCATTCTATAAGCTGTGAAATGCGCTCTGATACCAATATGGGAAGCCGTTCGAGCGCTTCATCAATCTCTGTATCTTCAAGTGGGATGGGCGCTGAGTCGGTATCGGGATACATGCGGTCAGCGCCAGGCAAAACGCGCTCAAACATGGTTGTGCCATCTTCAAACGATTTTCGGGTTTCGTTTGGCACTCCGGAAAAAGCAAGTTTGCAGCGCTCTTCAATTGTTTCAAGGGCTGTTTTGATGTCATCCTCAGGTCCCCAGAAGATCAGCTGGGCATCTCCGTCCTTGCTGCCCAACAGGGACTGAACTTTCGCCCAGGCTTTTTCACCCACTACATCTTCAAACATTTCTGAGTGAACCATGTTGGGTTTCTCAATGCAGGCAATTACTTTCAGCCGGTCGGAGAAATCATCGGCGAACATCTTGCCAGGTTGGGTGAAGTGAGACAATATCCCCTGAAATTGTGGCAGATTAACCAGATAGACTTTGAGTGTCGTGTTCTTTGGAACCCCAAGGTTTTCCAGTTTGAAATCTTTTGCCTTCGCTTCCCTCGCAAATATTTTCCAGTTCGCCTGATCTTTGATCGTTTTGTTCAACTGATCTCTGATTGCCAGCAAAGCCCATTGACGGTAAGCTTCATTATGGGTCAGTTCGGGCATCCATCCGTTGTGGGCCACACCCTTAATTTCAACACGTGTTCCACCTTTGCAACTTACATTGACATCGGCCCGGGTGGAACCGATTCCACAGCGAACCTTACCGGTGCTGCGGTTCAGGAACCGAATGTAGTCGGCGCCCTCCTTCACCTCATCCGGGTTTTTAAATTCCGGATAGGTAACCGTTTCAATCAATGGCATTCCCAGACGGTCGGTGCGGTATATGCGTACATGGCCGATATCGGAAACTTCGCGACATGAATCCTCCTCCAGACTCAGCTGGATTAAGCGTATTTTCTTTTTTTTCAACTGAATCTCACCTTCGATCCCGATGATGGCGGTTCGCTGGAAACCAGTTGGAATGGAGCCGTCAAGGTATTGTTTGCGGGTGATATGCACCTCTCCTACTACCTTTAACCTGGAAAGCAAGGAGATGTCGATGGCGTGTGACAATGCTTCCCGGTTAAGCGGGAATGGAGGCGTATCATCAACATCATAGGTACAGGCCGTTTCATTTTTTATGCGGTATATGATATTTTTCCGCGTCCTGAATTCCATCAGGGCAGTGCCGTCATATTCGCCGAGCTCGCTCAGCGTTGGCCGCATGTGGCGGATCAACTCGGCATCATAGTCGTCTGCTTTCTGAAAAATCCCGGCAGGACAGTGGCAGAAAAGCTTTTCTTTGGTTTTCAGTTGCTGGTGCACTTCAAGTCCCGACATGAAACCGATGCGGTCATAATCAGCCTGGGTGGCTGTTTTACGTGGAACATATCCGGTTTTTTGCTGGGTTTCGGCATGATTGCGGCGAGGGTCGAAAATTTGTTTCATTGGGTCAGCAGAAATAGTTAAATAGTGTTCAAATTTACCCATTTTGTTGATATCCTGATCGAATTGTTCATTAAAATTGGTAACATTGACTTTAGTATCTTTGCGCCACCGTTCCGAATCTGTTTTCAACATGCACAGGTATTTTATTCTCCTTTTTTTATTACCCTGTTTCGCAGCTTTTTCACAGGAGCCTGGAAAGACTAAAATTCAGTACTCAGGCAATGTATGGGAGTTCAACAAGGATATTTACGAGTTTGGTCCCAGGATACTTGGGAATGTTGTGATGAACCACGACAGCGCTTTTCTTTACTGCGACAGCGCATATGTTAATGAAGCCGAAAACAAGGTGATTGCCTACGGAAATGTACGCATTAAACTCAGCGACACATTGAACCTTTACAGCGATTCACTGCGGTATGACGGGAATACGAAGATCGCTCATGCAAACAGTAATGTCAGGCTCATCGATAACCAAACCACCCTGACCACCGACACACTAATCTATAATCGCAACAGCAAGATCGCCCAATATGATTACTGGGGAAAGATTGTCAATGATAAAAACAACCTGGTGAGCCATCATGGCTACTATTACACCGACAACAAGCAATTTTTCTTCAAGGATAAGGTAATCCTGATCAACCCCGATTACAACATGTTTTCTGACACCCTGATGTACAACACAGTGACAGAAATTTCATATTTCTACGGGCCGTCGCACATCATCAGCAAAGACAAAAAGGACTCAATTTATTGTGAAAACGGTTGGTACAATACACGATTGGATGTTGCCCGGTTCCGTGACAGGGCGCGCATTTACCATGAGGCAACCTATCTGACCGGCGACAGCATGTATTATGAGCGTAAAAACGGGTTCGGGCAGGTGTTCCGCAAAGCATTGATCTATGACACGGTTCAGAATATCATGCTGATGGGAAACTACGGGGAGATGCAACGCAAAAAAGGGTTCGCTTTTATGACGGATAGTGCTGTAAGTGTGTTGGTTGACAAAAAAGATTCCCTGTTCATGCATGGGGATACAGTGCGGGCGACTTTTGATTCTGTTCAGAAAATTAAAACAGTTTTCTGTTTTTACCAGGTTAAATTCTTTCGCCACGACATTCAGGGGATGTGCGACTCGCTTGCCTACCTCAGCAAAGATTCATCCATGACCATGTACCACGATCCCGTATTATGGTCGGACTCGAACCAGTTGTCAGCCGATTCCATCAGGCTGACCATCCTCAATGGTGTGGCAGATTCACTGAAGCTCTACAGCTCCGCTTTTATCATTTCCCGGGACGATACGGCCAATTTCAACCAGATCAAGGGGCGAAATGTGCTTGCAAAATTCCGCAACAACGAACTTTACAAGATCAATGTACTGGGGAATGCCCAGACAATCTATTTCGCCCGGGAGGAAGATAAAACCCTGATCGGGATCAACGTAGCGGTTTCCAGCGACATGCTGGTCTTTCTCGAAAAAAACCAGCTGAAATCTATCACCTACATCGACAAACCCGAGGCGCATCTCTATCCCGAAAAAGAAGTCCCGCCTAATGAGCGAAAACTAAAAGGCTTCAAGTGGGAGGAAAAAAGGAGGCCATTGAAGAAGATGGATATTTTTGTGTGGTAGTAAAAGAGGGGATCACCCGCTTTTCAAGTTAGAAAACCGAAACTTTTACATACTTTGACGGGTTGGCTTTGACATCTTCCAACAAAAGATTCAGGTCGCGTGCTGCTTTTTCAACCTCTTTGTAAAGTTGTTCATTGTTGAGAAACTGCCCGACCGACCCCTCGCCCTTATTAATCTTCAGAAGGATCAAATCAAGGTCAGTTATCGCCTTGTTTACCTGGGCAATGGTTTGTGGGATCCGCGCTTTTGCGAGGGAATCGCTGAGATTTGAAAAATTGGAAAGACTT
>JAPLDG010000271.1:0-1542 GCA_026391845.1 Bacteroidota bacterium | reverse complement strand
AAAATTGGAAAGAATATTGCTGATTTTTTCGTTGTTCTGTTTCAGGTTATTACTGATCGATTCAACGTTGCCTATGATTTTCGAAAGGTTGTTGCGTTGCGAACTCATCAGTGTATCCAGATTGTAGGTTGTATGTTCAATATTTCCCAGAGATTGTTTTACATGTTCGATAGCCTGGATGAGATTATCCCGTGTGTTTTTATTAAGCACCTGCTGGATGATGGCTGCAATGCTGTCAATGGAGCCAATCAGGTTTTCGGCTTTGGTTTTCAATGGAAGCAACTGGTTGTTCACTTCCTGCCCAAGTGTCGCATCGATTTTTGACAGCAAAGTATCGCCGCTTTGCGCCATTTCCTTAGAATCGCCCGGAATGATTTCGACTTCCGGAGATCCGAGCAAACTTGAACTGAATATTCGGGAAGTAGAATTTTTCGCGATGGGATAATCGCCAAGAACATACAGTTCCACGACAATTTTTTCCGGATTTTTCTGGTCAAAATATACTTTTTTCACCTGGCCAACCTTCAACCCCTTGATTGAAACAGGATTGGCGGGGTTCAACCCATTCACCTGATCATATACAGCATAGAATGTGCGACTGGTTTTAAGCAACTCAAGACCTTTCAGATACATCAAGCCCCAGATAAGGATGGCAGTTGCTAATACGAAAATAACCCCGACTTTTATCTCTTTCCTGATTTTCACAGCAGTGATTTTGTGCAAACTTACAATTTTTTTTACTTTTTCATGAGCATGTCGGCCTCAGGCTGGGGAATTCGCTCATCATTTCTGAAAATCACGATAAACGCATCTTTGACTCCCTTCCGTTTAACTTCGTCAAGCAAGTTTAGTGCTGCCGCCATATCGGCCTCGTTGCCTACCGTATATTTAAACAAGCCACCATGACGATATAATTTCACCCCGCTAAAACGGGAAAATTTAGCGGCATGGATTCCAATGTCTCTGCTTTCAGCAGCAATCTGGACCCGGTATGACAGATTATCAGATTTTTCTACCGCGTGCAACGGAGTCGAATCCACCTTTTTTTCATCCCTGCTGTTGTTTTCCAAATGTGGAAAATCTGGTTTTTGTTCAGGCTTCTCTGTATTTTCAGAAATAAGATTATCTCCTGAAATTGCCTTAAACGCCCTGAATATGGCCGATGCAATATAATCCTGCCCCTTGGCCGACATTAAAAACATCTCCTCATCCGGGTTGCTGAGATAGCCAGTTTCAACCAAAACACTGGGCATGGTAGTTTTATACAAAACCAGGAAGCCAGCCTGTCTTACGCCGCGGTTATTCAATCCGACCCTCTCCACCATCTCCTCCTGGATCATGGCGGCAAAGTCGGTACTTTTATCAAGATTTGAATTTTGATTCAGTGAAAAAATGATATAGGATTCATCAGAATTGGGATCAAAACCATTGTACGATGATTGATAATCAGACTCAAGCAATATCGCCGCATTTTCAAGTTTTGCAATGTTCAGGTTTGCCTGAGATTTGTGCAATCCCATCACATAGGTTTCAGCGCCCTTG
>JAPLDG010000265.1 GCA_026391845.1 Bacteroidota bacterium | reverse complement strand
CGTGATCGTTTCCTGCCTCAATACAGTCAACAACTAACTCATCAGGTATTAACCACTTAAATATTTTAACATGAACTTTTTACAAACATTGATGAAGGGTGAACAGGCCCTTTTCAAACCAGACAGCCTCACTCCTATGCAAAAACTCACCCTCCGTTTTGTCGTAATCGGACTGGTTTACTATGCTTTTGCAGTGATCGAAGGGATGCTCATGCGAATTTATGAGATACAGCCAATTCCACAAATATCGACAAACCAGTTTTTTGCCATCATGACCGCCCATCCTCTGGTCGGAATTTTCGGGTCAACCTATTCCATCGTTTTCGGAGCTTTCCTCTTCCTGGTTCCATTTCTGATGAAAAAACCTTTGTGGAGCGTCAAACTCGGAAACTGGAACCTTTGGCTGATTGCAATCGGCACCTTCATGTTCTGGTTCGCAGGTTTTCTGACCCATTATGCGCCGCTTTATACATTGTACTGGCCATTGCCGGTCGATTTTACACAATTCAGTGTCGTGGGCGGAATTTTTTTCATCCTCGGAATCGCACTTGTGATGCTTGGAACCGTGTTTTTTGTCATCAATATATTTGCCACCATCACCTATACTCCTGAAGGTTGGGATAAACAACCCGGAAGAGCGCTTCTGGCATCTGCATTGGGAGTAAGCGGGATGAAGAACCTGTTTTCCCGGAATAAAAAAGAGCACCTTGTATCTCTTCCCGTTGCTGCAATTGCACGCGGAACCGTAGATGTAGCGCTTAATTCAGCGATCATCCTTTTTACAGGGGTGCTCATCCTGGTTTATATGGTTTTTAACCTGTTTGGGGTGAACCTGAAAGATACGGCTATTGATGCCCTCCTTTATAAAAACTGGTTCTGGTGGGGCCTCGATCTGGTGGCCGACGGGCTGGTGCTGATCTTTGTCGCCGGAACATGGTATCTTCTTGCTACGCTGATCACCGGGAAAAAACTGTTCATGGAAAATATCGCCCGGACAGCTTTGCTTGTTGAACTGGTCGTTTCCTGGACCGTCTGGTCACACCACCTCCTCTCCGATCAGGCCCAGCCCGGCTTTCTCAAAGTTCTCTCAGGTGAAATGGTCACGGCCCTGGAACTGATTACCCAGGGATTGGCCTTCTTCATTACTCTGGCGACCCTGTGGAGCGCCCGCCCTCTCAAAATGACCAATCCCCTGAAATTTTTACTCGGCGGTCTTCTTGGATTTGCACTCGCAGTTCCTGCAGGGATCATGCAGGCCGACATTGGTTTGAATCGAATTCTGCATAATACCCAATGGGTGATTGGTCCGCATGTGCATGTGGCCATCCTCGTTGGACTTGCCATGACACTCTATGCCGCCATTTATATCCTTTTCCCAATCCTCACCAACGGCGCTCAGTTATATAGCCAGAAATTGGCAAATTTCCACTTTTGGGGGCAATTGATCGGTGGCATCGGCATGGGCGCCTTTATGGGTATGGCCGGCCTCCATGGCATGCTTCGCCGCTCGTTGTATATTCACGGGGAGTTCAACACCTACATGGTGCTGGCTGCATTGTGCGGCGCCCTGCTATTACTTGCTTTTCTGGCATTCTTCTTCAATATTGTGATGAGCGTTGGCATCCATGGTGTAATTGGAATCTTCCTGCCCTCAAAACTCAAAACCATTGATCCGCTGCCAACACGAATATAAATCATTTCATCATAAAAACAGACGCCACCTCAAATAATTGAAGTGGCGTTTTTTGCTGCTGAAAATTTAAACTAAACCAACATGAAAAAAACGTTATCTGCTGCTATCATCGCCTTGTTCTTTTTATCAGGCCCTCTGATGTCTCAAAAACAACTCTATTTTGGCCTTGCCGGGACAGGATTGGGTTCCTTTATTACCAACCAGAATAATTATGGACTGGGTTTTGAAATGGATTATGCGGCCACTTTTGGCGGTTCAGGCAACGTAAATGTCGGATTCGATTTCAATAACAGCCTTGGACTGAAACTGGAAATCGGCTTCGCTAAGCTTGGTCAGAAATATGCCGATGAACGCACATTGAACGATACCAATTACAGATATACAAGAAATATTAAACTAAACTATCTCCAGATCCCTATCCTGTTCAAATACAGATCGGCCGGGGAAGTTGTCAGATTCTATGCAATGGCTGGTCCGCAATTTAATCTGTTGCTTTCTGCGTCACAGACCTATCTGAAAAACGAAGAAGTTTATAATGAAACAATTGAGAACAGCTACTGGAGCACCCCCCAAAAAGTAGGTGAATCAACAATAACAGACCGTTTCAACTCGCTGGACATAATGGGCCGCCTGGATTTGGGTGTTGATATTACCCTCGCCAGCAACCTGTTCCTAAATG
>JAPLDG010000337.1:3778-20874 GCA_026391845.1 Bacteroidota bacterium | reverse complement strand
ATGGCAAAAGCCGATTTAAAAGAGAGAACTGAACAATTTTCGCTTAGAGTGATGAACCTGGTGGAAAACCTTCCCCAGGGAAAATCGATGAGCGTTATTTCAAATCAAATTCTGCGGTCGGCAACCTTTATTGGAGCAAATTACCGCTCTGCGCGACGAGCGAAATCAAAACGGGATTTTATCAATAAATTGAAAATAGTTGAGGAAGAGGATGATGAAACACTTTATTGGCTTGGGTTGATTCAACGGTCAGGAAAAATAAAACCCGAGAAATTGCAGGACCTGGTGAATGAAGCAACCGAATTGCTGGCAATATTTGTAGCTAGCATTAAAACGGCTAAGCTGGATATTGGGGGTTGGAGCATTCGTGTTGTACCGCACTAAATGTCAGAAGTCAGGACGAGATAGACCCACCCCACCCCCTAACCCTCCCCAAACAGGGAGGGGGAAGCGGACCCCAATATTGAAAAAGCCGGAATCCCGATTTGAGGGGTTCCGGCTTTTTCGTGACATGTGTCACGCTTTTTATTTTCCAATAACCACCCTGATTGTTGTAGAAACGCCATCACCCGTAACTTTTAGGTGATAAACGCCCTGTGGCAACCTTGTAAGGTCGATGGTCTTGTGAAGTGTTCCCTGGAATTTCACATCATTTTCAGTATAAACAACCATCCCCAGGGTGTTAAAAACAACCAGATTGATTTTAGAAACAATGGAGGAACTGATGTCAAGACTGAATTTACCATCACTGGGGTTCGGGAAGATGGCAATACCCAATCCGTTATTTTCAGCCAATCCGAGCGTGGAATAGATATTGAGGGGTTTTTCCTCTGAAGCCAAACTTTCACCACACGCGTTAACAGCTTTAACTTTTACAGATGCATGACCGCGATAAGATGTATTCCAGATGGCTGTACCTGTTAATCCCGAGCCGGTAATGGATCCTGAGGTTTCCGGTGTAAGGAACCATGAATAGGTGATGGCGCCGGGAACCGCGGATGTAGTAAAATCATTCTGAGCCGTTTTATGAACGTCCAGACTGTCAACACCCAACGGTTTAGCCGGAGCAGCAGGCGATTCGGTTACGGTTACCGGCAATCCTTCAGAAAAAACGCCTTTGCCACATTCGTTGGAGCCTTGAACTTTTACGCTGAATGAACCTGTAAAACCATTTGCCAGTGCAAGGGTTCCGGTAGTGCCGGCGCCTGAAATTACTCCGGCGTTTTCAGGTGATACTGCCCATGAGTAGGAAGTTGCCCCGATGGCTCCGGCAGTGGTATATACCTGTCCTGAAATATCTTTGCACAGCGTGATTTCTCCTGTTGGTTTAGTTGCAGCTGCAGGGGAGGAAATGATCACGACCTCTTTTTGTTTTACATCACTGCAGGTTCCATTATTTTTTACCTCGAGGGAGATATGATAGATTCCCGGGGCCGTAAAAATGTGCGACGGATTTTGCTCACTGGAAGTATTGCCGGCGCCCGAATCCGGATCGCCGAAATTCCACGTCCAATCCGTTATTGTACCTCCGTTTGTTATGGATTGATCAGCAAATTGCACTGTTTGTCCGGCGCAACCTGTGGCATCCTCAAAGTTGGCTGTTGGCGAACCGATCACGGTTACAGGCAAATCTTCTGAAAAAGCGCCATCACCGCAGTCATTGGATCCCTGAACTTTTATGCTGAACGATCCGGTAAAACCGGATGCAAGTGAAAGTGCTCCCGTAAGACCGGTTCCTTCGATGGTTCCGGCACTCTCCGGATCGATCGTCCAATGATATGTTGTAGCGTCGGTTGCTCCGGCAGTGGTATAGATTTTTTCTGAAGCATCGCTGCAAAGAATCGAATTTCCCGCAGGAGTGGCAGCGGTTGCAGGCAATGCGCTGATCACGACCTCTTTCAACATGATGTTGCCGCAGGTTCCTTCATTTTTCACCTCCAATGAAACAGTATAAGTGCCTGGATTCGTGAAAATATGGGTTGGATTTTGTTCACTGGAAGTATTGGCGACACCTGAAACAGGATCGCCGAAGTTCCAGTTCCAGTTATTTATGACGCCTCCGTTTCCATTGCTTTGATCAGCAAATTGAATCGGCATTTCCACACAACCGGTGGCATATTCAAAGTTGGCAACCGGAACGCTGACAACATGAATATATGACGTTTTAGTCAGGGTTACCGGATCTCCGGTAGCTTTGGAAGCGGTGAGTGTAACATCATAATTGCCGGGTTGGTCATAAGCTATTCCTGTAGGATTCTGTTCGGTGGATGTAGCCGGAGTGCCGCCCTGGAAAACCCAGGTCCAAGCGATCGGACTTCCGGATGAGATATCACTGTAATTAACGGAAGAACCGCTGCACGGGGTTGTGGTATTTGCTGAGAAGTTAGTCAAAAGGACACCGGAGATCACCGGAACAATTTCATGGTACCTGAAAAAATTCTGCTTGGTTATCGTAATCAGTACCTGGGTCCCAATGGCGAGTTCCGGGATTGTAATATTGACAGGTACTCCTGCAACGCCAGTCGCTGTTGCAATGAGTTCATCCTCCACGGTGATGGAAATCAGTGAACCTTCATCGGCCTGAACAGGAAAAACCAGTGCTCCGAATGAGATGGTGGTATCGTGGATAACCGTGAGTTGTTGAGGAATAGCGGTATAAACTACCTGAAAAGCATCCCCCAGCATATGGAAAAGGCGGTAAGTAACGGGTTTTACACTTGCTCCGCCATATGGCCAGTTTGATTGTTTTAGGAAATACTTTCCGGCGGCGTTGCCAAATGCCGGCAGCACATCCCTTGAGGGGGGAGTTGTGCCGTAGGCGGGCATAAAATCCGGAAACATGTTGTCAAACATTCCCCAAACAAAGGTGTCATTTACAAATGAGTAAGAAACTTCTGATGGACAAACCATCCCCAACGCGCCTGCATTGTGTCCGTTTTTGGTGTGGCGGAGAAATTTTTCTCCAAAACATTCTGACGACCGGTGGTACGCCCCTGTCTGACAGTTGATGGAAAAAACAAAGGGCAGCAGGGTATTGTTCAGCAGGCCGATATTGGTGTTGCTGTAAGCCGGTTCACCCCATCCGGTATAGAGTCCATGATCGCGGTGAACGAGCATGAATGCCCCGGAATCAATGGCCTGGTTTATTTTTGTCGCAGTCCCTCCTGTCCAGCCACCCAATTCAGAAGGCATCGCCGGGATGTAAGCTAATCCGTTAGGCCCAAAATAATTGGTGATGGTTGAGGTGTTGGAAGCTGATGACCATGTAGATCCGGGAGTTCCGTCATAAATGGCATTGATACGCCTGGGATGTTTGCTCATGGTATGTTTAAAGTAGCCGCCTACGATTTCAGAACATAGCTGGAACCATCGCTCAGTTTGCCAGCCGAGTGCAGAAATGGGTTTATCATAAAACAGGGGATCTGTCGGAGGATTTCGCTCATAATCAAGGAATTTTGTAATCAGAACCTGCAATTGAGCGGCATCGTTGGCAAGGATGCGGGAAAAGACAACATCCGGCATCTCATCTCCGTTTACATCTGCATATTTATTATCGCTGGGATATGGATTATATCCGTCAGGATGATCATTGTAAAGATAGGAGATGATGTTTTTAGTGCCATCTGTACCATAGTCACCCAGCAAGAGACAGGCAACAGGTTTAATGGTCCAGGTATTAAAGGCATTGTCGATGAATGCCTCAATGGCGCTGACGGTGTTTCCACCTACTTCAGTCACCGTATAAACTTTTGTCAGGATCCCTTGCTGGGTGCGGAATCGCCTGATCGTATCTGCCCAGGCTAAAAATGAAGGGCCGGTCGGGCTGATGATGATGTATTCACATTCTTCCGTTCTGACTTCTTTTGGATACGATTGCAAACGCTTGTTGTAATCCACGACCGGGAGCGATGCCTGATTTAAAATGTTATCCTGCATGATCGGATCCCACCACAGACTGCGATAGGCAGCGGCGTTGTTTTGACCGTTTCCTGCCTCAAATGTGATCTTCACTTTCAGATCCTTATACACAATCAGATCTTTCGTTACCGGATTGTACTGAAACGGAGTGATACCAAGCATTACGACATCTATGCCACGAAAATGCTGGACCTCTGATATCTGAGCCGGTGACTCCGGATAGTAAGCATTCGTTGAATATGCCTGCTGGTTTTTCTGAAGGGGAAAGTCGGGTTGAATATCAGTCGGAATCCTTGGAGCAGGTGCAATTTCAATGTTGTGCAAGATTTCAGTCTGCATGGATACTATTTGCAAATGGGGGATAGCTCCCTCAGGAATGGCGATATACCTTCCGTTTCCAGGCAGGTTGGGCATTCCTTCATTGTTGAAGAGAAATGTTCCCGGCAGGTTGATGTGTTTCATTGGCATGCCCTGAACCATCTGGTCTTCAAGTGAAAAGCCAGGTACCGCATATTGCACCTCAACTGAAACACTTTTTGAATCAACCAGGGTAAAACCAGGTTTTCCCGGAATGTCAGGATAGTTATATTGCTGAGCCATCAGGGTGATGGTAGCAGATAAGAACATAACAAAGAAAAATGTAGTTTTTCTCATGTAACTATAAATTAAAGGGTTTAAATGATGATTGCCCTGACAAGGGCAATCACAAAGGTAGAAATAATATTAACAGGTTTTGATAAGGCTGTTAAATATATAACAATATTTATCTGGAAATCATTAACTTTTTCACAACAGATGTCTCATTTGCTTTCACACAGACATAATAGATGCCTATCGGCAAAGATGCTGTATGGAGAGTAAGGGAAAGGTTCCCGGCAGTCTGTCTGAGATAGGTGTGTGTGAGTACTTGCTGCCCCAGCGAATTATTGACCGTTATCGTCACATCCGAGGCGCTTGTCAATGCCATGGAGATGGTTGCCAAATCTTTGCATGGGTTTGGAGAAAGGGAACAGGCAATGGAATTGCTGAGTTCAGGAGTTCCGACAGAAGGGTTGGCAATCCAGACTTTGAGAGCAGGATCTCCCAGCACGTTGCAGTCGTAGTGACACCATCGCTGCGCTCCTGGTTCAAATTCGCCTGGAAGACCGATCCATGGAGCGCTTTTAATTTTCGACATCGAATGCGCTGAGCCAAGTTCTGAAATGGCCGAATCGGGGTTCGGGGAGTAAAGGGCGCTGATAAATTCGCGATGAAGGTGGGCAGACGGACCTTCGGTTGTTCCCTGGTCAAACCATCCATAACGCGAATTGAACACACCACCAACAAGGAAATTAGAAATGGATGTAGAGAGTTCTCCGATGCAATCTGCGTCATCGAATGCACCGCAGATGCATCCATGGGTGTACATCAACTGGTAATTGTGCGTAATCCCGTTCACCTGGCTGAAATTTTGATTGGTTATATCCCAGTTATACAAACGCATCATATAATTGGAATTGGAATGACCGCAGTGATGAATGAATGATTGTCCGGAATTGATCCCGGCCAGCAACTCTGAAACACTCCAGTTATAGGTAGGTGTATCATACAACCTGGTAATGGTGTTCTGGGTTGACGGAATGCCATAGGTTGAATATCCGTTGTCGTCGTGATTGTCGATCAGGAGTTCAAGATAATCTGAGCCATAGGTTGTTGGCGGATCATAGAGAAATTCAGATACGAGATAGGGTTTTCTCATCTCCTCCACCACCGGGCTTCCCTGATAGGAAACGGATTTGTGCACCATTTTTGCCTGCTCCGATGCATTGCTGAACGACATACGTCCAACCGATATCTCGGGAAGCAAATCGGCCTCATCTGTCGGGTTGGTAAGAGTCGGTGCTTCGCCCCATTTACTGTTCCCGTTCGCGTTCCAGTTCCCATCCAATGCAGAGAAATAGATATCGGCCGGGATGTTGTTATCTTCATATCCCGAGCCGGAAACTACATAACAGTAAAGTCCCCGGTAAGGAACCCATTCAACGTCACCGCCCAGGATGACCTGTTCGATGCCGGAGTTCTGGTACTCATTGATGATGTAATTGCGGATTTTTTCAGGAAGATCCTGACCCGACATGGTCCCGATGGTTTCAATGGTTGCGATTTGAGTTGATAAACCCTTGCCGGCGTAATAATTCACCAGATCCTGGAACCCGGTCTCAAACTGTGCCCGTGTGACAATCAGTATCTGGTAGTTCGTTTTCAAAGATGCCTTGGCCGGGTACTGATGCATCATTTCAGGGTTTTGAGCAAAAAGCCGGACTCTTTTCAACGCACTTTCTGAGGCGGTGAGATTTTTCAGTGCAAGCGTGGCATTGATATCGGGTTCGGTCTCGATTCGCACCGTCACTTTTTGATAATATGAGATTGCTTTTTTTCCAGGGTTATAAATCACCGGCGTAAATGTTGAAAGGGCAAAGGCATATCCATTGAGACAGGAGTTGATCAGATTTCCTGTCGGTGTGGCCGGGTAGTTTTCAGTTGAACGATAGACTGCTTCATTTTTGATAAATTTTCCATCCGGGCCTTTCGAGATTGGCTGCATCATTTGTTGCGGAAAAAGTTCATAGATTCCGGGGATGGGGGTAAGCGCTTCGCCAATGATCCTGATGGAAATTGCTTTTTCTCCCGGAGGCAGCATCATGGCGATCTGATGATAGGGCAACATGGGTTCACCATTACGCCCGGCAAGCATGGTACGATCGAGCAGAACAGTCTGATATTGACCGTTCTGTCCGATCTTAACCTGTGAAAATATAAAGACCTTTTCCACACTTCCCGCGACGAGGTTGAAGGTTATCAGGCAGGATATAAAAATGGCAGCAATCTTTTTCATGACAATCGTTCTTAATTGACAATGACTTTCTTCACGGTTTTATTACCCTCATTTTCAACGATCACAAAATAGATTCCTTTTGCAATGTGTCCAAGATCGATGGTTTTTGTCAACCGGTTCGTTAGAGAGAGTCCATCTGCCTGATATACAGTCATATTGAGGGCATCAACGACAGAGACATTCACCGTGATGGGTTTTCCACAATAAACATCAAGGGTGAAAACACCATGGCTGGGATTCGGGGAGACCTGGGTTTTGACAGGGTTCAGGTTTTTCTGAATGCCCACCGGGTAGTTGACCGCAATAAACTGAGTTTTGGTGATGGTGTCGATTTGTCCGCCACGATTCACGATCAGGGTTACATCATAATGACCTGAATCCGCATAGGCCACCGTCGGACTTGCATCATAGGAAGTTCCAGGGTTTGCGCCAGGGAATAACCATTCGTAAGTTTCAGGAGTGTCGATATAGCCTCCGGTAGTTGCATTGGTAAATGTAACCGGCTGGTTGATGATCACCGATGTTTCTGAAGCGGTGAATTCGGGTTGAAGGTCAACAACACCTTGTTTCATCCCGTTCAGTGCCTCCTTTGCCGTCATGTCTTCGACAAAAGCAATGATTTCACAATCTTCGGCCGGCCAGGTGCCATTCAGGGAAAAATTTATGTTAGCATATGCCGTATCGCTGGCGGAGAAGTCCACAACAGTTCCGTTGACATCGGGAAGCATCAGACGGTTAACATAGTTGAGTACGGTTTGTCCTTCCCAGTTGTACGGTATATGTGATTGTGTAACCACGAACATCAGGCGCAGATTGGTGGAGGTAATTGTTCCTACTTTAATCATTTTGATCCTGGCACTATAGTCAAGTCCCGAATGGGTAACGTCCATAGCCATTGATAATGGCGAAGGCACATTGATGCGGGCATTGTATTTCGGCAGATAATAGCTATAGACGCTTGAAGTATGGTTTCCTCCGGCAAACGATGATTTCACATCAAAGTACGCGGTCGGATTACCTCCGCCGTATCCCAAATTGACACTGCGGGCCTGCGAAGCTGTTGTTTTAAACGGATCGGCTCCCTGGGCAAGGTTATGATGCTCAATCACGGCAACAAATTTCCCGTTGTTTAATAAATCTTCTGCACCAAGGGCTGCGCCCGGGCAATAGTAGCAAACGACACTGGTGGTAATCTCCAGCACAACCATTTGCCGGGCGATATTCTGAGCCAGAACAACTATTGTGGCCAGAACAAAAATACCAAAGATGAAAAGTTTTTTCATGGGTATGAGTTTGAGGGTTTATACTAAAATCAGTGTTAGTTTCGCAAAGGTACAAAAAAATGCTGAATAATTGATGATTATGGTAAATATTGTTAGGGAGGTAGGGACACTCCCTGGCGTGTCCCTACAATTCCTTATGAATGGTCAAGCCTGGCCAATGCATAGGCATAAGCCCCAATGGATATCGCCCTGGAAGTGCCCAGGCGTGAAATTCCCACCCCGATTTTTTTGTTAGGGTCGAAAATCACGGTCCGGGTAGTAAAAGGAACAGGAATTTCTACCGAAGCTGATTGCAGGAAAGAGGCCAGATTTACCTGGTCTTCAAGGTTATAGGCGACAACTTCCATTCTGTCAAGTGATTCACCCGACATGGTATCGAAGGGATAATTCATCTCTTCAACCAGTTTTGGCAGAAAAACGGGGTGAGCTCCCGATAATCCCCCGCCGATCACAACAAGCCCGTCAATGAGGGTAATTGCGTTGGCAATGGCATCGGCGGCGTCCCGTGCAAAGGAGTCAAATGCATGGATGGCAGCCATCTGGTCACCCTTTACCCTTCCCATTCCGATTTCAAAAATATCTCTGGGTTCGGGGCATGATGCCAGGTTGAGACCGGTGTTGTTGGCATATTCGCGCTTGATCCCGCGGATGCTGACACTCTCTTCGACGTCCCAGTTCTTAAATGTGCGGTTGCGCATGCGGTTGATCTCTCCGCCTGAACTATTGTCTCCGCAAAGCAATCCGTCGCCGGTAACAATTCCCCCTCCGAACCCGGTGCCAAAGGTCACTCCGAAAAGATTTTTGTATCGTTTGGGATTCCCGGCGTCTTCAAGTTTTTTATTGATCTCGGGAAGGAGACCGGCGATGGCTTCACCATAAGCAAACAGATCGCCATCGTTGTTGATGAATACCGGAATGCCAAAAGTTTCCTGCAACATGGGCCCCAGGGCAACACCCCCTTTAAAGAAGGGCAGATTTTGCAGGTCGCCGATGATTCCGTTTTCATAATCAGCCGGACCCGGAAAAGCAAAACTGATGGCCACCGGCTTGTTCACCAGCTTGGTTTCCACATGGCGAAACCCATTGATGATGGTCGTCAGAACAGCTTCAAGGCTTTCAGCTTTTGCAGAAAGGATGAACGGTTCAAGGATTTCCTGTTCAGCCTGAACGGCGTTAAATACGAAATTTGTGCCCCCGGCATCAAGGGTCATTACGGTGCGGATGTCATTTTTATACGTCATAATATTAGTTTTGATCAAAGGTTATGGGGTAATAGAGTGACAAAGTAACAAAGTAACCTCTCAGTGTGCCTCCAGCCAGTTCCTCCCGGTATTCATATCCACAATCACCGGAACATCAAGATGAATCGCGTTTTGCATGCCTTGTACAACGATCGGTTTGAGTGTTTCAACCTCCTCTTTATATACGTCGAATACCAATTCATCATGGACTTGAAGGATCATTTTCGATTTCAGGTTCAGCTGTTCCATTTGATTAAAAATACCGATCATGGCCATCTTGATCATATCGGCCGCAGTTCCCTGGATGGGGGCGTTGATGGCATTGCGTTCGGCAAAACTGCGAATGGTTGCATTTCCCGAAGTGATGTCGCGCAGATAACGGCGTCGTTTCATCATGGTTTCCACATATCCATGCCGGCGGGCTGATGCAATGGTACTGTCCATGTATGCCTTGATATCAGGGTATTTCACAAAGTACTGCTGAATAATATCAGCAGCCTCTTTCCGTGCGATATTCAGTCGTTCAGATAACCCGAACGCTGAGATACCGTAAATAATCCCGAAGTTGACCATCTTTGCATTTCTTCGCATTTCCCTGGTAACCTCTTCGAGCGGGATTCCGTAAACTTTTGAAGCGGTGGCTGCATGAATGTCATGGCCGAGGTTGAAATCTTCGATCATCCCGGCATCATGGCTCAGGTGCGCAATGATGCGGAGTTCGATCTGGGAATAGTCGGCTGAGAGCAGGAGGTAGTTGTCGTTGCGAGGTACAAATGCCTTTCGGATCTCGCGCCCCCGTTCGGTTCGGATTGGTATGTTCTGAAGATTCGGGTTGTTGGAACTCAACCGTCCGGTTGCAGCAACGGCCTGATTATAGGAAGTATGCACCCTGCCGTCACGCGGATTGATGAGCGTGGGAAGTACGTCCACATAAGTTGATTTCAGCTTGGTCAGCGAGCGGTATTCCAATATTTTACTGACGATGGGATGCTTGTGCTCCAGTTTCGCCAGAACATCTTCGCTGGTGCTGAATTGTTTCGTTTTGGTTTGTTTCGGATTTTCAACGATCCGCAATTTTGTGTAAAGAATGTCGCCAAGCTGTTTCGGGGAGGAAACATTGAACGTGGTACCTGCATATTCGTGAATGGACGACTCAAGGATCCTGATCTCCTTTTCAAGTTCAACGGAGTATTCATTCAGTGTTTGTGAATCAATCCGCACACCATCGGCTTCCATGGATGCCAGCACCGGAATGAGTGGAACTTCGATCATGTCGAATAGTTCGCGGGTATCGGTTTTCTGAAGCATGGGCTCGAAAACCTGCTTCAACTGCAACGTCACATCGGCATCCTCCGCGGCGTACTCCTTCAGGGTTTCAAGATCGACCGTGCGCATGCTGAGCTGATTCTGTCCCTTTTTTCCGATCAGTTCTTCGATGGCAACCGGTTTGTAATTGAGGTAAGTCTCTGCCAGCAGGTCCATGCCATGCCTCATGTCGGGCTGGATGAGATAATGCGCCAGCATGGTGTCGAACATCGGGCCTTTTACCACCACATCATACCATTTGAGGATCGAAATATCAAATTTCAGGTTCTGGCCGATCTTCTGGATGGATTCATTTTCAAAAACCGGTTTAAACAATGCAACAANNNNGGCCTGTGCATCATGATAAATATCCGGGAGCGGAACATAGTATGCCTCATGAGGTTGCCACGAAAAAGAGATACCGACAAGCTCCGCGGTATTCGGATTGATGCCGGTCGTTTCCGTATCGAAGCAGAAAGATGTCTGCCTTTCGAGGTTCTGAATAAGTGAGGCCAGCTTTTCCGGGGAATCGGCAAGATCATATTTGTGGGGAGTTGATGAAATAGTCCCCAGCGCTGATTCATGAACCGGTAATTCATAATTCGTAATTTGCAATTCGTGATTCGCCTCCCTGTTGCCCTGTTCAAAGGATTCTTCAGAGTTCGTAAAAAGGTCATCTACAGCTTCCTGACTCTTTAACTTTGTCCCTTTGTTACTCTGTAACTTTGTCACTTTGTTCCCCTGTAACTCTGTCTCCAGGTTCAACGACAAAAAGGTGGAAAGCCTCTGCGCAAAAGTGCGGAACTCAAGCTCATCAAAGAGTTTTTTCAACCGTTCTTCATCCGGCGGATCCATGATCAGTTTGGTTTCATCGAATTCAATGGGAACATCGAGGATGATGGTGGCAAGTTGTTTCGACATCCTGGCCTGGTCCTGAAATTCAATGACCTTCATGCGCAGTTTTTCGTTGCTGATTTTATCGGCATTCGCGATGAGATTCTCCACCGAGTCGAATTCAGCAAGAAGTTTTTTGGCAGTCACCTCACCCACACCGGGAATCCCCGGAATATTATCTGAAGCATCGCCCCATAATCCCAGGATGTCGATAACCTGTTCGGGTCGTTTGATGCTGAATTTCTCACAAACTTCTTTCACCCCCATGATCTCGACATCGCTTCCGAATTTCCCAGGTTTGTATATGAAGGTATGATCGCTCACCAGTTGACCGAAATCCTTATCCGATGTCATCATATAGGTTTCGAATCCGTGCTTTTCTGCCTGTTTGGCCAGAGTGCCGATCACATCATCGGCTTCATACCCGTCAACAAACAGGGTTGGGATGTTAAAACCTTCAATAAGTTCGTGGATGTATGGCAGTGAATTGATGATGTCTTCAGGGGTCTCCTGGCGATGCGCTTTATAAGCTTCAAACCCAACTTTTCTTACCGTCGGGGCCATGGTGTCGAAGGCCACCCCGATGTGTGTGGGTTTTTCTTTCTTTAACAAATCGAGCAATACATTGGCAAAGCCGAAGATAGCAGAGGTGTTCACCCCTTTGGAACTCATCCTCGGATTTTTATTGAAGGCGAAATAAGCCCGGTAAATCAGGGCCATGGCATCGAGGAGGAACAGTTTCTTTGGAGGTTCAGTCATTTATTTCAGATAATTTATTTGTATTTTTACGGGTGCATAAAATTAACGTAATTTTTCATATTAAACATTGAAACTCACTTTGGAAAAAACTTACGGCCATGAGATTTTATCTGATTAAAAAAGGAAATCATTATGCATCCATGAGCATCTTTGAGAAAATCGGCGCCATCGGATGGAAGATGAATACAATGTCGTTGCGGTTTATCTTTCGTAAAGAGTGCTGGTGGGCCCCACCACGCAACCAGGATGACAACGACCTGAATAAACTGGCCGGGATCGGATACGGAACCAACCATCAGAATAATTCTGTACGTCTGGCCTGGGTGCCCGATTTCGGAATCCCGGGAATGATAAAAGTGTATGGATATGCCTATGATGAGAAAAAAGCCGGGCAGAAATTTACCATGGCCTTCATCAAATCGGTTCATGTAGAGGAATCGGTCACCGGCAAAATTGAGAGGAGGGATGGCGGATATTTTATCACCGTGCAGGATGTAACCATCCGCATGGACAACATCAATGCCGATCCGAACCTCTGTTTTAAACTCTATCCCTATTTCGGCGGCAACAATACTGCACCGCACGACATGGTGATCGAACTTGAGATGAACGGCTGATCCTATTTCTCTTCGAAGATTACCGTCAACAGCGTTTGCCCTACTGCCTTGAGGGTGTTTTTGTCTATTTTATCAAAGGTGTCGCCCGTTGTATGCCAGAATGGATAGAAACCCGATTGGGTGGTTTTATCGAGGTGGATCAGGTCAATGGTTGGAATATTTCTGATCTGGTTGATGGGTAGATGATCATCCGTTACATACCCCCCTTTTTCATAGATGAAATAGGCTGAATATCCGATCCGGTTTCCTGTTGACCATACAGATTTCACAATATTTTCAGCATATTGCATGGAAATTCCTTCCATCAGGAATGTGGCATTTTTAGCCCCGACCATATCAAGGAGGATACCATATTTGGCAAAGTAGTCGGGTTTATGCGGGGTATTGGACCAATATTGCGCTCCCTGTCCCCAATATTGTTCGGAGTTATCCATCGTCTGATCCTGCGGAGGCCCGTAATCCTCTACATCAAATAAAATAATGTCAATACCTATCGGAGGATCAAGCAGGTTCAGTTGCCGGGCTACTTCCAGCAGCACGCCAACACCACTTGCTCCGTCATTGGCGGCATCCACAGGCTTTTTCCGGTTTTTCGGGTCGGGGTCATGATCGGCATAAGGGCGCGAATCCCAGTGAGCGCACAGCAGAATCCGGTTGTTGGTTTCCGGTTTCCAGCTGGCAATGATATTCTGGAAATTCAAGGCAGTTCTGTTGTAGGCATAAACCTGTCCTTTCTGAACAGTCACATTGGCAGAATAGGACTTCAGTTTATCAATCAGGTAAGCCGCACATTTTTCGTGTGCGGCGGTATTGGGCACGCGCGGACCAAACGACAACTGCTTTTTAACTGATTCGTAGGCAGAGTCTGCAGAAAATTCGGGTACCTGTACAGTCGGTCTTTTGTTCGTTGAATCCTGCTGTCCTGCAGGCTGTTTGGTTTGCTGGTTGCAGCCTCCGACCATCAGTGCCAGCAGAACCAGGATCATCTTAGCCGCATTTCCGAATTTTCCGCTGAATACGATTTCACTGAGTCCCTTTCTTTTTCGCTGCTCAAGCTCACGTTGTTTAAGTTTTTCGGGCAGTGAATCCGGGTTTCCGATATAGCCTGCTGCGATAACGACAAGGGGCAGATAGGTCTCAGGGATATCGAAGAGTTCTGCGGCTTTCTCTCCCGAGAATCCTCCCATCTGATGGACATGCAGGCCCTGGTTCATCGCTTCGATGCTGAGATGCGCCACCGCTTGTCCGGTGTCGTATTGAAAAACAGGACTGATATTGCCATCCCAGGAAGATATTTTATTCCCGATTGCCAGGATCAGGATGGGGACATGTTGATTCCACTCCTGGTTGCCTTCAGCCAGTGTTGAGAATATTTTTTGCCAGGTTTCGTCGTGGTTCAGGCCAACGATAAAACGCCATGGCTGTTCATTGCCCCCGGATGCCGACCATCGGGCGGCTTCAAACAGGCTGATCAGTTTTTCCTTTTCTACCGGTTTGTCGAGAAACGCCCTTGGGCTCCATCTGCTGCTGGCAAGTTCGTTGATCGGATATATGGTTATAGCTTCTTTTTTCATTGGATTTTATTTTCGCTTGAATGACATTCCGATGGCTGCAACAAGCAGGATTCCTGCAAAGTACGATAAAAACCTGGCGATGTAATCCCCGTGTTTCACATAAAAAGTAAGTTTGTCATTTGCGTGGATGGTACCCTTGATCACGGCAGGTAACCAGTATGCTGTTTCCTGTTGGGCATCGCCCCGCTGGTCGATGAAAGCCGAAATACCGGTATTGGCCGACCTGGCAATGCTGCGGCGTGTTTCTATGGCACGAAGGTGGGCAAATGCATAATGTTGCCGGTGTCCGGCAGTATTTCCCCACCATCCGTCGTTGGTAATGATGATCATGATTTGCGCACCATTCCTGACAAACTCAGCGAAAAATTCGCCAAAAATCGATTCATAGCAAATGGCGGGACCCACTTTCACGGTACCAACGGTCGTATATACCTTCCGGATCGAATCCTGGCCAAGGCTTCCTACTGTTCCGCCAAGGTCAATGGCGAATTTTTCGAGCCATTTGAATCCTTTGAACGAGGGGAGGATTTCCACTCCCGGAGTCAGCTTTGATTTATGGTAGAGTTGCAGTGAATCACGGTTATTGAGCAGGATGGCCGTATTGTAAGCGTTGTAATGACCGTCGGTATCGGTGAATTTCCTGGCCCATCGCTCGGGCGGTTCGTTGCGTCCCAGTTGATAATAAGTAGAGCCGCCGATGAGCATGTTCAGCCGGGGATAGGGTGTGATTGCCTGCCTGAGTAATCTGATACTGGTGAACCGGGTCAGTTCATTTTCCCACATCTCTTCCTGTATGGCCGATTCAGGCGCCACCAGAAAATTGGTTGTACTGTCGATTGCAGGTACCGCCAGCGCCATGATCTTTCCGATGACGACCGGAGGAGGCAAAATGTACTGTTCCGAATATGGGTCGATGTTGGGCTGAACCACGACGAAATTCACCGGATGTTCATTCTCCTTATACGTTGCATAAACATAGTAAGAGAAAATGACCGGTGCCGCAATCCAGAGAATGATAAAGATGGAATATGGAACAACCGCGTTTAGATTCTGATTGATTTTTGCTGTATTTGTTCTTTGCACGTAGTATTTACTTATCAGCAGGAAAATGGAGATATTCCCGGCCAAAACCCACACCGTTCCTCCCATCGTTCCGGTGTATTCGTACCACTGTACCCATTTGTAGTAAGTGGCAAAGCCGTTTCCCAGGTTGAGCCATGGCCAGTTGAGGTCCCAGTTGAGATGGAGGTACTCAAAGGCGATCCAGTAGGAGATGAGCGCTGCATAACCGGCAACCGGGTTGTTCAGTTTTTTGCGGGTCCAGTGAAATCCCTGGAAAACGATGGCCATGAACAGCGAATTCAGCACAATGGCCATCAGTGCCCCGATGAAAGTGGAATTCACGATCCACCAGGTGGTGAGCAGATTCCACAGGAGGAACCCCGGATAAGTATAAAACAGAGCGCTGAATTTGATGAATCGCTCAGGATGCCGGTACATCTGGTCTTCCATGACCAGCAGCGGAACCAAACCGATGAAAAGCAGTCCCGGAAATCCCCGTTCGGGCCATCCAAGCGAAAGAAGCGCCCCGCTGAGGAGGCTTAACAGGATCAGGTGAGATTTCCGGAATTTCAAGTTTATGCTGTTTTTAGGGAGTACAACAGGCTTATAGAAGTTAAATAGATTCGAGATTTGCTTTTAATTTCGGGAGATCTTTTTGAATGATTTCCCAGACTTCTGCAGCGTATATTCCAAAATAATCGTGCGCTAAAACATTCCTGAATGCATATATTTTACGCCAATCAATATTCGAATGTGACTCTTTGAATTGTTCAGACAGCTTGCCCACACACTCGCCCAGAACAATGAAATTCATGATGGTTGCATCAAAACTTTTGAAATCCGTTTCAAACTTTTCAGCACTGTCCAAATCAGTTGTATACAGTATGATTTTGCCAATGGTTTCAATCATCAAAAGGATTATAGTTTCATCTTTATGCATAAACAGCATCTCTTAGAACTAAATCCTTGAAAATCGGTCTAATCGCTCTTTCATGACAAATGTCGACATTTTTTGAGAAGTGCTTCATTAACAATTCTCTCAATTGCAATCTTTTATCAAAAATATCTACGGTGGTTGATGACATTTCGATCAGGATATCGATGTCGCTCTGATCTGATTGTTCTTCACGGGCATACGAACCGAAGAGACCGATTTTTTCCACTCCAAACTTGTCATGGAAAACCACTTTATTTTCACGTAAATAGCTCAGAATTTCTCTGCGAGTTAACATAACAAACTCTTTTGAATCATTGATTTCAAAATTACAAAAAAAACAGTGTCTTAGGAAAACTTTGTCTTTACATCTTGTTAGCGTTGAGTGTTGGATAAATGAAGCGGGATCATTACGGCTAAATCAACATGTTCTCAGGATATCGCGTTTTTATGATTTTCCTGACTTCCTGATACAGCGTTTCCCGCAACTGATCAATGTTTTGTTTTGAAGTGGCTGAAATGAAAAGCGATGGAAGATTTTCGTGGGCCATCCAGGTTTTTTCAAGTTCCTCCAGCGTCAGGTTTTCTTTGGTTGCAGGGCTCAGGTCGTCGGCATCCTTTTCTGTAAACCGGT
>JAPLDG010000337.1:0-3764 GCA_026391845.1 Bacteroidota bacterium | reverse complement strand
ACATTGATCTGTTCTTCAAAATCGCGGTGGCTGATATCGGCTACATGGACCAGGATATCTGCTTCCCGTACTTCATCCAGGGTCGATTTAAAGGATTCCACCAAGGAATGGGGAAGCTTGCGGATGAAACCTACCGTATCGGAGAGCAAAAACGGCTGGGTTTCGATCACCACCTTGCGAACGGTCGTATCGAGCGTGGCAAATAATTTATTTTCAGCAAAAAGATCTGATTTGCTGAGTACATTCATGATGGTTGACTTGCCAACATTGGTATAACCCACCAGTGCCACCCGAACCATGTCGCGACGGTTTTTTCGCTGGGTAGCCATCTGTTTGTCAATCTCTTCCAGTTTATCTTTTAGCAGACTGATCCGGTAGCGGAGGATCCGGCGGTCGGTTTCGATCTCCTGTTCCCCGGGACCGCGCAAACCAATGCCTCCCCGTTGTTTTTCAAGATGGGTCCACATTCGGGTCAAACGAGGTAAAAGATATTCATTCTGAGCGAGTTCTACCTGTGTGCGGGCATAAGAAGTGACGGCACGACGGGCAAAAATATCGAGGATGAGGTTGTTACGGTCTAAAATCCTGCATTGAAGCACATTCTCAATGTTGCAGATTTGGCTCGGAGTGAGTTCATCGTCAAAAACTACCATATCCGCAGGATTTTCCACCATCCATGCACGGATCTCATTCAGTTTGCCGCTGCCGACATAGGTCCTTGAATCGGCACGATCCAGATTCTGGGTGAACTGTTTCACCGGAATCCCGCCGGCAGTTACAACCAGGAACGCAAGTTCATCAAGGTACTCCCTGGTTCGCTCCATATCCTGCGAATGGGTTGATATTCCGATCAGGACGGCCGTTTCTTGAATGGGAGCGGTAGGGATCATTAAAATGATTTGAATCCGATGATCTCACGCACTTCCCGTACTGTTTTGGCTGCTGAAGCCCTGGCTTTTTCAGCTCCGAGGGCGGCGACTTTTTTCAGATAACTTTCATCTGCGGCAAGTGCCATCATCTTCTCCCGGAATGGTGTGGTGAAAAGAATGATGTCTTCGGCCAACTGCTTTTTCATATCACCGTAGCGGATGTTTCCGGATTGATATGTTCCCTCGAAATGGTTTACGACATCGGGGGCGGAGAAGTAACTCATCAGGTCGAAGAGGTTGATAACACCTTGTGAACGTGGTTGTCCGGGGTCAACCGGACCCGAGTCGGTCACTGCTTTCATCACCTTTTTCCGGATCACTTCCGGACTGTCGGCCAGAAAGATTGAGTTGTTCTCATTTTCAGATTTCGACATTTTCAAGCTGCCATCCAGACCGGGAATTTTCACCAGGTTCTCACCGAAATTAAAGGCGACAGGTTCAGGAAAAAAATCGACCGAATAAAGACGGTTGAAACGGTTGGCAAAAGTACGGGTCATCTCGAGGTGCTGTTCCTGGTCTTTCCCGACCGGAACTTTGGCCGCCCGGTGGATGATGATATCAGCCGCCATCAGGGTTGGATAGGTGAGCAGTCCGGCGTTCACATTCTGAGGCTGGGTGCGGATTTTCTCCTTGAAAGAGGTGCAGCGTTCGAGTTCGCCGATATAGGCATTCATGTTCAGCAACAGATACAGCTCGGCTGTTTCCGGAAGATCGCTCTGGATATAGAGCGTCGCCTTCTCCGGGTCAAGCCCGCAGGCGAGAAACTCAACCAGCACGGTTTTAACGTTCCCGTGAAGATCGGCCGGGGTAGGGTGGGTTGTGAGCGAGTGATAATCGGCAATGAAGAAAAAGCATTGATTTTCCTCCTGCATTTTCACAAAACTTTTCAACGCCCCGAAATAATTTCCCAGATGCAGATTTCCGGTGGGACGTATTCCGCTAACAACTATATCCATTTAATTTTTTTTTCGTGACACGTGACGCGTGACGCGTGACTTGCACCATATTAATGTTCTTGAAGGTTATTTACTTTTGTCACGTGTCACGTTTTTCCGTCACGTGTCACGTTTTCCCGTCACGTGTCACGTTTTTCCGTCACGCGTCACGCCTACATTTTGATTTCATCCCCATTCTTATTCAGGAAGTGATACTCCAGGAAGTGATAAGCATTTTGTGGCTTGATGCTGACCCATTGACCGTATTTGCGCCACCATTTCCAACGGAAGTTGAACCATCCGTGGGTGAGGAAGGCGTGAAGGTATGGATGAACGACGAGGGAGAGTCCTTTCTCATTCTGTTCCCTGACAAGGTAGCCAAGGTTATTTTCGATGTCATCAGTGAGGAGGATGGTTGGCCTTATTTTGCCTGTACCGTCGCACGATGGGCATTTTTCGAGGATTTGAACACTCATTTCCGGGCGCACACGTTGCCGTGTAATCTGCACAAGGCCGAATTTACTTGGTGGCAGGATCGAGTGTTTTGCACGGTCCCGCTTCATTTCATCGCGCAGTTTTTCAAAAAGCTTCCGTCTGTTCAATCCCTGGGTCATGTCGATAAAATCGATTACGACGATGCCACCCATATCGCGGAGACGTAACTGTCTTGCCACTTCTGTTGCGGCTTCCAGATTTACCTCCAGGGCATTGGTCTCCTGATTCTGATCCTGATTCACCCGGTGGCCGCTGTTGATGTCAATGACATGAAGGGCTTCAGTGTGCTCGATGACCAGGTAAGTGCCGCTTTTAATTGTGACGATTTTGCCAAAAGAATTTTTGATCTGTTTATCAATGCCATTCTGATCAAAAATCGGAACTTTACCGGTGTGAAGCTTGACAATATTGACTTTTTCGGGCGCAATCCGTTGAATATAGGCCCTTATCTCATCATAAATCCCGGTATCGTTGACGACAATATTGTTAAATGATTCATTGAGGGCATCGCGAAGGATGGCAGAGGTCCGGTCAATTTCGCCGATGATCTTCTGCGGCGGTTTGGCAGTTGCAAGTTTTTGGGTGATAATTTCCCACCGTTTGTAGAGATTGCGAAGGTCGGAATCAAGATCTGCAACCAGTTTGTTTTCAGCCACCGTGCGGATGATGATTCCGCAATTTTTGGGCTTGATACTGGTAATGAGCCGTTTCAACCGGTTTCTCTCTTCAGCGCTTTTGATCTTCTGAGATACAGAAATCTTATCAGAAAAGGGCATCAATACGAGGTACCTTCCTGCAAAGGCAATCTCAGAAGTAACACGGGGACCTTTCGTGGAGATGGGCTCTTCGTGGAGATGGGCTCTTTGGCGATCTGCACAACGATGTCCATGTTGGGTTTGAGCACCTGGGTGATCTTCCCGGTTTTCTGAATGTCCGCTTCCAGTTCAAAATCACCAAGCGTAAGAACCCCGCCGTTGGCAGTCTGTCCTTTCTTGATGTATTTCAATAATGAGAGAATCTGCGGACCGAGGTCGAGATAGTGCAAAAATGCATCTTTCTCATAACCGACATCCACAAATGCAGCATTCAACCCTGGCATGATCTTCTTGATCTTGCCTAAATAAATATCACCAACAGAATACTCATTGTTGGCTCTCTCTTTATTTAACTCTACGAGAAGCTTATCTTCAAGTAAGGCGATTTCAACTTCTGTTGAAGTTGAATTGATGATTAATTCCTTATTCACAGCGTTCCATGTATTACAAAAATGGTACTGACAATAGGTCAGTAACCGTGGATGACGTAAGGAATTGCAGCAGCAGGAAGGCTATTTCTTCTTATGTCTGTTCTTGCGCAAGCGTTTTTTCCGCTTGTGCGTTGCCATCTTATGTCTCTTTCTTTTCTT
>JAPLDG010000039.1:14748-15543 GCA_026391845.1 Bacteroidota bacterium | reverse complement strand
CGGTTGGATTGAGGTTGGCCGATGTATCGATGCTTGAAACAATTACCTGGTCAGTACCTGCTTTCTGCGTAAAATTCATGCTGACTCCGGTCCCGGGAAAATCGGTTTGTCCGGGAGCGCTTACTGTCTGTGTACTGCTCGTTCCACCTCCGGCGGATATGGTGGATGAAACCCAGTCGGATTCCACAAAATTCACCAGGGTTGCCCGGTTTGAATGGATCTTTTCGGCCGTATAGTCCCCGGAGGTTCCCGTTCCTTCGTTGAACTGGTAATAGCTGACCAACCCTGGCTCATTTCCCTTCAGCGTCAGGTGGATGTTCTCCCGGATCTGCTGTTCCGTGCGAACCACACTCCATATCCTCACTTCGTCAATCTTACCCTTGAAATATCTGGCAAATGAATTATAATCTCTCCCGATCGTGAGTAAATCGTCGTTAGCCTGTGTGGTCTGCGCAGTACCAGTCACAGGGACGCTGATACCGTTCAGGTAGATCCTCCTGGTGCCGTTATCATTGACGGCAGCCACATGGTACCACTGATTGAGGGCAAGGATGCCAGTGGCAGTGGTGACACCGTCAAAATTTAACCCGGAATAGGGTTGCTCACCGGTGAGCCTGAGCGTATAACCGTTGGCTCCCGGGGTCTGGTATTTACTGATGATCCCTCCGAGCCATTCATATTCCTGTACATTGATCCATGCTTCAAGGGTATAGTTGTTGGTCAGATCGAGGCTGTTGTTGTCATAAGCAAACACGTATTTGTTGGATCCATCGTATCCGAGCGTGGTTCCCGGCC
>JAPLDG010000039.1:1298-14706 GCA_026391845.1 Bacteroidota bacterium | reverse complement strand
CCGGGCTGTTCTTATCGTTGCTGGCGATATGCAGGGTATCATAAGTATTTCCTTCCTCCATGGGATGATAGTAAACAACAAGGTATTGCTGCTGTCCCTGCAGCAAGGTCATTTCTGTCTGAGAGAGGGTGAACTGGGAGTTGCTGTGCGTTATGCCTGTTATTCTCAGTGTATCGGTGCCTTTGTTTGAGATCAGAACGGAATCCGCGATGGTGACTGTTGAAGGACTTCGAACAAATTGAACAGAATCGGGAGTGACCTCAATTTTGGGATAGATCCCTTTTCCGATAGAAATCTGGTTTAAGGATGTGATGCCGCTGAACTTGATCCTGTCGCCGGTCCTCCATGCACTGTCAGCATGCCGGTTGTATTCCCATTTGTCTTCTGAGTTACAGGGCCTGGAAAACAGTGCGATTCCGGCAGGATGCGCCTCATCCCACCGGGTTACATCTCCCCCAACATCAAACAGGATCTTTGCGTTCAGGGTTCCGTTTCCGTACTGATGAATCACCCAATACTCCGGGGCATAAAGGGTATCCACCACAGGGTTTACATTGGCGCTGGTGTCGATTTGTGTGACCACAATCGTATCGGTGCCGGATTTTTCGATGAAGTTCATCCGGACATCTGTACCTGTGAATTCTTCCGTTCCAGTAGCGCTGACAACCTTCGTATAGCTGTTACCTCCGCCAGCCGGGATCGACGACAAAATCCGGCAGGTATCGCTCATGTTCACGAGGAGACCGTCATGGTTTCCTCCATGATCCTTGGTAACACTTCCCGAATTTTCATTGAATTGCCAGTATGCCAGCATTCCGGCTGTTTCGTCGGGAATGGTCAGGTGCATGTATTCGCGGATCTGCTGCGTGGTTCGTGCCACATTCCAGACACGAAACTCATCCGTTTTCCCAGCCATAAACCCGCTGCCCCGGTTATAGCATCCGATGGAGGCGAGATAGCTGCTTCCCGGATCATGGAGACTCAGTGCCGGTATGGATTCCGATTGGCAGAGAATGCCGTTAACATAGATTTTCAGGGAACCGCTTTTTTGCCAAACTCCGCATACATGTTGCCACATGTTTAAAACCGGTGCTGTTCCGTTAACATAATACCAGTTTTGATCGCCCAGCTTTACAGAAAAACAAAAAGCGCTCTGATGCATAATGAGGTTAAATTCACCGTGATCACCATTATAAATGATCATGGTATTGCCGGAAGTCAGCCTGGTCGGATAAATCCATGTTTCCACGGTGATTGCATCGGGTGAGGTGATATAAAGCGGATCGATTTTTACATACTGGTTGACCCCGTTGAATTCCAGTGCCTTTCCAGCGATTTCATCCGGAACTGCACGGTGGGGTACACAAAACTGTCCTGAATTGGATATATTATTGAATGTCACTGTATTATCTAGTGTGCTGGCGGAAGAAGAGTTTTTTACGAATGTCCATAGAGAATCTGAATTCTTCCCCCGTGAATACATCCTGTTGAGGTCAAGCCATACTTCATCATCAATGGTGATATCCTGGAGCACATGAAAAGTAAGATCCGCAGTCAGATTTCCACCACCATAAATATCGGTGATCCAGTATTGTGGTTGTACGTAGTTGGCTCCAGGCGGATTAAGATTCGGCATGGTATCCAGACGGGATACCACAACCGTATCTGTGGACGCGATCGTTTTGATGTCCATGGTCAGGTCGGTTCCTGTAAAATCGACTTTACCTGTGCTACTGATAATTTTTTGATGGCTTGATCCCCCGGCGGCCGGAACGGTTGATTCAACCAGGCAACCCGGGAGGTTCATATTCATCGGGGTGCCATTGTTTCCTCCGACAATGTCAACGATGCTGTTTCCGTTATAATTATTGAATTGGTGGTAGGTCATCAGTCCGGAAGATACCACGGGATTCATCATGTGCATGTTGGTCCTGATATCCTCCAGTGTCCGGGCGGTATGCCAGATCCGCAGTTCGTCCATGATCCCGATGAAGCCTGCGCCGATCGTTACAGGGTCGGACGTAGCATTGATTGTTTCAGCCGGTTGGGTGTACCCTTCCACTCCGTTCACATAGATCGCAAGGTAAGGCTCCGGTGCCGAAAGATTGAATACCACTGCAATATGGTTCCAATGGTTCAGCAGGAGCGAAGCGGGAGTCTGGAAGTAACTGAAGACGGAATTACTATTGATCCCGAATTCGAAGATCGAGATCACCGGATCGTAAAAAAGCCTTAGCTCCCACTCCGACCCTTTTTTCAGGATCGTATAGTAACCGGCGCTCAAAGTATCCGATTTCAACCAGCATTCGACAGTGAACGTATTACTGAAGCTGAAATGGCTCTGGTTGTCGAGTACGACCGAGTCGTTCGATTCAGCAAACTGAATGGCAGATCCGGGATAGACCTGGATTGCTCCTGATGTCTCATATGCACCGATGTCGATCCTGCCGTTCATGATACGCAGATCGCCAGCCAGGTCAGTGGCTCCTGCCTGGGTCGCAGTAGTTGAAGGATCTCCCGTGTTCATACATGGCGAGGAAGATCCGGTCTGATAAGGATTATCTCCTGAATTGATAAAACCGGGAGGAGCATTGATATTGTTTAGAAAATCCCCGTTATAATCCCATGTAAACCCGGTAATACCTCCCAGGCCATTCTGAAAATCGCAGTAATACAGATCCGGGTTGCAGGTGCCGTCGCTCAGGTAGATCGGGTCAGTATTCCCGAATGAGTTGGCGTTTCCGTACAGGATGGTATTTCGTATCACCGGCGATGAATTGTTATAAAGCTCGAGGCATGCAGTGTTTAACTCGGAATAATTGTTGCAGATGGTATTGTTGAGCAGCAGCGGGGATGCATTGTCAAACTCAATTCCGCCGGGGGCATTTACCGACTGGTTGCCGGTAATCAGGTTCTGGATCAAATGGGGATTGGAATGGCTGATCATCATTCCTGCAGCTTGGTCACACACATTATTCGTGACCCTGCTGTACCTGAAGACAGGATTTGAATTCCCGGCAAAACTAATGCCTCCGCCACCCCACACGCCGCAGCCGTCCAGGTTGCCCGAATTTGCATTGATGGTTGTGTATTCTATCGTTCCGTTGGTCCCGACGAGCGATATTCCGCCTCCCCATGATGCGAGATTGCCCGAGAACAGGCATGAAGATGCATTCAGGGTAGAGGCATTGCAGAATAATCCGCCGCCACCGCTGTTGTCCTGGCAATCACGGGCAGTATTTCCCGACAGGGTATCATGGTTCATCGTCAGGGTCGTGATATTTGCATAGATCCCCCCCCCCTGGCAATCCGAATTGTTATTGCTTATCTTGATCCCGGTTACGGTGATGGTGCATGTATCAAAAGCCAGCGCTCCCCCTTTTGAAGCAGTGGAATGCATGCAATCTCCCCCTGCAGCGCTGTTATTGTTAAAACTACTCCCGGGAAAGGTCAGCGTTGAATTGTGGGCCGAGATGGCTCCTCCCTTCCGGCCCTCATTATATCCGAAAGAACAATTATTGATGCTGGTACTGACACCACTTAGAAACATTGCGCCCCCCTCATTGCCGGCACTATTGTGCTGAAAACTGCAGTCTGAAATCCTGATCTTGCTGTAATCCCTTATAAAGATTGCGCCTCCGTTGTACACCCCATTGCGGGAGCCGGCATTGGAATACAGAAACTGGCAATTCGTGAACCGTGAAGTATCATTGGTACTGTTGAGATTCAGGAAAGTGATGCCACTCCATCCCGGCGAGGTGGCCTGCGGTTTGAAAATGATGTTTGCGCTGCCTGTACCTTCCGCGAGAACAGTTCCGTTGACGGTAATTCCGTACTGACCACGGAAATATACCAGCGTCCCTGAGCCGATGGTAAGTGTGATGCCGTTGTTGATGCTGATATTCCCGGTCACATTCACCGTATCGGCACACCAGGATGTATTGTAGGTTATGGTCCCGGATGTCGAAAAACTGTTAATTCTCTTGTATTCATATGCCCCCATGTCGATCCGGGAGAGACAGGTATTGTCAATTCGCGGGTTGCCTGCAAGATCCGCAGCGGGTACATCGAGTCCCGACATATCCGGCTTTCCCTGGTTGACACAGGGAGAGTTTGGCCGGAGGCTGAAAGGATGAGTCCCGCTGCCGGTGAACATGGGATTCGTGTCAAGGTTGTTCTGATATTCGCCGATGCCGGATGATGCGCCACCTCCTCCGATGCCGGCTATGCCGCCCTGAACAAGGCAATAATAAAAATTACTGAGCCCGGAATTGGGGTCAATAGCAATCTCGTTTCCCCAACCTGAATAATCACCATAGAAAATGCAGTTCGTAAAAGTGACTCCGCATCCGAATCCAATGTCAAGAGCGCCACCCTCCTCCTGGCTATGGTTCAGATAGAAGGTGCAGTTGGTGACGTGCGGACTGCAGGCAAGAAATGATATGGCTCCCCCGTCACTTGTCGCATAATTTTCCTGGAAAAGATTACCGGTCACCAAAGTGCCGGAACTGGTCAGGAACATCCCTCCGCCAACAAAACTGCTGTTCTGGGCGATGATATTGTTGCGGATTGCTCCGCCTGCATTGTTGCAGTTGATTGCACCGCCCCATTGGTTTGCTGTGTTGGAATGAAGCCGGCAATTGGAAATCAGGAATTTATTAACACCCGATATCTGGAACATGCCTCCATTGTTTCCGTGGTAACTTGTCCCGGAATTCCTCCCGTACGAAAGGACACAATAGACCACCTTCGTTGTGTCGTTGGCAGGAGGAGTTCCGGTCAATGTGATCCCGTCCCAGCCCGCTGCGGTGTTGGATGCTGTAAACCGTATCGAATCGCTTTCGGTTCCGACGGCCAGCAGCCTTCCGTTCACGATTATTCCCGTGCTTGCGCTGAACGTTACCTGAGTTCCGGGCAGCACGGTAAGTGTAACACCGTTGTCGATGATGATATTGGATGACTGGTTCACATTACCCGACCAGGTCGTATTCACAGTAATGTGCTGATCTGTTGCCCATCCTGTGTTCATTATACAGCAAGTGCAAAAAATAACAAGAGCGATTGTTTTGTAAATTCCTGATTTCATATGGGAATGTATTACCTGGTTACGACGATTTTTATCTGATCGGAGGATGAGCCTGCTGAAAAACGACATAAGTAAACACCCGGAGCAAGCAGCGCAGTATTCAGTTTCATCTGATGGCCCCCGGGCAGCAGTTCCTGGTCAACGAGCGTCGCGATATAATTACCGGACATGTCGAGAATCTCCAGCCTGACATTGGATTGTTCAGTCAGGGTAAAGGTTATGTAAGTGAATTCATCGCATGGATTAGGATAGCATTGAATCAGCTTCGCCCTGGCATCCGGGATCATTTGATCACCCATGCCCACAAAATATTGCTTTTCAGGAACATCTGTTATTGCATGATCATTTTCAATCGCAAAACAGCGTAACACCAGGTTCATGACGGGATTTCCAAACATAACTCCATGTACGGGAGTGAAAGCCGAATTTGTTGCGGCCATGGGATATTCGTACGACAACATCATCAGTGTATCATGATTTATGTAGGAAACCGCAATCTCCGACACCTGTTTTGTAGTATCGCATACATATTCGTTTCCCTCAATATGGTTCCATGTGCCTGTCGGTGACTTGAGATTGCCGCAGAAAAGGTCCACCTGGCAGATTTTCTCACTTATAGATTTCTTACCGATTCTTTCCACCTTTACGGCAATGGTCGCCTTGCCCTCTTCATTGATCGCAATTCGGGGAAGTTGTAAATGTGCCGTATGCTCTGTATACAGGTCAACCGCCTGTGCCCGATTCAATCTTTTCGCTTTTGGATAAAAGGGGAGGAAGATTAGTTTTTCGTGATTGGCTTCCCCCTCAAGGTCATTAAACACCGTCAGGGCAACCCCGCCTACCCCATTTTTAATCTTCATATCAAAATAATTGCAGCTTTGATTTTCAGGCAATGGGATCAGGTCTTCGGGTGTTGACCATGCAGTTCCGTCAAAATCCGCCATCATCAGTTTTTTATCTCTGTGCTCCTCCCCTGTGGTGTTCACCCATGCAACCACCGCCTTACCAGGCTCGTAAGATGAAACCGAAACCTGGGTTTTAACTCCTGCAATGTCTGTTAATACAGCAGGAGCACCGGACAACCATTGATCGTTTTGTTTTGTCAGGGTAACATACCAGATCGTTGAGGTCTTGCTCTCAAGGTTTGCAACCTGCCATATAATCAACGCCTTATCCTCGGAGAGAACAACGATCTCCGGATTTCCTTCAACACGTCCTGAAGCCAATGATGACGTGTCATCCCGGAGGATCGACACTTGTTTTATGCTTTTGCTTGAGATATCATATACCCCGTACCAAATATCCTGGGCTTTTAGAAAGGAAGCCAGAACATTGTCGGCTTTGATCTTTTGGATTGACTTATCTGTATATCTTGTCTTTGCCCAGCTCAGCAGCACCTGTTTGTCAGTTACAGCCTCTGCGACCGGACTGTTCATGGCATTGCTGTTCAACTCAATGGGGATGAATTCGGAAAATTTATTTTTGCTCTTCATCATATAGGAAAGATTCAGGATTCGTTGCCCGTAATCTGGTCCCGGTTCGATCCATGTGAAGGCTCTGTTTTCAGCAGATGATCCCGCTGATTGCCATGGAACAGGCTTTGGCATTTTCGTCAGTTCACTCACGGGAACAATCTCGCCACCGAGTGAAGGCCATGTGGAACATGCAACAACAGGGTTGCCGCGGCCTGATCCTTTACCGGCAGGGGGAAAACACTTCGACATATCATCACCCCAGAAGTTGTTGGAATAGAACAGTGAGGGCCCCCAGAGGGTCGTTTTATACCATCCCCAGAGAATATCCACATAGAACTTTCCGTAAACCTGAAAAACAGCCGATTCGAGCGGTTTGGTTGCCTGATTCGGGATGGTTATATAGGAGTGTCCGTATCCCATTGCGATCCGGCCTTCCACGTCAAAATACCCGGAAACCAGGCCCTCCAGGAACTTCGCACCCAGCGCGAATTCAAGTCCCAGGGATCCTGAATAAAATCAACGGCTTCTGCAATGCTGAGGAGATTCCCTACTGCTTTGGCAATGTTATCGATCTTCAGGACTTCTCCGGAAAGGCTTGCAACCATATCGAAATTCTGACTTGCAATGAGGTTGTTGTCCTTGTCCAGCTTATAGGAATTATTTTGCGAACTGGTGAAACCGAAATGCAGGGTGGAACGTTTTCCAACCCCCAACCTGATCATGTCATGAAAAAAATCGGGTGGTTGATTCAGGGAGAGGGTTCTTGTCGTTACGTCGTAGTTCAGGCACAGATTTGGGGATCTGGATACACAGCGAATCATTGACCAGCCAGTTCCTGTCAAATGGTGTGGAAACCTGGAAGTAGACTGTACTTCCCGATTGCTGAATGTTGCTAAAATTACTGGCAGGGAGAAAATCAAACCAGATCGGCCGGGTTTTCCGGATGGTGATACGATACGGTCCTTCAACAACGGGATGTATATCCTGGCCTAAATAATAATTCAGTTTCATCAATGAGGAAGGAGGTGAGAGAAGTGACATATCATAGTTGACCGACCAGACGGAATCGTTCTGCCTGGTTGCAGCCGAACTTCCGATCAGGCTGTCGGAACGGTTATAAAACAGCGCTTTGATACTGTCGATATCGGTCAACGGACCTGTTTGTATTGAGAATGTATTCGGACACTGCATGGTTCCCGGGGCAATCGCCTGGTCAAACGGACCAAAATCCCCATCGACCTTTGGCGGGATCATCGGATGAATGTATATTGGAATGGAAACGGCTTTTTGGGAAATTTCATCTCCGCCAGCATAATAACCGGTTTCAAGGCTGATATAGCTTCCGGGAGATGCATCTCCCATATCAATGCTGAATTGCCCGGCATATAAAGGATCCGTATAACTCTCGGTACTGCTGCTGATGAGCTCATGATCCGGGGTAAGGAAGTTGTATTTGATATAGTTGCCTGTCCATCCCGACTGCCCTGCACCAGAATAATCAGAGCTGACAAAAAGCCCATTGATCAGCGACATGCCCTGGCTGAAATATCCCTGTCCTTTTGTAAGATGAAAACTGAAATTATGTCCCGGAAAGGGATCGGAAACCATGAAATTACCAAGGGAATAATTAGCTCCTGAAGGAGGACAAAACGGATAAAATACATTTGCAAACAGGGTGTAGGTCCCTGGTTGCAGCCTGGTAATATTGGTAAACCAGTTTACATAGGATATATCCTTTTTTGACAATGACCAAGCCGGGGAACTTCCTTTGACCGTGCCGCTGTTTGAACCTGCATGATCGGCGACATTTGTTCCCGTTCCATCATCCATTTTATAATTAAGAACCTGCTCCGGATTTACCGTCGGTTCGAATCTCAGGGAATCGATCTCATCAGGTGCGAGTGAACGGTTCCAGATACTGATCTCTGAAAGGGATCCGTGGAAAAACGGTGCAACGGATTTTTCGGATTTCTTCTTTGCAGCGCCGCTTGCGCCAAGTGTCCACCAACCCTGGTATGTCTGAAGGCCGGATAATGGAAGATCATCCGACAAACTCCCGTCCACATAAAGAGATGCCACAAGATTATTGTCAACCGTCAATGCCACATGATGCCATTCCCCATCGTTGTTTTTGCTCAGTGCAGTAAGGGTGTGCACAGTGCTCCCTGAAAGCAGGTTCACCTGCAGGCTTCCGTTCTGCTGCATGATGATCTCCCGGTCGTGGTAGCTCGCGGAGGGGCCATTCTGCTGTTCAGAAAAGCCGATGATCTGTCCCCCATCCCTGGTAGTCGTTTTAACCCAGAAAAGTATCGAAAAACTGGTTGGTGAACCAATGTTCTGAGAGGTCTGAATCCAGTTATCGCTGCCATTCAGCGTGAGCGAGTGATGGTAAGGTATGCTTGTGCTGGAAAAGCTCATGGTATCATATACCTGGTTCCCGTTTCTGAGGCCGAGAATCACCTTTCTTGTATCATTAGGAAAACCTGATACTGTAACAGGGGCAAATGTTTTGCCAACGATAGGGGGCGTGGAGTAGTAACAATTCCAGTTATATTGCGGCGTTGCAATGGGTTCCGGGGCAAGTGAACAGAGATTATAGTCCGTTTCCGGGACGGAACCTGTCAAAGGCTGCAAATATTCAAAGATTTTCAATTTACTGATGGAATAAGGGAGAGATGACATATTGTAGATCCATTGGGCGCTGTCCAGTGGTGTCATCATGGTACAGGAATCGATCTTAATGTTGCTTTTATCAACAAAAATATATTTGACAGAATCCGCATCAAGGACCGAAGAAATGATCTTCAGCGTATCAATAGTCCGTTGAATACCAGGATACTGAGGAATGAAGGCAGCTTTGTTTACTAAGATTCCGGGATTGTTGTTGTAACTCTTGTCTGAGACATAATTCAAACGGTTTCTCAGGTCGTCAAAATCCCAGTATCCCAGGAGGTTTAATTCCTGTAACGGTGGTTTCTGGAAATGATAGTTGATCTCTTCCTGTGATAAAGCTCTCGACCATATCCTGACCTCATCCATCGCGGTGACCAGGGTATAGCATAGTTTGCTATTCCCTCCCAGTATAAAAGGCTGGGTCCGCCGGAACCGGTACCAGTCAACACTCGTGTAAATATAGTCGTAGGTATCGGAATCGAAGGTTACATCGGACAATAAAGCACCATCCAGGTAGAATCTGCCCTCAGGATAATTGCCTCCACTATTATTACAGGTAAAAGCCAGGTGGTGCCAACCATTGCCCCTCAACTGGTTGTAATCAACAGTTACGCTCCATAGATCCTGCTGATTCGGATCAGCCAGGCAGGCGAAGGTGAACATTGGGCCTAAGGATGTGGTCTCAAGGTACAATTGCCAGACGGAATCAACTGTCATCAGGTTCATGAATTTTAAATCGGAGGTCGGGCCCGGAATATTGAATTTCATCCAGGCTTCGATTGTAAAACTGTATTCGATCACATCCAGGCTGTAAGGTCCGGAATAGATCGTTGAACCGGCGTTGTCAACGATACTGGTCCCCGGCCCGTTCTGAATCTGGGCATATTTGATGCTGTCTACAGCCAACGCCTGTCCGCTGATCTGGTTCTGGATAAAAACACCTACCGAATCCTGAAGGAAAAGGTTGTCGCTTGTGCAGATCAGTCTTGGTGGAAGCGGAATAACGGACAGTGTCTTGTGAAATTGAAGCCCTTCTTTTGGCCCACCCTCGCAAAAGACAATTGTTCTCAGAAATCCGGTATTAAGCGGAAGGACATCCATTCTGACATTTTCATAAGTGGCCGAGTTCAGGTATGTTCCCGGTGGCGCTATGACTATTGAATTTCGTATAACGGTCGAATCAGTCGTCAGTATCTGAAATATGATGGTATCAGTCCTGGGTGGCACTTGTTCAAAGGTGAATGTATTAATAAGGCCGGGAACAGGATGGAACGAAGTGTCAGAAAAAGCGTATAAGTTGGTAATGAACGGACCGAAGCCTTGGCTGGCAGTAAAGATGGCGGTATCCGGATAAACCGTATATGGAATCTTATATATGGCAACGCTGTCGGTTTGATAATGGATTTCGGCATAAAACTGGGGTGAAAGGGGAAATCCCATCGTATCCGATTCGAAGCTCCATTCTGCAGTTTGCAGGTTTGTACCCGTCAGGGTGTAAGAACCACCGATCTGTTCGCCTTTTGAATCGATCATCTTCATAATGATTTTCGATGTTTCTGCCGGAAGTTGATAAAGAATGAACAGGTTTGACCTTTCTGTGCCGATAACATACGGACCGAATCCATTCAGTGATGTGATTTGCACCTGAGGAAGGTATATTGAATCGGTAAGATTCTGGCAAAATCCGTTTCCGGGATTTTGAAAGACCAGGAAAACAGTGATCCAGGCCAGGAGTTTAATAAGATGATTTCCGAATCTCATGGTAATAGATTGTGGTTGTTTGAATGATATGTGATGCCTGTGTCTGCTATTCAAAAAAATGAAAAATGCAGAGTTTTCAATGAGCTTTCAGATAAACTTTGGCAGTTTTGCAATAAATTCCGGATACCACTCTTATTATGAAATATCCTGAATACCCCGACATCAGAATTCGAATCAGGCTATTCCCCGGAACCGACTGATGTTTAATCTCCTGCCCCAACATGTTATGAATGAAGAGTTCTCCTCCCCTGGCCTCATCCAATCCTTCAATATATAATGCTTCTCCGTATGAGTAGATATACAGAGTGCCCGGATTTCCCTTGTCCTGCATTCCATTTGCCTTTGAGAAATGTAAATGAAACCGTTCAGGACTCTCTCCCTGGCTTGCGCTGAATGTATAAACCGGATTTATTTTCAGATCCTGTGTTTGATTGGTCTTCAGATCTTCCAGCACTATTGCCGTTTGATTATCAAATGATTCAGTGTGCTTTGCTGTCAGCGTGAAGACACCGTCAGCCGCTGTTTCAACATGAACCTTGACCACAAACGGGCTGGTGGAATGAGGTAAAGCATTTATGGCAAGTTCCGTGTTGTCGGTTGTCAGGGTATGCAGTACAGGAACCTGCGGATTGAAACTATAAAGCTTTAGTGCGTCCCTGTCAGGATCGAAATTTTCGGCCGAGCCATCTGCGAAAATGATAAAAGTCTGGTCCGTAAAACCATTTCCTTCAAGGTCGAGCTGCAGCATATCTGCGGCTGAGCTTTCAGGCTTGTTTTGTGGTCCGTCAGATGGGTGAACCCGCTGGGAATCATTAAGAATCACATAGCCTCCGCCCGTTTCAGCATGGATCATGAATCCCTGCATGGAAGGGATGAAAGGACTTCCCGAACCCACACTCAATGTATCCCCCGGAAACCGCACATAATACCGGTAGTTCTGGATATCGGGATCATAATAGTAGAGGGCATTATCTATTCCATTTGTTCTGGTCACGGCATCCCAGTTGAGGGCTGAGGGATAAGGATTTCCCAGCAGGTTAAAACCTTGTGCACCTGAACCAGAAGAGTTGCTGCAAGAAAGTGTATCGGTTCCTTTGTTCAGGCTTCCCGTAAATGTTTTGGTTGTATTATTGTTAACTGCAACCATGTAACCTCTCCCATTTATGAATTGGTTTTCAAAACCTGTATTCCAATTACCGGATGAAGTTATTGCGCTGATCCATTGTGAGGTAGGTTCATCAAATTTTGAGAACACCATGCTGGTGTCCGGTGGCGCTGAAACAAATTCAGGCTGGATGTTCTGGCCCTGAACGGGTGAAGAGAGAAAGTTGATTTTTTCCTCAGCCATCCCGGAACCGCCGGTAAGAAACCTCTTTACAAGGCCTTCCTCCGACCGCCATTATACTTCCTGTTTTCAGCGTGAGGCCACCGGTTTGGCCGATCGTGAGATTATGGCAGTGCTGAACAGTGCTGTCTGGCACCGTCACCGGCATATCGGCAACAATTGCATCGGCAGACCGGTTGGGTATTATTTCAGGATTCCAGGTACTTGCATTATTCCAGTGACCGGCGTTTTTAGACGTTACCTGTCTGTATTGGCCGCTTGCACTTCCAATCCTGAATTCGATGTAGCAATAATTACCATTCTGATCAAAAATGAAAGAGGAATCTATGTCCCATAAAAGGATCGTTTTCCCCCCGTGAAATTGAAAAGTCAGATCACAGAGTTTATATGTATAAGGTCCTGAATTCGTATCTGATTCAATATCTATTTCAAGAGCTGAATAATTTCCTGCAGTAGATCCAATGGGAAATGCAGCAAGGGTTGCGCCCAGATCCACGTTTGTAAAATAGGGCGAGACCGGGGTCAGGATATCCGCATCATAATACAGAAACAAAGAGCCAGTTTGAATGGGGAATTCATGGTTCATCAGAACTGAGATACTGACATTCTGTTCAGGGACCAAACCCGATTTGCTTACGACAAAAATGTATGCCTGATCCTCCTCCTGGGCGGCAACTGTAAAAGAGAACAGAATAAAGCCCATCAGTATGAAGAGTGCCTGTAAAGTAAATGAGATTCTTTTCATTGTATTACTTTTTCATTGATCACTGTTATTTTGTAATTACCATTTTCCTGGTCTGGATAAAATCGTTGCATTTCATCTGTACATAATATATTCCGGCCGGGTACCGGGAAGGAGTTGCGGTAAAATGAACAGCATGGGATCCGGGGAGTTTATAATCATTCACCAGGACTGCAAGTTCCATACCCATTGGATCATACACTTTGATCGTTACAAAACTGCACACATTCAATTGGTAGCTGATGAGGGTTGAAATGCTGAAGGGATTGGGAAAGTTCTGGGATAAATTGCATTTCCCAGAAGAAAAATTCAGATTATTAACATGG
>JAPLDG010000039.1:0-1249 GCA_026391845.1 Bacteroidota bacterium | reverse complement strand
CGTCTGACCAAGGGCTCCACTTTAAATTAACGTCCTTGTAACGGGCCCTGAACCAATAATTTGTGTTTTGGGTAAAGATACTGTCGGGTACTACTATCGCACTAAGATCGATACCTGCATTCTGATTGATGGGGATAAATTCGGGTATTCCTGTATTTTCAAAGATATTCTCCGCATTGCGGATGATATTGAGAACAGGGGTTGTATAATTACCTTGCGTTGCTGTAATCTGAAACTGGGAAGACATACAGGAATCTTCGCCGGCCATGGGAGTGGCTGCCAGGATCATCCCGTTTTCAGTTGGAACCGCATTGACAGCAGGTTTCTCAGGTGATGGCTGCAATATTCTGAAATGCCAGTCATCCAGAAGTTGGTTATCGATCGGATGTTCAGGTTTTCCAAGGGTATAGACTTCCGCGATATATGATTTATTATCAACATCAACATCCATCAGGGTATAATTATAATCATCCACCGATTCCTGAATCTCATGGTAATCATGTGAACCGGCGAAATACCTCGTAAGTGCGGCACCCCCGCCTCCGGTCAGCAGAGTGCGGAAGTCATGCAGGGTAGTGCTTTGGGGATCAGCATCCGTGATGGTTCCAAGTTCAAAATCATGTGCATGTCCGAAAGTATATTGCGTGACTTTATCACACTTCAGGAACCTGGGAAAAAAGACTTTGTTTACGGAATCGGTATTCCCACTGGTCCAGATTTCCGTATGCCAAGGGTGGTGGGCAAACGGAAAGACAAAATCTATGCCCTCCGCTGTATCTGATTCGGCAAGAACTTTGTCCAGCCACTCCGACTGGATAGGTGCCCCGATGATATGTTCGTTGCTGTTCAAAATTACAAACCGGCAGTCTGCAATATCAAATGAATAGAATCTTTCGTTATAGGCAGTGGAAGCAACCAATGGATCGGTGAATTCTTCGTACTTCATATAATCAAAATAATAGGCCGATTCATGTTCATGATTTCCAATGGAGACCATAAAGGGCAGCGAGCATGAAAGATTGGCAATGGGTGTGAAATATTCGTTCTGGAACCGTGATATGGTCGTCCCTTTATACACAATATCACCGGTATGCATCACGATATTCACTGAATCGTACCAGTCTGTTCCATATTTTGTTCCCAGCGTTTGTACGATAGCCTGGCAAACCTCATTTAGATGGGATGGAATTGTATCAGTATATCTGGAATCGCCAAAAACTACAAAACGAATATGCCGGCCGGCCGTTCC
>JAPLDG010000320.1 GCA_026391845.1 Bacteroidota bacterium | reverse complement strand
GTTCCCGATCCGCCTCCGTCGGTCGAGGTAAGCAAAGCCGGGGCGGTATTGTAGCAGATCGTCTGATCCGATGATATGGCTCCTGCCGTAGGCGTGATTTGAACGGTGATCGCCACCGGTGTTGTATATCCCGAATAACACACATTGCCATTGAACGTTGAAACTGTTCTCCGCTGAAAGCTGGTTGTTGCTGTAAGCGCCGGCGGCTGGTATGATGAAACTGTCGCCCCGTCGATGGTCACATAACTTCCGGTGGCATTGGTCTGCCATTCATAGGAAACCGCCGGAGGGGTCGGGCTTTTGGTATCTATAGATGAGAGCGCTGCAGGTGTGGTATTGTAGCATATCGTCTGAGCCGATCCGATCGCTCCTGCGGTGATTACCGACTGAACGGTTATCGTCACTGGCGCGGTAGCATAGGAATAACAAACATTCCCGTTGAGTGTCGAAACGGTCCTCTTCTTGTAACTTGTTGTCGCCGTCAACGCCGGAGGCTGATAGGTTACTTCCGTTGCACCACTAATAACAAGGTAACTTCCGGAGGCATTCGTTTGCCATTCATAGGAATAGGATCGGAAAGTCTACAGGAACAGTTCGAACCGTGATCACCACCGGTGTCGTATAGTCAGAATAACAAACATTGCCATTGAGTGTCGAAACGGTTCTTCTCTGGTAGCTCCTCGTTGCAGTAAGTGAAGGTGGCTGGTAGGTTGCGGTCGTTGCCCCGCCGATGTTCACGTAACTCCCGGTGGAATTGTTTTGCCATTCGTAACTGATCGTTCCCGATCCGCCTCCTGCTGTGGTGGAGGTGAGCAAAGCCGGGCCGGTACCGTAACATATCGTCTGAGCCGCTGCGATCGCCCCGGCTGTGGGAGTCGGTTGAACCGTCATTTCCAATACATTCGATTCACCTGCCACCGGCCATGTCGTCAGACAGGTAACCTTTGACAGACGCTTGTACCAGGTGGTTGCAGTGAGCGTTCCCGGGTCGTAAGCTGCATTTGTGGCCCCGGTAATTTCTCCGAATCCGGCGGCATCGCTTATGATCGAACTTTGCCACTGGTATTCCAGGGTGCCAACAGCTCCGCCGGGGAGTGAACCTGATAATTCTGCAGGATCAAGGGATAAACAGCCTGTTTGACTGGCCGTAATGGTACCGCCGCTGGTGGGGTTGGCACAGGGTGGGGTAACTGCATATTCCCAGGCACTCATGGATGGATAGGTCTCAGACCGGGTTATGGTTCCGCCAAAATCTGTTGTAACACCAGTGCCTGTAGTTGCTATCAAAGTTGTTTCTGAAGGCAGGTAACTTGCAGCAGTTGTGCCTCCTGCACTGGCAAAGCCCGGGTCAAGCGCTTTACTATGGGAATCCTGGCCTGTGTATCCCTGCCAGGCCTCCAGGGTTAAATAGAATGTACTTGGCCCTTTTTTACCTAATACACCTCCCGCATTCGGAGCATAGTAATCATTATTATCTATTGTCAGCCCGGTAATCCCCGACATATATTGAAGCCTGACGGCACATTGCCGTTTTGCCGTGGTCCCAGTCCTTGAATTGATAAAAATGTTATTGAGGATGTTTTTTAAATTCGTGGAGCTTACACTGATAAAAGAATGGGTCATCTGGGATCCAACCCCGGCATTTCCACCAAGATATACCGTGTTAAAATAATAATCAGGATTGTTCGATGCCGGACAATTTTCGTATATTCCGTTAACCGAATAATCCGCGTTGAGATCAGAACCCAGGGAGATGATATTGTTTGCAAAGGTGGCAGTGCCTGCATCAATCTGCAGTCCCCTGATCCCCGCACCATTGCTTGATGATGAAACACTGAGACTGTGAATAAAATTCCTGGAAACGGTGTTAATCCCGGAAGTGCCCCCGCTGTAATACATCCCGGTAACATAGTCGGTCACCGCTGTGGAGTTTGTGTTTGAAAGATTATATATGGTATTACCCGAAATGGTCTGCCCGGCTGAAGTGCTGGTCTGGCAGATCCCGATGGCTGAGGCAAAATTGGTTGTCGAATTGTTTGCATTGGCTATCGTAAGGTCTCTGACGGTATTGTTTGTGATGGTGTTGGTTCCGCTGCTGGAATTGATGCCCTGGATACTCCCGTAAGTTAACGCAGTTGCGTTTGTGGTTCCATTGGTCATTTTAGCGATGGTGTTGCCCGAAATAGTTATTGTACCTGACGCCTGATTTAAAATTCCATAAACCGTTTGTGCCCCAGATGCGGAGGCTGAACTTGCATTTATACTATTTGATGTTGTTGTGCTTCCTATCACATTGTTGCTGATGATTGTAGGTCCCGTTGCCGTGCCTTCATTGAATATCCCACAGAAGCTATGAGCGTATGTTGCTGAGCCGGTAGTGGTAATGGATCCAATCACGTTATTCTGGATGGTCATTTCTCCCTGAAAAGCGTAAATACCATAGGAAACTCTATTGGCGGTTGAATTATTCAGCAGGATGGAACCGGTTCCTGTTGATGAACCGATTGTATTGCCGACCAAAGTGCCAACATTTACTTTACCCTCTGCAACTGCAATTCCAATCCAGGCATATGTACCGATATTGGCATAGGACATGTTTTTTATGGTATTGTTCTGGACCGAACTCGCCGTGGTTGACCCAACTTCCAAGTAGATACCAGTAAAACTATGCCAGGAAGCTCCATTGATCGTCAGGGTGCCTGTGTGATCGGCTGCGTTACCCCCAATGATATTATTTGAAACTGTATAATTATTTCCTGAAGGATTTACGACATATAGATAACGATAATCAAACGCCCCGGTAGGAACAACCGTGGCTGTTTCGTAAAAATTATTGCCATTGATTACCCAGTCGGTTGTATTATCTATGAGGCAGACCCCTGTTGAACTTGCATCATTCTTAAAACAATTGTAAACGTTGCAGTTGGAAACAGTATCGTTTTTGTTTTCATATCCGGAGGAACCGACTGAAATAACCATGTTGTACGGACGGTTCACATCCTGGGTAATATCGCAGTTGTCAATCCTGTTTCCGCTGTTGCCATTACTTGCGATCGCAGTTGAAAAAAGAATCACGCCGCTGAATGCGTTTAAGGCAGATGCTTTCACTGTACAGTATTTAACTTTATTATTTTCAGCCGAGTTAATAAACCGTATGGCCGATACCGGTGATACACTGGCAACTCCATAAGTATTAACAATGGTGAGACTTTTCGCGCCGGCCTGGTTCACCCTGCCGTCAATGACGACATTGTCGGCCCCGTGTAAATCCACGAGTGGCCCGTCGATGCTGCCGCTGATGGAGAGACCTGCGGCGGTGGGATAAACGGTGACAGCGGTATAGCTTGATCCGACAGGGGTTTTGCCAGCGGAATAACCGCTTTCATGCAAAACTGCGGTGGCTGTTTCTACAGTGCTCTCATTGATTTTAATTGTGATGATTCCGCCGTGAAATCCCTGGTTGATCCAGTCGAAGGCCTCCTGCAGGGTGTTGTAGCCCCCTTCCGGGGTTCCTTCGGATGCAAAGACTTCAACCGGTGAGGGAGGAGGATCTACCGTGTATTCCCATGCTCCCATGGAGGGGTTGATATCGCTGCGGGTGATGGATCCGCCGTAGTCCGTTGTAATGCCTGTGCCCGTTTTGGCAAGGAGGCTTGCTGCCGAAGGCTGATAGCTCTCAGCCGTGGTACCGCCGGGAGTTTCAAAGTCCGGGTCGTCGGCTTTGCTGTGGTCGTCATTTCCCGTAACACCGGTCACAATGGGCAAGGCGGTTTTATCGCCACCATAATATCCCAGTTTGCCTCCATTGGCCGACACAAAATAATCATTGTAATCACACAGCAGGGTTCCGCCCGGTGTGCCAAAATAGATGGCATAATGGTTGGTCACGATACTTCCCGGGGCTTTCGAATCACTGAGGGTCCGTGCATTTATGAAAATGTTGTTCCTGATGTTGCGTATAGCGCCGGCAGCGGCACAGTAATAGGCGTACGACGAATTCAACGAGCTGATGCCGGAAAGATAGACCGTATTGTAGTACATGTAGATGTTGCTGTTGGCCGAGTTATGATCGTTGATGCCGTAAAAGTTGAAATTCGTGTTCCCTCCCAGGCTGATGATGTTGTTCGAATAGGTGGTAACGCCACTAAGAATATCAATACCCGTGATGTTCGCAGCACTGCTCGAAGCGTGTGCCGATAAATCATGGACGAAATTGCGCGACACCGTGTGTGCGGCTGTATTGGGCAGTGACAGGTGGATGCCGGTGATGTTCCCGGCAAAGGCATCGTAGGTGTTTGACAGGTCGTGCACGTTATTGCCCGTAACGGTCTGGCTTGTGGCAAATGGAGCAATCCTGATTCCCGCAACACTTGGTTCGGTAAGTGAATTGTTGGCATTTGCAATGGTCAGGTGGTCGACGGTGTTGTTCGTAACCGTATTTGTGCCCATCACTGCATATATCCCGATAATTTCACCGGTGGTGGCTGCTGTGGAATTTGTTGTGCCGTTTGTCAGGTTTGAAATGGTATTGCCATTGATGGTAGTCGCACCTATTCCCATGGAAAGGATTCCGAATACATCCTGTTGTTCGTCCGTGGCGGTGGAACCGGCCATCATGCTGTTTGCCACAGTTGTGCTGCCGACCACATTCTCACTGATCGTGGTAGAGCCGGGTGCGTAACCTTTAATAATTCCATAAAGGGTATGTCCGCCGGTGCCCGCATACGGGGCCATGGTGGCTGTGGCGATGGAACAAACCGTATTATGTTGAACGGAGACGTTGCCGATGCTTGCAATAAAAATACCATAGGAACTGGCAGTGGCGCTTGAAGTTGCAATCGTGATGGGTGCTGCGACCGACCCGATGACATTACCGGTTACCGTTCCGACATTCACGTAACCACCGATGATATTGATTCCATAAAATGGCCCACCGAACGCAGAATTGAACGCAATCCCCTGGATGGTGTTGTTCTGAACGGAACTGGCCGGTAAGCCGCCGACATTCAGGTACATGCAATCAAGCACGCTGTTGAATGCCGGGTTCACTGTCCAGATTCCCGTATGGTCCGCAGCCGTTCCCCCGATATAGTTGTCGGAAATGGTGAAATTGGTGCCGAGAGGGGAGTCAACCATGATAAAATAATAGGTGCTGCCGCCAATGGGAACCACCGGGGTTGATTCATAGAGGTTGTTGCCGGTGATTGCCCAGTCGGAAGAGTAGGATGCGATGTAAATTCCGTTGGAGGTGCCGGTATTCCTGAAAATATTGTAAATGTTGCAGTTCGAAATCGTATCGCTGACGTTCTTATAGCTTGACGATCCGTAGGAATAGACCATGCAGTATGGACGCACGGTGGTGCCGGCGGCGGTGATGTCGCAATGGTCAACGGTATTGTTGCTGTTGCCGCTTCCGCTGGCCGAGGTGGAAAAGTGTATAACGCCGCTGTTGGGAAAACTGGTAATGGCGTCCTTGGTCTGGGCACAGCCTTTGATAGTGCAATATTTCACCTTGTTATTTTGAGCGGAGTTGATCAGCCGGATGGTCGACACGAACTGGTCGGAACCGGTGTAAACGGAGGTGTTGACAATGGCGAGATCCTTCGCGCCGGTCCGGTTAACCCGGCCATCGATGGTCACCTTGTCGGCCCCGTTCAGATCGATCAGCGGGCCGTTGATATCCCCGCTGATGACGATGCCGGGCAGGGTGGGATAGATCAATACGGAGTCGTAGTCTGATCCGCCCGGCACTTTCAGTGCGCCGGCGTACCCGCTCTGGTAGAGCCTGGCCGTTGCTGTTTCCGTAATGTTCGAATTGATTTTCACCGTAATGGTTCCCATATGCGTACCCAGGTTGATGGCATCGAAGGCGCCTTTCAGCGTGGCATAACCGGTAGGTCCGACAGTGCCTGCGGTTGCTGTCACCAGTACATTTTCGGTGTAAAAAATGGCGTAATCACCACGGCCGATGCCGCCAAAATACTGTGCCATGGCCAATACCTGAAACAGGATCAGTGCTAAAAGGGTCAAGGTTACTTTTTTCATAGGTATGTGTTTTGCATTGTTAAATTTTCTTATAATGATCACCGTTTTAGAGCCTGTCTAAATTTCAACAAATTCCTTTTTAATAATGACCTCTCCCCGACCCTCCCCTTGAAGGGGCTAACATGGCTTCTGGACAGGCAGTGTTTACTAATGTTTTAGAAGGTAGTGCCTAAAAACTGTCAACTTTACTGACACATGTTTAAACAGTCCACGGCTAATTTGTAA
>JAPLDG010000279.1:23194-38706 GCA_026391845.1 Bacteroidota bacterium | reverse complement strand
CCAGCAACCTGTTCCTAAATGTCGGAATGACTATGGCCTATGGATTTACGGATATAAATGCCAGTGAATGGCAAAACCCTCTTAATAGTACAACCTACGACTATCATCCCTCACACAACATTTACGGAGGCATTAATTGTGGCATAAACTATGTGTTACCCGTCGGAACAAAAAAATGACCTGAAATGAAATAAAATGTATTGGAGGCTGCCCGTAATGGCAGCCTTTTTTTTATCCTAAAGTGAACCAGGAACTTCCATCCTTATAGTCGTCAATGATCCGAGGGGTTTCCAATGAATGAAAGGAACCCAATAACCCGGCAATCTCATGCCGGATTTCAATCTGGGCATTATCTGTCATATCCTGTCTGAAACCTTTGCCAGCCAGGGTAATCACCATTTCCATGGAAACGATACGGCTCATGACTTTACCCAGTTCCACCAACTTTCGCTGTGGCAACTGCATGGTTAAGTCAAACTGCAGCATGTCCTGCAACTCCTTTGCTGCATGTTCGGTGTGCCGGTAATGTCGAAGAAAAATGAACAGGTTTGATTCTTTTGCCTTTTTCATTCGTTTAATCAATCCTTCGGCCACCTGGGCATACAACATGTCATTTGAGCCTTCAAATATTTGAAATGGCCGGCTGTCGATGATTCCCTGGCCGCCAATATGGCCGAACCGGTATGCCTTCGCCCCGACAAGCTGAACAAGCGACTGGGCAGCCTCCTGCATCAGATCTGTTACAAAACTTTTCATTGAATTGGCAACCATTCCACTGGCCGACAGGTCGTGCTCGAGTCCTGCTTTATCGCTGCTATAGCTGCACATCGCAGATGCTATGGTGAAGGCTGTCTGGAGTCGGGCCAGGCGCTGCTGCACCTGATCGAAATGAATCAGACTTTGTCCCTGAACCGAACGCTGCCGGCAATGGTTAAAAGCCTCATCCATCATGCGCTGGATAAAGCCCAACGCCATCCCCGGAAAATGAAGACGACTCCGGTGCAACAAATCGAGCAGCAGTTTAATTCCGGTTGTTTTTGGAACCAGCCTGTGTGATGCAGGAACGCAGACATCAATCAGGTTGCGGCCATAGGGAATCTGGTGAAGACCCAGATTATCAAAAAGTTCTTCTACAACGATCTGCTGTCCGGGTAAAGTAGCATCACAAATAAAAAAATCAATGTCACGCCTGAGATCACCATTGCTGTTCATTTCACGTGCAGTGAGCAGCCAATAGTCGGCAACACCTGTAAGTCCGGCCCAGTGCTTTGTTCCCCGGATATGACAATCGTCTCCGCAAGTGGTGAATCTGGTTTGCATGTTAAGGGCATCGGTCCCGAAATCAGGTTCGGTAATCATCAGTCCACCCATATTCCGGCGATTCATAAACCTTTCGAAAATAGCTCCCTGGACTTCATCCCTGGCATATTTTACAACTGGTTGAATAAACAAGCCCGAATTGATTCCCAGTGTGAGTGAAAGCGCCAGAGATTCATAAGATGCGGCAGAAAGCATTGCCAGAATTTCATCGATCCGGCCTCCTCTGCCCCCAAACTCCTCAGGAATACATACTGACAGTGGATTGAGCGACATGATCTCATCGAGAACCCCTGCCGGAATGCCGCGCGGGAGGCTCAACCGGTCGGTGTCTTCCCTGCCCCTGAACACTTTTTGCATGCTCTCATTCAAAGCACAGAGAAAATCCCGGAATGGAAGATCGTCCTGCGTTCTCCTATGATTGCTGAATTCTGACAGGGATGGTTTGTTTCCTTTGGTCATGATCCGTTTTATGTCAACCTAAATACAAAATTAGTAAAGTTCTTTGAATGAAGCAGTTTTTTGGGTTTCGTTTCCCCATCAAATGGGTGACGTAGAAAAATAATATTCGTTGTAATCGCAAATTGCGGTAAAAATGTTTTTTTGTGTTAAGTCAGATGAAAATGTTTACTTTTAACTTCGCTATTAAAATCATCGAGGCTGATACCGATATTTTCAAATAAAATGGATTCCAGTGAAAAATAAACAATCCCGTGCAAAGTTGGCCGACGATGTGGTAAAAGAGATCCAACTTACTGACATATACAATCTTGATGAAATTCAACATCTGCAAAATCTGTTCTCAGACGCAATGGGTGTCGCATCAATCATTACCCATCCTGACGGCACGCCGATTACCAAACCGAGTAATTTCTGCCGGTTGTGTAGTGACATCATTCGAAAGACAAAAAAGGGACGTTTAAACTGTTATCAATCCGACGCAGCACTTGGTCAGCATCATTCGTCAGGCCCGGTGGTACAACCTTGTCTTAGTGGTGAATTATGGGATGCCGGCGCAAGCATTACTGCCGGTGGCAAGCATATTGCAAATTGGTTAATCGGGCAGGTGCGGAATGAAGAATCAGATGAACAGCGCATGATTGCCTATGCAGATGAAATCGGGGCAAACAAAGAAGATTTCATGAAAGCGCTGGCCGAAGTCCCGGTCATGTCGCTTGATCAGTTTAACAAGGTTTCAAAAATGCTGTTTGCATTTTCCAACCAGCTTTCTGAAAAAGCGCATACGAATTTACTGCTTAAAATGCAAATTGCTGAAAATGAAAAAGCGACAAAGCTATTGAAGGAAACTGAGGAGCGATTCCGGTCCTTATTTGACAATGCCCCTCTTGGTCGCATCGCCAAAGATATCACCGAGCTCAAACATACGGAAGAGGCGCTTCGTAAAAGCGAGCAAATGCTTCATACCGTATTGGATCATTTCCCGGGAATTGTGTTCTGGAAAGATAATCAGTCAATTTACTCAGGATGTAATCAGGCATTTGCCGAAGGAGCAGGATTACAAAATCCGGCCGAAATTATTGGAAAAACCGATTTTGAACTTCCATGGGGGAACACAGAAGCAGAAAGTTACCGCGTCGATGATTACGAGGTAATGCATAGTGGGAAAAAAAAATTGAATATCATTGAAACCCAACATCAAATTGATGGTCAGGTTTTATGGGTGGATACCAGCAAAATTCCAATACGCGATTCTGACGGAAAAGTTATCGGTTTAATTGGCGTATCCAATAATATCACTGAAAAAAAACTGGCTGAAGAGGCATTAAAAGAGAGCGATGTCAAATACCGGGAATTGGTCGAAAATTTCCCCGATGCGATTACCATTTATGCAGAAGGGAAAATTGTTTTGGTCAATAAAGAATGTCTTCGCCTGATGGCGGCATCAACCCCGGAAGAGTTGATCGGTAAGCCGGTTGAACAGTTTGTTCATCCTGGTTCTCTTTCATTGGTAGCTGAAAGAATGAAAAAAGCAGCAAAAGAGGGTTCTGTGCTGCCTTTTGCTGAGGAAAAGTTTGTCAGACTTGATGGCTCCGTAGTGGCTGTTGAAGTAAAAGCAGTGCCGATCAGGCTGCGAAACAGACATGCCGTGCAGTTGATTGTTCGCGATATCACTGAACGCAAACAAGCTGAAGAGACAATTTCCATGCTTGCTCATGCGATTCGCAGCATCAGCGAAAGCGTGAGTATTACGGATATGACAGATAAGATAATTTTTGTCAACAGCGCCTTTCTGAAAACATATCAATATGAAGAAAATGAAATCATCGGGAACTCTATAAACATGGTTCGTTCCCCCAAAAACCCGCTTGAATTGGTACGGAAAATTCTCCCTGCAACACAACACGGGGGATGGCATGGCGAACTGCTGAACCGACGAAAAGACGGTACTGAATTCCCTGTATTTGTCTCGTCGTCAGTCGTTCATGATGAATACGGTGAACCCCTTGCACTCATTGGCGTTACAACCGACATTACTGAACGGAAGAAGGCTGAAAATGAGATCCTTGAATTGAATGAAAAACTAGAACAACGTGTCAAACAGCGCACTGCAGAACTTGAAACTGTGATCAGGGAGCTTGAAACCTTTTCTTACTCCATTTCGCATGACCTAAAAACTCCTTTAAGACACATCAATGGATTTATCGATCTTTTCCTTGATCATAAATCTACTGAACTTACCATTGAAGAACTTGGATACCTGAAAAACATTTCCGATTCAGCTTCGGACATGGCACATTTGATCGATGCAATACTCTCATTCTCAAGGCTAAACCAGGCTGAATTGCAAAAAACGGTGATCCATTCATCAAAAATGGTGCAGCATGTCATCAAATTCCTCGAACCCGATTCAAAAAACAGAAAAATAACATTCAATGTCGAACCCCTTCCTGTTATCAAAGGTGATGGGAAACTTATTCAGCAAGTGTGGACCAACCTCATTTCAAATGCCATCAAATATACCGGAAAAAAGGCTGAAGCAATCATTGACATTGGAAGTATTGCAACAGATACCGGTACCAGTTTTTTCATAAGAGACAATGGGATAGGCTTTAACATGAAACATGCACAAAAGTTGTTCGGTGTTTTCCAGCGACTTCATAAATCAGCTGATTTTGAAGGTGTTGGTATTGGATTAGCCAATGTCAACCGGATCGTAAGCCGGCATGGAGGTAAATGCCATGCCGAAAGCCAACCGGATCATGGTGCAACATTTTATTTTACCATTCCAGATTAAATTGTTGTTATAAAAGAGCTTTCCATGAAAACAAAATCTGATATCAGGAAGGAAACAGCCCCGGCTCAGACCGAAATACAACTATCAGACATCATCGATTTTTTACCGAATGCCACCCTGGCAATCGATAACGAAAAGCGCATCATCATCTGGAACAAAGCCATTGCCAATATGACGGGCATCCCTGCCGAACAGATGATCGGCAAGGGAGGTTATGCATACACCATCCCGTTTTATGGTGAGGCGAGGCCACAGTTGATGGATATGGTTTTCCTTGACAGCGACGAGATTGCATTACATTATCCGAATATCATTCGCGAAGGGAACACTTTTATCACGGAAGTCTTTTGCAATGCGCTTTACGACAACAAAGGCGCCTGGGTTTTTGCCAAGGCATCTCCCCTGCACGATCAATCGGGCAACATCATCGGCGCCATCGAAAGCATCAGAGATATCACGGAAAGCAAGCTGGCTGAGATTTCCCTGGCCGAGAGTGAAAAAAAATTCAGGACCATCGCCGAGCAAACTTCCGACCTGATCGCCATAACCGATGCAGCAGGTTGTATTACTTATGCATCCTCCGCTTCCAGAACCCTTTTCGCGTGTGAACCCTCAGAGATGTGCGGCAGGCTTTTCATGGAATTCCTGAGCGAAAATGACATTCCAAAAGCAATGGAAGCCTTTCGTCGTACCATTGAACTTGGCAGTGAAGTGAAGAACATTGAATTGACCATGAAACGGAAAGATGATTCTCTTTTTATCGGAGAGCTGACTGCCTCCAATTTCCACTCAGGAAGAGAGAACGGATCATTGGTGACGATTCATGACATCACCGAACGCAAACAGACCGAGCAGGAAGTTCAAAAAATCGCGCAGCATTACCAGGCCATCATAGAAAAAGCGCCCGACGGATTTGTGCTTCTGTCAAAGGAAGGTACTTTTAAATATATCAGTCCGGCAGCAAAAAAGATGTTCGGTTTCGATGCTTCTGCCGATTTGACCATGAATCCCGCAGAACATACACATCCGGATGATTTGCACATGGTTTTATCCGATCTGACCAAAATTATCGAAGACCCAGCATACATACCAACCCTGCAGTACAGATATCAGGATGCAATAGGAAATTGGCGTTGGATTGAGAGCACGATGAGCAATTTACTTTCCGATCCCAGCGTCGAATCTTTGGTGATCAATTTCCGCGATATCCACGAAAGAAAGCTGGCTGAAAATGAGATCATCCTGCTAAATAAAGAATTGGATCAACGCGTTAAACAGCGAACAGCTGAATTGGAGGCTTCCAACAGAGAACTTGAGTCCTTCTCCTACTCCGTTTCCCATGATCTGAAAGCGCCCTTAAGACATATCAGGGGATTTATCGATCTGGTGCTTGAAAATGAAACAACAGGCCTAACTGAAGAAAAAATTGGATTTTTAAAAACCATTTCTCACTCTGCAACCGATATGGGACAGCTGATTGATGCAATACTATCCTTTTCCAGACTGAGTCAGGCGCCATTGCGAAAAACACTGATCCATTCATCCGACATGGTTAAGGAGGTTGTCAATTTTTTTGGAACTGAAATTCAAAACAGAAAAATCAATTTTAATATTGATTCACTTCCGGATATACATGGTGATGAGGAACTGATACGTCAGGTGTGGACCAACCTTATTTCAAATGCAATTAAATATACCGGGAAAAAACCTGAAGCTACCATTGAAATCGGAAGCAAAGAATCAAATACCGGGACAACATTTCACATCAGAGATAACGGAGCAGGTTTTAACATGAAATATGCTGAAAAACTCTTCAGGGTATTTCAGCGTCTCCACAAATCCAGAGATTTTGAAGGAATCGGGATCGGACTGGCCAATGTAAACCGCATTGTCAGTCGCCATGGAGGCCAATGTCAGGCAGAAGGTGAACCTGAAAAAGGAGCGACTTTTTACTTTACGATACCTAACTAGAATTTCTTTGTCACCCGGAAACAACTAACAAACAATCTATTACCCGTTCAAATGGAAAACAAAATATCCATACTTCATCTGGAGGATCAGCTGGCAGACTCTGTCATCATAAAATCAATGATCAGTAAAGCTTTTGGCACCTTTGATTATTACTTTGTTGATGATGAAGACAGTTTCATCAAAGCGCTGGAAGAGAAGAAGATTGATGTCATCCTGTCTGATTATGAACTTCCTGACTATTCGGGATCAGACGCATTGCAATTGGCAAAAGAAAGGTACCCTCATATCCCTTTTATCTTCGTAACGGGTAAAATGGGAGAAGACTCTGCAATTCAATCTCTTTTAAACGGAGCTACGGACTATGTGCTTAAATCCAAACCTGAAAGACTGGTACCTGCAATCAAAAGAGTGCTTTACGAAGCTGAACTGCTTAAAAACCGTATTTCGTCAGACAAAGCGTTGCGTGAAAGTGAAGAAAGATATCGTGGATTGCTGATGAACCTTAATGCCGGCGTGGTCGTTCATGCTCCGGATAGTTCCATCATCATGTGCAATCCGAAAGCCTCGGAATTATTGGGATTAAGCGAATCTCAGATGATGGGCAAAGTGGATACAGATCCTCATTGGAAATTTCTACGTGAAGATTCTACGCCGCTAAAGCAAGACAATTATCCAGTGGTCCAGGTTTTGTCGAGCAAGAAATCCATCAAAGATTTTCGCCTCGGGGTCCAACGGCCCGAAACCAACGACATTGTCTGGCTTACGGTGAACGGGTCGCCCGTTTTGGATAAAAACAATGAGATATCAGAAGTGGTCATCAGCTTTCTGGATATAACCGAGCGCAAGCAGGCAGAAGATGCATTGCATCAGGAACAGAATCTGATGGAAATTCTGATGGACAATATCCCGGATCATCTCTATTTTAAAGATCTCGAAAGCAGATTCATCCGGATCAGCAAATCCAACAACGAATCCTTTCACCTGAAGAATTCGGCGGATGCGATTGGGAAGACCGACTTTGATTTTTTTACGGAAGAACATGCACGCGCGGCATATCTGGATGAGCAGGAAATAATCCGGACAGGAAAATCTTTGATCAGGGAAGAGCGGGAAACCTGGGCAGATCGCCCCGACACCTGGGCATCATCAACAAAGATGCCCCTGCGCAATGCCGAAGGAAATATCATTGGCACTTTTGGAATTTCAAGAGATATCAGCGATCGTAAACGATTTGAGGAGGAAATTCTCAAGGCAAAGGAAATAGCAGAAGCCAGTGACAGGCTTAAAACAGTGTTCATGCGCAACATTTCACACGAAATCCGGACCCCGATGAATGGAATACTTGGATTTGGCCAGTTGATGTCAGATCCTGATATTTCCCAGGAAGAGAAAGATGAATTCCTCGTTCTGGTCAATCAAAGCAGCGAACGTTTGAACAATACGATCACCAACATCATGGATATTTCGCTCATTGTATCCGGAAACCAGGATGTGCTGAAAAAAAACATTGCCTGTGGTGCTATACTTGATGAAGCTTATGATAAATTTAACCAATCCTGCACCCAAAAAGGACTCACCTTATCCCTGCAAAAGCAATGCATTAACGGTGAATTAAATATCAATACGGATGCGGAGCTCCTGAATAAAATACTCTTTCACCTCATTGATAATGCCATTAAATTTACAAAGACGGGATCCATTGTCGTGGGTTGCAAAGTAGTGGACGATTATGTTGAATTTATTGTAAAAGATTCAGGCATAGGCATATCCATGAAGGATCAAGGTCATATTTTCAACAATTTCATACAGGGGGACAATTCAAACACACGCTACCATGAAGGCAGCGGACTTGGACTCTCCATCGCAAAAGGATTGACGGAACTTCTTGGTGGCCGAATTTGGATTGATTCGGTCGTCGGTGAAGGTTCTTCATTCTATTTCACTATCCCCATCGATCAATCCTGCCCTGAACAAGCGGTAAATCAGAATAGTTCATTCGACTTACCTCAAAAACCACTGATTCTCGTCGCCGATGACGAAGAAACAAACTGCGTATTACTGGCGCGGATCCTGCGCAAGGAAGAACTTGAAGTACTTATTGTGACGAATGGACAGCAGGCTGTGGATGCCTGCCGGAAAAATCCATCAGTATCCCTGATTTTAATGGATCTGAAAATGCCGGTAATGGATGGATTTGAGGCAACCAGGAATATTAAAGCTTTCAATCCTCACTTGCCTGTCATCGCGCTGACTGCTTATGCCCTGGGCGGTGATGAGAAACGTGTATTGGAAGCCGGATTTGATGATTATCTTACGAAGCCCCTGAAAAAAGAGCTTCTGATGAGGAAATTAATACAATATGGGATCACTGGATCTTCAAATATAACTTAACAACTGAATAAAATGATTACAAATCCGGTCCTTGAAAATTTGCAGATTACAAACCAGACTGCAGATTCTGATAAAGCAAAAGGGATCCAAAAAGAGGCACTCGAAATCCTTCAGAAGATTGCCAGCCGGGTACCCGGTGTTGTATATCAATACCGGCTGCGCCCCGATGGCAGTTCATGTTTCCCCTACGCCAGTGAGGCAATGAGTGAAATTTACCGGGTCAGCCCGGATGAAGTTTGTGAGGATGCCTCCAAAGTAGCTGCGATATTGCACCCCGATGACCTTGCCGGTGTACTCGCATCCATTGAAGTATCAGCCAGGGAATTATCTCCCTGGCAGCATGAATACCGGGTAAAGTTTGATGACGGCACGATTCGTACACTATATGGCAATGCAGTACCGCAAAAGGAAGAAGATGGATCGGTACTGTGGCACGGTTTCATCACAGATATAACTAAAGTTAAAAAAGCTGAAGAGATAATCTTGCAAGACAATGCGGAACGAAAAAAATCTCAGATTGCCTTGCAGGAAAGCGAACTTCGTTACCGAACCCTGTTTAAAAATTCACCGTCCGGAATTTTAGTGTTGGATGAAAAAGGTATCATACTTGAAACAAACGATACATTTGCCGCAACAACCCTTTATTCCCTCGACGAATTGATTGGCAAAGATGTCAGAATATTGACCGCGCCGGAGAACAGCTACAGTGTTGACGTAAATATCCAACGGATTCTTGCGGGAGAAATTATCGAACAGGAAGTTTTCAGCCGCCGGAAAAACGGCACCTATCGGATACTGTTATTGAGAGAGATTGCCATTACCCTGCCTAACGGTAATCCGGGGATCCTGTCAGTCTCAAACGATATCTCCGAAAGGAAAAAAGCAGAGCAGGAAATCAAACAGAAAAACCAGGAACTTCTCAATATCAATGCTGAAAAAGATAAATTCTTCTCCATCATTGCCCATGACCTGCGTGGCCCGTTCAATACATTTTTGGGACTAACAAGAGTCATGGCCGAAGAATTACCAACGCTTACCATGAATGAAATACAAAAATTTGCCGCTACAATGGAAATCTCAGCAACAAATCTTTTTCGTTTGCTGGAAAACCTGCTTCAGTGGGCTACCATTCAACGAGGCTTCATCCCTTTCAATCAGGAGGCGCTGAAATTAGATCAGGTGATAAAGGAAACGCTGGATGTAATGCTCGAACCAGCAAAAAGAAAAGGGATCGGGATATCTGTCAACATTCCGGATGGGATGAATATTTTTGCCGATAGAAATATTCTTCAATCCGTCATTAGGAATCTCCTTTCAAATGCTATTAAATTCACCCCCGGAGGAGGAACAATCAATATTTCCGCCAAACCTTCCAGTCATAAAAATATCGAAATTGCCATTAAAGATTCTGGTATCGGCATGAGCCGCGAAATAATTGATAATTTGTTCGGACTTGCAGTTCAAACCAACAGATTGGGCACCGATGGCGAACTCAGTACAGGACTGGGTCTCATCCTCTGCAAGGATTTCATCGAAAAACATGGTGAGAAGATATGGGCTGAAAGCGAAGAAGGCAATGGCTCAACTTTCTATTTTACAATCCCCAGCATTGATCTGCCCGGAAATGAAAAAAAAACAGTTTTTAATGTTTCTGAATCAGGCTGCTGAAAATTCAAATCATGAATAGAATTGGCATTTATACCAGGATCCTTTCAGTGTTAATTTTAACAAGTGTCATTTTTATTTTTCTTTTATTAACGCTTTATTTTATTAAGAACAAACAGGAAGACCTGATGCTTCAGGACTCCCGGATACAATTTAGCAATGAAATCAATTCTTTAATTACCCTTAAAACGGCAAAACTCAAACAGGTAGTCTTTGACTATACATTCTGGGATGATTTTGTGAAAAACATTAACAAAGTTGACTCTGCATGGTACAATGAAAATATAACCACCGTTCTCAAATCCTTCCATGCAGACTATATTTGTGTGTATGACACTTCGTTTAACCTGATTCATCAGGCTTCGTCAAGCGGCTCTGTTTTACATGATATAATTTCAAAAGAGATCCTGGTCAAAATAAACGAATTGAAATTTTTAAATTTCTTTCAGTTATCTGATGGTATGATAGTTGAGATTAGCAGCGCAACCATTCATCCCAATATTGACCCGAATCACACCCTTACCAAGCCTAGCGGATACCTGATTTTAGTAAAACGCTGGGATCAGGATTTCCTTGATGAACTAGCCTTATTGAGCGGTGCAAAGATAAATTTGGTCGAGGCCCCTCTTTCTGTTGCAAAAGATTCCGCAAAAACGCTCTCTGCCTATTACATGTTACGTGGCTGGAATGACAAAAATGTTGCCCGGATCATATTTGTCAGAACCTCAAATTCTCTGAACCTCTTTCACCGGATGTCGATATTAATGATTCTGATTTTACTCGGATCAATGCTCACTACCTTGCTGCTCTTTCACTTTACTTCACGCCGATGGATCAATAGACCTTTGAAATTGGTAACCAGTATTCTTAAATCGGGCAATTTGACACAAATCAATGAACTTAAACAATGTGGAGGTGAATTTGAAGATATAGGAACTCTTTTTGGTGAGTTTATCCGGCAAAAAGATGAACTTCGGGTTGCCAAAGAACGTACTGAGGAAAGTGAACGAAAGTTTAAAAATATACTTGATCACTCACCGTTTCATATTTGGGAATTTGATGGAGAAAAGTACAATTTTGTAAACCAGGCATACATTGATTTTATCGGGATTAAAAATTTTGTTGAAGGGAAGATGGATATTGAAATGTGGACGAAATTTGTTCATCCCGATGATTTAGCGGAGAGTGGTAAAATCTGGATGAAAGCATTTGAGGATAAACGAGAACATGACAACTATTTCAGATTACTGAATAAAAGTGGTGAATATAGAGATTGCTGGAGCCATGCAGTTCCAATTTTCGATGAAAACGGAAAGTTCATAACATTTCAAGGATATAATTTAGACATTACCGAGCGCAGACGAGCAGAGACAGAGATCCTGAAAATGAACGAAAAGCTGGATCAACGGGTCAGACAACGTACAGCAGAGCTGGAGGCAGTGAACAAAGAACTTGAAACATTTTCTTACTCCATTTCGCATGATTTAAAAGCACCATTAAGGCATATCAATGGGTTCATCGGTCTTTTTCTGGAAAACAGAACAACACAACTCACTGAAGAAGAACTTGATTATCTCAGTAAAATAACTGCTTCGGCAACACAAATGGGAAAGTTGATTGATGCAATACTCTCTTTTTCAATGCTCAATCAGTCTGAATTGCATAAAACCACGATCAACACCGCCCAAATGGTTCAGCAGGTCATCAGGTTCTTTGATCCGGAAATGGGCAACAGAAAAATCACATTCCATGTTGCTCCGCTTCCTGACATCAGGGGCGATGAGGAATTAATACGGCAGGTTTGGACCAACCTGATTTCCAATGCAATAAAATATACGGGCAAAAAGCCAGAAGCGCTGATTGAAATTGGAAGCAGCCCCGCTGAAAGCGGAAACACATTTTTCGTAAAAGATAATGGAGCAGGTTTTGACATGAAATACATCGAGAAAATATTCGGTGTCTTTCAGCGATTGCATAAATCCCGGGACTTTGAAGGTGTTGGAATCGGATTGGCGAATGTCAAACAAATCATCAAACGCCATGGTGGCCAATGCTTTGCTGAAGCATTGCCAGAAGTTGGTGCAACTTTCTTTTTTACTATCCCAGATTGAATTTCAAAGTATGAAAACCGATAACAGTCAAACATCCGATATCCTGCGCCAAAGAGCCGAAGAGTTGTTGAAACAGAAACCCTCAAAAGATTATTCACAACTTTCAAAAACCGAAACTCATGAAATCATTCATGAACTTGAATTACGTCTGACCGAACTTGAAATACAGAATGAAGAACTCCGCCATTTGTGGGCTCAAACGGAAGTTGTAAATGATAAATATACCGGATTATATGATTTCACCTCTACAGGATATTTCATGCTTTCCCAGGAAGGAAAAATCATTGAGTTAAACCTCAGTGGATCAAATATGCTGGGTCAGGAACGTCTGCATTTAAAAAACAGCCGTTTCGGAACTTTTATTTCCGATGAAACAAAACCAACCTTCAATCTTTTTTTGAATAAAGTATTCAGCGACAGATCCAAAGAATCTTGTGAAGTTTGTTTATTATCCGCCGGAAATTTTCCGCTTTTTGTCACACTCACCGGAATCGCAAACGATAATGGAGACCAATGTCTGGTTCCGGTAGTTGACCTCACTGAACGCAAACAGGCGGAAGAGGCGCTGCTCACATCACACCAAATTACTGAAGATATCATCAATGCCATACCTGTGCGGGTATTCTGGAAAGACATGAATCTCGTTTACCTGGGTTGCAACAAATCATTTGCAAATGATGCCGGATATTCCAATCCGACAGACATCATCGGCAAAGATGATCACCAGCTCACCTGGAGCAACCAGGCAGATTTGTACCGAAAAGATGATCGCCACGTCATCGACAGCGGCTGCTCCAAGCTACTCATCGAAGAACCGCAAACAACGCCTGACGGAAATACCATTACCTTGCTCACCAGCAAGATACCCATGCGAAACTCCAAAGGGGAGATTATCGGGGTTCTCGGCACCTATATAGATATCACTGAGCGCAAACATGTGGATGATTTACTGGTACAAACCCGTCACAACTATGAAACTTTTTTCAACACCATTGATGATTTTCTTTTTGTGCTCGACGATCATGGGAATATAATACATACCAATACAACCGTTATTCAGCGGCTTGGATTCCCAATGGAAGAACTTATCGGAAAATCAGTGCTGATGGTGCATCCTCCCGAGCGGCGCGATGAAGCTGCCAAAATTATTGGTCAGATGCTAAACGGAGAAACCCAGTTTTGTCCTGTGCCCATTGTGACAAATTCCGGCATTCAAATACCGGTTGAAACAAGAGTTTCCCGTGGGTTTTGGGACGGTAAGGCGGCAATTTTTGGCGTTACCAAGGATATTTCAAAGATCAGATTATCCGAAGAAAAATTTTCAAAATTATTTCACATCAATCCTTCTGCCTGCGGACTGAGTGATCTGGCTGATCATAAATATATCGAAGTCAATGAAGCGTTTCACAAATTACTTGGATTTGAGCAACATGAAGTAATCGGCAAAACAGCTATGGAACTGGGAATTTTAACCGCCGAAGCAGTAGATGCCATCATGCTGCACGCCAAAGAAAATGGAAACGTAACCAATGTTGAAGCTGCCTTAAAAACAAAACAGGGCGAAATCAGGCATGTCTTGTTATCCTCGGAAAATTTTTACATCCAGGATAGAAAATACCGTTATACTGTTGTTCATGATATCAGCGAGCGCAAGCAGTCTGAAGACAAGGTCAGAATCCTGAATGAAACACTCGAAGAGCGAATAGCTGAGCGTACAAACCAACTTGAAACCTCCAACAAAGAACTTGCATTTCAAAACACTGAGAAGCAAAATCGGGCGGATGAGCTATACCTGATCAACAAGAAACTTGACTTTCATATCAGGGAAATAGAACAGTTTACCTTTATCGCCTCCCATGACCTTCAGGAACCATTGTTAACCCTGACAAATTTCACAAGACTGATCAAGGAAGAGTGTTCCTCGAAACTGGATGAGAGTGAGAATAAATATATTGAATTTGTTTCCGGTTCGGCAAAAAGAATGAGATCATTAATAAAAGGTTTGCTGGATTATTCATTGCTTGGCAAGGATAGTAGAAAAACAACAGTTGACTGCAATAAAATCATCGAGGATTTGATCGCCGAGCAATCTGATTCCATTGCGAAATCTAAAGCAATAATCACTGTACCCCAACTCCCGGTTATATATGGATACGCAGCAGAATTGAGATCGCTGTTTTTAAATTTAATAACCAATGCCCTGAAATTTCAAAACCCGGATATCCCACCCAAAATAGAAATCTCGGTTGAAAACCAGGAAAATGTGTTTTATTTTTCAGTAGCAGACAATGGTATTGGTATTGAGGAAAATGACAAAGAAAAAATCTTCATGATTTTCAAGCAAATGCATAACCGGAATGAGTACGAAGGAATTGGAATTGGCCTTGCCCTCTGCAAAAAAATAGTGGAATTACATGGTGGTAAAATCTGGGTTGAACCGGGAAAGAATGCCGGATCAACTTTCAGATTTACGATTCCAATGATAACATAAAAATTTTCGCGAAAGTTTTAAAAAAGAATTTATCTTTACAGTTGTTGGTAATCATACGGGCATAAATGAAGAAGGGTTATTTATACAATCGCTAAACAATTTACATCTATGAAGAAAAAACTTAACTGTGTATTGCTCGTGGATGATAATGAATCCGATAATTTCATCCATGCAAGAATTCTGGAGAAATCAGGAATAACAGAACATATTGAAATTGCGGTGAATGGAAAAGATGCACTTGATTTCCTCACCACCAAAGGAAAATGCGGGCAAACAGATGATAAATATTCGCAACCCGAGTTAATTTTTC
>JAPLDG010000279.1:20830-23088 GCA_026391845.1 Bacteroidota bacterium | reverse complement strand
CTCACAACCTCCTTAAATCCTTCAGATAAAACAAAGGCAGAAAAAATGCTGGAAAGTGGCTGTTTTCAATATAAACCATTGACGCTTCAAATGATCAATAACATTTTGCAGCTGCACTTTCCGGAATATATGTAAATCATAAATCGTAAATCGTAAATCCTATATCCAAAATGGCACATACCGATATCTTCGACCGGCTTTGGGCTGATTACACCAGGCAGAATCCTTCAACAAAAAAAGTTTATGATCTGTTTGTTGCTGAAGGTGAAACCGTTATTAACGACCACATTGCCTTTCGTACCTTCAGGCATCCCTCCATCGGTGTTGACAAACTGGCGCAGGTTTTTCTGAACAACGGCTATCAATATATGGGAGATTACCGCTTCGAAGCAAAAAAACTATATGCAAAACATTTTGAGCATCGAACAGATCAGGAGGCACCACGTGTATTCATCAGTGAGCTGCTCACAGAAGAGTTCAGCCCATATCTCCGGCAAACAGTCAGTGACTGGGTCTCCCATATTCCTTCGAGTCTTTACAACTCCGACAATCTGATTTATGCAGGCAATGTCTCAGGACCGTCCTCTCATGAAGTTTATGAAAAACTGCGCACAGAATCAGAATATGCCGCATGGCTTTATGTGAATGGCTTTTGCGCCAACCATTTTACAGTCAGCGTAAACCGGTTAAAAAAATTCGACACCCTCCAGAAGGTGAATGCATTTCTGAAATTGAATGGCTTTTTGTTGAACGACGCCGGAGGTGAAATCCAGGGCACACCCGAAGAGTTACTCGAACAATCAAGTATCCGGGCAGGGATGGTTAAGTTCAATTTTACCGACGGAGAGACCGAAATTCCAGGATGTTACTACGAATTTGCCAAACGGTATGCCGATGCGGATGGTAAATTATACAGTGGTTTTATCTCCAAATCAGCTGACAAGATTTTCGAGTCCACGAATTTTTATAAGAAGTGAGGACAATTTGTTTCCCGGTTGGCGCTTGTCTCATCCTTATCTTTTGGGTTTCCTGCTCCAGTGATGGTTCAGGACAGGCAAAGGGCTTGCAGCCCCTGCCAAAAGCAGGTACAATTCATAAATTGATAACCTGTGCCGGAGATCCGGGTATAAGTTATGCATTATATTTACCAAACGAGCCCCATCCGTCAACTCCGGGAGCAGATGACACACAGTTTCCTCTCCCTCCTCAGGCAGCGAGAGGAAAAAACGGGAAACGGGTGTATCCGGTTATCGTAGCATTGGACCCTCACGGAGATGGTGTTTTGCCGATCTCATTTTACAAAGACCTTGCAGATAAATATGGTTTTATTCTGATAGGGTCGAATGATTCAAAAAACGGACTTCCCGCCGAGAAGGTTAATGCCATTGTGAATGGATTGATGCAGGAAGTCAGAAAAGTTTATCCGGTTGACACGAATCGCATCTATCTCCTGGGATTTTCAGGCGGAGCCCGGATTGCCGCAATGACGGCCATGTACCAGGTGCCTGTTAAAGGGGTAATCGCATGTGGCGCCGGATTCAACAGTGCAAAACAACCGGTTTTGTACAAATTTGACTACTTCGGAATCGCCGGAACCGCGGATTTTAATCTGAGTGAACTGGTTCAGATGGACGAACCGCTGTCCCGGGCAGGGTTTCGCCATTATATTAAAATGTTTCCGGGCAACCATGCCTGGCCACCTGCAGATGTGATGGAAGACGGATTTTGCTGGGTTACCCTGAATGCCATGAAGGACGGAGCGTTGGAAAAAAGCAGCTCTTTCATCTCAGGGGTAAAAAGCATTTTTCAAAACCGCACGTCAGCTTCAATCAGAGTCAGTCATTTACTTTCAGCAGCAGATCAGTACCGCGAGACCATAGCATTTATAGATGGTTTGGCCCCCATAGATATGCTTAAGGACAAACTGGCTGTACTTGAAAAACAACCCGAATACCAGGCTCAGCTTGCCTATCGGCTCAAGGTTCTGAAACAGGAAGAAGAGGAAAAACAGGAACTGATGCAAGCCCTCCAATCCAAAGACCTGATCTGGTGGAAACAGCGAATCAATCGTCACGCGTCACGCGTCACGCGTCACGAAAAAGTAAATCCGGAAGATACTTTAAAAGAGCGGCGATTGATCTCCTTTCTGAGTCTTTTTTGTTACATGAATGCCAATGCAGCAATGGCACAGCAGGAAGAAACAGCTGCTATAAAGATTATCGCCATCTATGAGATGGCAGATCCATCCAACCCCGAAC
>JAPLDG010000279.1:0-20794 GCA_026391845.1 Bacteroidota bacterium | reverse complement strand
CTTGCCAACCGGTCGGAAAATGGTGCAGCCATATCCCAGCTAAAAAATGCTGTTGCCAAAGGGTTTTCCGATCGGGAACGATTAACGCGGCAACCGGAATTCCTTTCCATGAAAAGTTCTCCAGCCTGGTTTGACCTGATGAAATCAATAAAATGACCGATATTAAACAATTTCAGCAAAAAATTGCAGATTTACGATCGAACTTCGATGGTGAAATCTTCACAGACGACGCCCAGCGGCTGCTCTATGCAACGGATGCATCAGCCTACCGCGAAATCCCGACCGGAGTGGCCCGGCCAAAAAACACCGGTGACATTCAAAAACTGATACGCTTTGCCAATGAGACGAAAATCCCGCTCATTCCACGTGCTGCCGGTACATCTCTGGCTGGTCAGGTCGTCGGATCAGGTTTTGTGGTTGACGTGTCGCGATACCTGACCCAAATCCTCGAGATCAATACAATCGAACATTGGGTGCGCGTTCAGCCGGGAGTCATCCTGGACGAACTGAATAAAGTCGTTGAAAAATCAGGGCTTTTCTTTGGTCCGGAAACCAGCACATCCAGCCGATGCATGATGGGCGGCATGGTTGGCAACAACTCGTGCGGAGCCCACTCCATCCTGTATGGCAGTACGCGCGATCATGTTATTTCAGTAAAAGGTTTTTTAAGTGATGGCTCCGAAGTGGAATTTCACGAACTAACCCTGGATGAGTTCGCGGATAAATGCTCCGGAGACACACTTGAGCATAAAATTTACCGGCAGATCCGCAATATACTCGCTGACCCTGCAACTCAGGAAAATATCCGCACAGAATACCCCGATCCTGCGATTCACCGAAGGAATACAGGCTATGCACTAGACCTTCTCCTGGAAACAGAGCCTTTTAGCAGCGGTCACGCGTCACGTGTCACGAAACCATCACCCCGGTTTAACTTCAGCAAACTTATCGCCGGTTCCGAAGGTACCCTGATCTTCATGACCGAAATCAAGCTGAACCTGGTGCCCCTGCCTCCAAAAGAGAAAGCATTGATTTGTGTTCATTGCCATACCATTGCTGAATCATTGAAGGCCAACCTTATCGCACTGAAGTACAGCCCAGGCTCTGTAGAATTGATGGACAAAGCGATTATGGATTGTACCCGTGACAACATCACGCAGCGTCAGAACCGGTTTTTCATTTCGGGCGACCCGGCTGCCATTCTGATCATTGAGTTTGCCCGTGACACACGGGAAGAGATCATGGATCTTTACCACGACCTGGAGCAGGAGTTGCGTTCAGCCAAACTGGGATATCACTTTCCTATAGTCTTTCCACCGGATGTTAAAAAAGTGTGGGATCTTCGCAAGGCTGGTCTGGGCGTGCTATCCAACTATCCCGGCGACCGGAAACCTGTTCCGGTTACGGAGGATACTGCCGTAAAACCGGAGGTTCTTCCGGAGTATATCGGCGAATTCAACAAGATGCTTGACTTGCTGGGGTTAAATTGCGTTTATTATGCACATGTCGGATCCGGTGAATTGCATCTGCGGCCAGTCCTGAACCTCAAAGATCCGGCAGATGTCGAACTTTTTCATACCGTTGCATTGGAAACTGCCAGACTGGTCAAGAAATTCAATGGTTCTTTATCAGGAGAACACGGCGATGGCCGCCTTCGGGGTGAATTCATCCCTCTGATGCTCGGTGAAAAGAACTACCGTCTATTTATTGACATCAAAAAAGTCTGGGATCCCTGGAATATCTTCAATCCGGGAAAAATAGTCGATACGCCAAAAATGAACACCAGCCTGCGGTTCGAACCAGGAAAACCGGTGCGTGACATCCCGACCGTATTTGATTTTTCAGGCAGTCATGGGATCCTGCGGGCGGCCGAACAGTGCAACGGCTCGGGCGATTGCCGCAACACGGTTGTCACAGGCCGGTATATGTGCCCATCCTACATGGCGATGAAGGATGAAAACACAACCACACGCGCACGGGCCAATATCCTCAGGGAGTTTCTGACCAATTCGTCCAAACCAAATCCTTTTGATCATGCTGAGATCTACGAGGTGATGGATATGTGCCTCTCATGCAAGGCCTGCAAGTCTGAATGCCCTTCGAACGTGGATATCTCCAAGCTGAAAGCCGAGTTCCTTCAGCACTATTACGAATCCAACGGAATTCCGCTGCGTTCAAGGCTCATTGCAAACATCACCCGGATTAATCAGCTGGGAAGCGTTGCCCCTGCCCTGTTCAACTTCATCCAGAAAAACAAGTTCATATCCGGGATCACGAAAAATGTCCTCGGATTTGCCCCTGAAAGGAATATACCCTTGCTATATACAACAACACTCCGGTCATGGGCTGTAAAAAATCTGATTAACGGTAAAGGAGTATCATCAAAGCCATTGAACGGATTGCCAGAGCGCTCCGTTTATTTATTTGCTGATGAGTTCTCTAACTTCAATGATGTGGAAATCGGGATCAAAGCCATCAAATTACTGAATGCTTTCGGTTACCGGGTCATCATCCCCGATCATGAGGAGAGCGGCCGCACCTATTTATCAAAAGGCCTCATCCGAAAGGCCAGGCAACTGGCAAACCAAAACGTCCGTAAATTAAAGGATCTCATCTCAGATGAAACACCTTTGATCGGCATTGAGCCCTCCGCCATTCTTACTTTCCGGGATGAGTACCCTGAATTGGTAGATTCATCACTAAAAGCTGAAGCACTGAAAATGGCGGGAAATGTTTTTATGTTTGATGAATTTCTGGGGAAAGAGAATATTCACCAGCTGTCTGACCTTTTTACAGACAGGGAGAGGGTGATCAAGCTTCACGGACATTGTCATCAAAAGGCACTCGCATCAGTCGAACCTACAAAAAAGATGCTGTCTATTCCACGGAATTACCATGTGGAGGAGATCAAATCAGGCTGCTGTGGAATGGCTGGATCATTTGGATATGAAAAGGAGCATTACCATGTCTCAATGCAGGTTGGAGAGCTGGTCCTCTTCCCGGAAGTGAGGACCACGAAGCAGGATGTCATGATTGCAGCTCCCGGCACATCATGCCGTCATCAAATCATGGACGGAACCGGAAGACAGGCGCTGCATCCCATCGAAGTGCTGTACGAAGCAATGATTCAATAGTTTCTCCCTGCCTGCATCCCCGGATTCCTGATCCCAAACATCAAAACGGCGAAGCAAACAGCTGTTTTGTTGATTTATTCAACAGGTGTATAAAATCTATACAATTAGCTTAAACTACTAAAAAAACAGACACTTAAACACTTATACAGTGATGGGTGTTTAATATTTCAACACTCCCCTCTGTGGATATTTTACACACTAAATAAGTTACAGCTCTGATCTTCTGTGTTTTATATCTCATTTTTCACTATGGCACTATAATTGAGTCAGCTGTTTTGTCATTAAAGTAAAATTGAGAAACCATGAAAACCAAGATCTTATCATTCGCCGGAATCTTTCTGTTAATTTTCTGTTTCACAAGCAGTAACGGTGCAGAAAATGGAAAACAACTTTCAAAGGAAGGTTCAATTGAAGTGTTCACTTCCCCTGATTTATATCCTCTGGCCTCAAAGTGGGCCAGTGAGTACTGCAGGTTAAATCCGACAGTAAAAATAACTTTGATAAATTCCACAGATCAAAACATCAAGGGTATTTTAAGCGCAGGACAAGGAATAGGATTTGTTTCCGCTGAATCGTTTACATCTTTTGCGGATCAATCCGTATGGAATATGGTTGTCGGTCGTGATGTAATCGTTCCGGTGATGAATGCGAATAATCCATTTCTGGATGATATCTATCGGAAAGGAATCTCCCCGGAAGGATTTAGCACACTTGTAAATAATCCCCAAAAACAAAATTGGGGGGCGCTCACCGGAAGCGGACAAAGTATTCCGCTACATCTCTATACCACAAACAATGCATCTGTTGTTTCGGGTGTAGATAATTTTCTGAACAGCAATGGCTACATTTCCGCAGGGATTAAATCTGCAGACAAACAGGAGATGATTTCGGCGATTCAACTGGACCCGAATGCCATGGGTTTTTGCAAACTGGCTGATATCATTGATTTAAGCACCCAGGGATTGCTACCCGGTCTTAAGCTGATTCCCATTGATAAAAACGGGAACGGGAAACTTGATTTCATGGAAGATATCTACGACAACCTGCAGGACTTTTCCCGTGGTGTGTGGATTGGAAAATATCCAAAAGCGCTGTCTGGAAATATCTATTCGGTTTCGTCATCCAAACCGGAAAATGCAACCGAAGTGGCATTTCTGAAATGGGTGCTTATGGATGGACAGGAATTTTTAAACATGAATGGTTTCAGTGATCTGGTTTACAACGAAAGACAATCACAGATTGATAAAATATCAGACAACACAATTTATGCTGCAATGCCGCCAGAGGATTCGTTTGCATTGCTGAAGGTGGTGCTTCTGGTGATTGTCATATTCGGAGCACTTGGTTATATGGTGGATTTGACCGTTCGTCGTTTCAGAAATAAAAAAGAGATCTTGCCTGCTGCCCCGGGAAAATCCCCTGTTGTTTTTGATGAGAATTCTGTAATCATACCAAAAGGTGTCTATTTTGACAAAACGCATACATGGACCTTTATGAAAAATACCGATAAAAAAATAAAAAAGGGTGAATTGTTGCTTACGTTGATTCAGAATGGCAAGAAATTGAGTATTTATTCACCTGTGACCGGGACCGTCATTGCATCAAATAAAACGCTGATAACCAATTCTTCAGCAATCAATACTTCTCCATATACCGAAGGATGGGTGTATTCGATCGAACCCACAAACTGGTTATGTGAACTTCAGTTTTTAACCATGTCTGAAAAATACAAGTTATGGCTAAAAGATGAATTTGCAAGGTTGAAGGATTTTTTTGCCCTGCAGACATTGGCTCATAATAGCGACTTTGCCACCGTTGCGTTGCAGGATGGCGGAACGTTGCAGGAAAACGTCCTGGCCGATCTCGGGCCTGAGGTGTGGGATGATTTTCAAACAAAATTTATTGATAAGATGAGGTAGTTTTAGCCAGACCGGATGTACTAAAAACATTCATCTAACAACAATAACATTATGGGCATAAACCGAAGAGGCTTTATGAAGCTGCTGGGTGTTACGGGGGTAACACTTGCCATCGGAAGAGATGCGGTCGCCACGACAGGAAAAACAAATGAAGTGGAATTCTATGGAATCCTGTATGATGCCGCCCGGTGCAAAGGTTGTCGTGGTTGTGAGTACGATTGTGAAGAAGCGCATGGCTTACCTGAACCCTTGCCGACAAATAAAATCCCAGCTATCCGCCAAACGGATGAAACCTGCAACACCGTCGTAAACAGGTACAAAACCTCAAAAGGGGAAGTTTTCATCAAGCGGCAGTGTATGCATTGCAATGAACCGGCCTGTGTCGCTGCCTGTTTGACAAAAGCCATGCATAAGACTAAAATGGGTCCCGTAACCTGGGATGGTGATAAATGCATGGGATGCCGCTATTGCATGGTTTCCTGTCCGTTTGATAGTCCTAAATTTGAATATCACAGCCCGAATCCAAAGATTCAAAAGTGTGACATGTGTTTCGAAAGACTTAAAACCGGTGAAATGCCGGCATGTGCGTTCAATTGCCCCAATGAGGCCCTCCTTTATGGAAAACGCAGAGATCTCATCAGGGAAGCCCGTCGGAGAATGTATGAAAAGCCGGGATTATATACAGATCATATTTATGGAGAACATGATGCTGGCGGAACCGGATGGTTGTATATATCTCCTGTCCCCTTTGAAGAGCTGGGGTTGAAAACAACCTTGCAGCAATCATCCTATCCTGCTTTGACAAAAGGATTTCTCTATAGTGTGCCCTCCGTTTTTGTGCTGGTGCCGGCGCTCCTGTTGGGAATTCATCAGGCTACAAAAAACAATGGATCCCGCGATGAAAACAGCGATGAGTAACAACTCTCCGGGTGCAACCGATCACGATGGAAAATCCATCTGGAAATTCCTGCTCAGTGAAATGAAACCGAAAGGGAAATTTATCACCCCTTTTAACATCATTTCGATACCGGTGATGCTGCTTGGTTTAGCGCTGATCGTAATCCGGTTCTGGAAGGGTATTGGCGCAATTACAAATCTCACCCAGGAAATCCCATGGGGCTTATGGATTGGGTTCGATGTGGTTACAGGTGTGGCATTCGCCGGAGGCGCCTATGTTCTTACTTTTATGGTATATATCCTGAACATGCGCAAGTATCATTCTATTGTCAGGGTAACTGTATTGAATGGCTTCCTGGCCTACCTGTTTTATGCCGGGGCTTTACTGCTGGATTTAGGACGGCCCTGGCATGTAATCAACCCGATTATCGGAAACAGTTTCGGAACAAGTTCAGTCCTGTTTTTGGTTGCATGGCATTTTTTATTGTATATGATCGCTGAACTGATTGAATTTTCCCCGGCAGTGGCAGAATGGCTTGGAGCCAGGAAGGCCAGGAAAATACTTTCAGGGATGACCATTGCCGCGGTAATTTTCGGCATTACCTTGTCAACACTGCATCAATCCGGATTGGGTGCACTTTACCTGATGGCCAAAGACAAGATACACCCATTATGGTACTCGGAATTTATTCCGGTTATGTTTTTAGTATCCAGCATTTTCGCAGGTCTTTCGATGGTCATCTTTGAAGGCTCCATCAGCGAGAAGGTTTTTTTCAAACAGATCAGTGAAAAAAATCATCAGGCCCAAAAAAGTATTATCCATGGATTGGCGAAAATTTGTGCAGGAGCCATGTTTGCCTACTTTTTCCTTCAATTGCTCGTATTTATTCACGGTCAACACTGGAGCCTGCTCAATACACCGATGGGTTTCTGGTATCTTCTTGAGATGCTGGGATTTGTTCTTTTACCAATGCTCTTATTCATTGTCAGTTACAGGACCCATAATCTGACATTGATTAAAATTGCCGCCATAATTACCATGCTCGGTGTCATTTTGAACAGATTGAATGTTACAGTTATCGGGTTCAAATGGGATATGGCCATACGATACGTTCCATCGTGGATGGAATTTGTGGTTACCCTGGCTGTAATATTTACAGAAATATGGATTTTCAGATGGGTCATCAACCGGATGCCGGTTTTACGGGATTCCCCAACCTGGGTAAATGAAAACATGTAAATTAACCCACAATCACGGATGAAGTTGATTGTATAAAAATTAAAGATATGGACGGTTTTAGTTATGCTGATATTTTTGCTACAAAAGGCATTGAATATCTGGTCATCATCACTTTTTTGGCCTTGTTGATCCCATTTTGGATTATTTTGAACAGGAAGGAAAAAATATCCAGGCAGATTCAAAAGGCGATGGGAATTCTTTCGGCTAAAATTTTAAAAATTCCTCAGGGGCTGTATTACAGCAAAAATCACACCTGGATGTTTATGGAAAAGTCAGGAAATGCGGCAGTCGGGCTGGATGATCTGTTACTGCATATTACCGGGGAACTGAAATTTCTACATCTGAAAGATCCCGGTGAAATAATCAATAAAGGAGATTTATTGACTGCCATTGATCAAAACGGGAAACTACTCCGGATATATTCACCTTTATCCGGAAAAATAGTGGATACAAATTCGCACGTGAATGAAAATCCCGGTCTGCTGAACGAGGACCCTTACAACCAAGGGTGGCTCTACAAAATCAAACCCTCAAACTGGATTACAGAAGCGAAATCCTGCTATTTTGCGGAGGATGCGTCAAATTGGTCAGAAAGGGAATTGGTCCGGTTTAAAGATTTCCTGGCGGTTACACTGAGAAATCATGCCCCTGAATCCTCTCATGTCATTTTGCAGGATGGCGGTGAATTGTGTGATCATTCACTTTCAGCATTTCCGGAAGAGATCTGGCAAGACTTCCAAAAAGAATTTTTAACTCTTTATCGTGTGTAAACACCCTGCCCACCAGTTTTTTTCGTACTTTGCACTGCAAAATGACCTGTTGATGACCACAGGCTCATGGATGTTCCAAACAATCTGGTGATATGTTTTTTTCGAGCAGGCCCCGAAACAATACCGGAAAGGCCATTTTTAAAAAGTATGTAAAATTCCGCTCCTCGATTTACGGCCGTGTTGTTTTAATCATCACGGCCTTATCCCTATTCCTCTTTGTCTCATTCAGCCTCATTTTCAGGTCGGTAAACGAAGAATATCTCAATACGGTGATCCGCCAGAGCGGCAACAATATCGGATCCATTGTTGAAGGGGCGTTGTATCACTCGATGCTTGAGAACGATAAAAGTTCATTGCAGAATACCCTGGATGTAATCAACACCCTCCCCGGAATCGATGAAGTAAACATGTATGATAGTGATGATGAGCTTGTTTACTCATCCATTGCTTCTGATACAAACAACTGTCACAGCGACCCAAATTGTAAACGTTGCCATGTAAACATCCGGTCAATGTTCCCGGAAAAAGGAACCTCATACAAAATACTTGCAGTCAGCAGCGATTGCAGGATGATTAAAAACGATAGCCGCAGCAGACATTTGCTGATCAAACTGCCTATTCTGAACGAAAAATCCTGCTATCTAAGTTCTTGTCATGCACACAAGGCAACAGATAAACTACTGGGTTCACTCGTCATCAAAATCCCCCTGCAGGAATTGGACAAAGCAGTATCCAAATCTTCAACCGAATTTTTCCTCCTTGCCATTTTCACAACCCTCATCCTGTTTCTTGTTTTAATGTATTTCACCAGAAAAAGGATTAAGGATCCGTTGAATGCGTTAATCAAAGTCAGCATTGCCGTGGCGAACGGAGATAAAAGTATGCGTGTGGAGATAGCTCCCAATCAGCTGGATGACATGCGGATGGTTTCACGGGCATTCAATGATATGCTCGACAATTTACAGACAGCAACGGCAGAGTTGGAAAACTGGTCACAACAACTTGAATATAAGGTTCAGAAAAAGTCGGAGGAACTGGGAGCTGCTCAAAATGAGCTGATGCATGTAGAAAGGCTTGCATCACTCGGAAAACTCTCCTCCTCTGTTGCACATGAAATTAACAACCCTTTGTCGGGAATTCTGATTTACACGAAACTATTGCATAAACAGGTGAGCAACCCTGAATTATATGCTTCCAAGCGTGATTCAATGCTCAGGCATCTGAAGCTTATTGAGAATGAGACCAAGCGTTGCGGTGATATTGTAAAAGGCTTGCTGGATTTTTCAAGAAAAGACCAGGATGATTTTGAACCCAGGCATCTTCATGAAATATTAAATGAGACCTATGAATTGATGACACATCCCATTAAAATTGCCAATATCAGTTTTAATATGGATTTTTCTGCTAAAAGCGATTTGATAAATTGCAGCCCTAACCAGATCAAACAGGCTTGTGTAGCGATGCTCGTGAACGCTTCTGAGGCGGTATTGGAAAACGGGGAAATCATGATTACAACAAAAAACCCTGATGAAGATACGATCAATTTTGAAATATCAGATAACGGACTGGGCATTGCTGCAGAAGATATTCCACATATTTTCGAACCCTTCTTTTCAACAAAACAGGATGTGAGCGGTATCGGCCTGGGGTTGGCCATTGTTCATGGCATTGTACAAAACCATAAAGGGAAAATTCAAGTTAAGTCCATCGTTGGAACCGGAACAACCATCTCAGTAACAATCCCTTTGATCAGAAATTAAATCGAATGAAATAATGGGTAAAAAGATCTCAATTTTAATCGTTGACGATGAAGAATCAGTCAGGGATTCTTTATACAGCTGGTTCATTGAAGACGGGTATCACGTTGAATGTGCCGAAAATGCAAAGAAAGCCCTGACAATATTTGAATCCGGGCAGTTTGACATTGTTCTGGCCGATATCAAAATGCCGGGTATGGATGGGTTGGAGATGTTTCGTAGGATCAAAGCCCTCAACCAGGCTTCAATAGTCATCATCATGACTGCCTTTGCAACAGTTGATACCGCTGTAAAGGCACTGAAAGACGGTGCATTTGACTATATCACCAAACCTTTTGACCCCGATGATCTGACACATTTAATCCGGAATGCCACCAAGCAGATATCGCTGACTGATGAAAATGAGATTTTGAAGCAGAAAGTTGTCTCACTGGAGTGTGTGGAAGATCTGATCGGAAACAGTGAAGCGATGAAAAATGTACTCAGGGAGGTTGAAAGTGTTGCACAAACCAATTCATCGGTGATCATTACCGGCGAGAGTGGTACCGGTAAGGAACTAGTTGCCAGAGCCATACATGCAAACTCCCCGCGAAAGTTCTTCCCTTTTGTCAGTGTTCATTGCGGGGCATTGACTGAAAGTTTACTGGAAAGCGAACTTTTCGGCCACGAAAAAGGAGCCTTTACGGGTGCCATGTACAATCGCAAAGGTCGTTTCGAAATGGCCGACAGCGGGTCGATCTTCCTGGATGAAATTGCCACCATATCCAATAAAATGCAGGTGGAGTTGTTGCGGGTCCTGGAAACAAAAACATTTATCCGCGTTGGCGGAAATAAGGAAATCAGTTCCGATTTCAGGGTAATCTGCGCAACCAATAAAGATTTAAGAAACATGGTGGATAAGGGAACATTCCGGGAGGATCTCTTTTACAGGCTTAACGTTGTGAATATTCATATTCCGCCATTGCGTGAACGCATGGCTGATATTCCTTTGCTGGTGAATTATTTTATCAGCAAATATTGTACTTCTATGAATAAGCAGCCCATTGCAATAGATCCTTCTGCAATGAAACGATTACAGGATTTCAACTTTCCCGGGAACATTCGCGAACTTGAGAACATGATTGAACGGGCAATTGTTGTTGGCGATGGTAAAAAAATCAGCCTGAGAGACCTCCCACTGGAAAAAAATATCGTACCCAACGCTGCAGAAAGCCTGGATGACTTCGAACGTGCATTTATCCTTCAGATTCTCACAAAATACAGTTGGAATATCTCCCGCACGGCAAAAGCATTAAAAGTGGACAGGGTGACGCTATACAATAAAATCAGGAAATACGATTTGAAACAGGCAGATTAACCATAATGCTCAATGAATCTGCAAAACATCACCTTGATCTCTTTTGGGTATTTCGAGAAAGATTTTCTCGAGAAAACTGCAGAAGCAGTGAGGCTTGAATTTGTCTGTTCTGCGAATATCCGGGAAGGCCACATTGATCTGAGCGATTTTTATGACCCTGGCAGACGACAATACAACGGAGATAAACTGCTTAGGCAAATAGATGCGATGGCATTTCCTGATTCTGTGAAAGTCATTGGCTTATTCAATATTGATCTTTTTATTCCCATTCTTACATTTATTTACGGCCAGGCTTTTTTAGGAGGACGATCGGGCATTGCATCGCATTACCGGTTAAGCAATGAGCCGTATGGAATGGTTATGGATAAAAAAATTCTGCTGGATCGTTTCAGAAAAGAGGTAATCCATGAACTCGGCCATGCGTTTGGATTGATCCATTGCTATCAGCCAACATGCGTCATGAGGTCAAGTACCTATGTTGAAGACATTGATCAGAAAGAACAGCATCTGTGCCTAACCTGCCGCACTCAGTTAGGAGTATAAAAAACAACTTGTTTCTGACCTGAGATCCTGTTGAAATTTATCCCAGGAAATCTCATCAGGTCAAAAACAAGTTGCGCTTCTGTCGTGATAATTAATATTTAATGTTTATTGCTTGATGATCTTTGTCATGCCCATTTCACCTTTACCATTCATCACACGGATAAGGTAAATCCCATGTTGTCTGCCCGAAAGGTCAAACACCTGTTGTTGTAATCCGGACATCTCTCTTTTCAGGATTTTTTCACCGAGTATGCTATATATTTCCACTGAAATTTTAGAAGACTCATCAACACCCTGGAGTTCAAGTGTAAAAGTACTTGTTGTCGGGTTGGGATAGACTTTGAAAGATTGTTTCTCACCGTCAGGTTGAATCCCGGTAAGTTCGGTATTCATGCTGGCCTGAGCAGGAGACAATGTAGTATTGCAGCAATAGGCACCAGTGGTTGTGATTCCGGCATGCAGGTATGATCCGGAAATTATCCTGGTATTTGGCAGCATCCTGATTTTTTGCCCGGCGATCAACTGAACAGTTCCACCCCTCTCAACGATAAACGATGAGCCATCGCCGCCTGTCGTAATGTTCATGGTAGCATTGAAACAATTGGTCTGACCCGACGGAATGGTGATGTTGTTCAGAGGCAGCATTTCAACCAGAGGATTCACCTGTGTAACAGTGACCTGCACTGAGCCGTAAGCATGAAACACCCCGTCAAATGCATCAACATGATACGTAATATTGCCGGATGGATAACCAACAGGATTCTGAAGGTCGGAATTAAAACCGGCAGGAATGGAAGTCCAGGTGAAAGCCACTCCTTCAGCGCTTCCCACATCTGCATGCAGCTGAACAGCATCGCCCGTGCATATTGCTCCGGGGGCAGCAGAGGCAGTGACATGCAATCCATTGACATCTGTAAGTGCAGAGAGGCCATTCAGGGCAAATAATCCATTGGAGCTCGGATAGGTGAAATCATACGTAACATCGATTACGTTCGCATCACCCTTAACCACGGAGCATAATTTCCAGATAATGGGTTCTCCGACGGCAAATCCATCTTTGACATTGGTGGCAGGATTGTCACCATAAACAACCATCATCTGGTCGTCAGTTCCATTGAATTCTGAAAGACCGCCACACGCGAGGGCGCCTGTCTGGTCATGATAGAATACACCAACTACATCACCCGGGTACATATTATGCAGGTCGTGTGGTATGGTGATATAGTGCTTGTAATTGGTATGCACAGGCCACCAGTAAGGACAAGCATGTACAAGATAGTCTTCAACTTCGCCATTCAAAGCAAGGCCGAAATAGGTCAAACCTCCGATTGTGTTGAACCGGAACCTCGAATAGGTTTTACCTTGCTGCGCATTCGCTGGAATCATGAATGTAAGATTATTCACACCGGGCGATAATGGCTGGTTGGTAAATATCTGTTCACCTCCATCAGCCCAGTCACCGTCTTTGTTAAAATCCATCCAGGCATTCAGGAAGCCATTTACTGATGCGGTTACCTGGATATTCGCAGGAAGTCCGACATACATTTTCCCGATGAATTGCACTCCGTCTTCATCGTCGCTTACGGCCATGTCATCTCCCAAGGCAGGAGTATTTGGCTGACCATTCGTTTCGGCATCGATCAATGCCCCCATCCGGATATTCAAATATTTCACATGACGCGCTCCGTTGGAGGCCAATAATGTCGGATAATTATATCCAACGGCTGGCATGTCAGGAACATCACCAAAGTCCATATCAGTGCCTTCTGAACACTCATCAATGTAAACCGGATAATCCTCTACTTCGCCATCATTCACCAGTCCGCTGAAGCTGATGGCCGGATTTGTAGTCCTGAAACGGAACCGGGCATAAGATTGTCCCACAGTCGCAGTGGCCGGAACAGTAAAAGATAGTGTATTGGTAAGCCCGATCGGCAGCGATGTAAAGATATGTTCACCGGCGCCTGACCAGTTTCCGTCAACAGCATAGTCGATCCAAAGATCAAGGAAACCGGCGACAGAAGCTACAACATTGATAGAATACGTATTGCCAATCTCGACGACAGCCGGCATGTTGACGCCGTCTTCATCATCTCCGCCCGAAGGACCTGCACAATCAGTATCGTCACAATTTGCACCAATGCTGGGTTGCCCATTCGCTTCCGGGTCAATCTTGGCTCCGAGATAAACACCCGCTACAATAGTATGACGTGCACCGCCGGGAAGCAAGGTTTGATAATTGAATCCGCCAGCAGTGTTATCGGGTGCATCCCCAAAATCAAGTGGTCCGCTCTGAGGGCAGTTTCTGACATTCAGACAGAAAACACCGGCAGTATCGGTACAACCATAAACAGTGCCCACAACGACTGAAATCTGATGATTCCCGGGAACAAGGGTATTGAAATTAAGGTATTGCCCATATCCGATCGGGGAAGCCCAAACACCATTGTCAATCCACTTAATCAGCGGATAAGCACTTGCATAAGTGTTAAATGGTGGCAACGCATTCAATGGCAACGGAATATACAGGTGGAGCGTATCTGTATCACAAATGCTGTCACACCCACGCGGGAATAAACTCAAATCAGGCAATGGATGGATCATGGCAGCAAGTGCCGTTGCAGAACATCCTGATATTTTGTTAGTTATAGTTAAGCTGTAATTGCCAGCCCTCGACACGGTGATCGTCGGTGTCGTCATGCCATTGCTCCACTGGTATTGATACAAACCTGGATTTGCAGGAGGATAAGCAGGACTTAAGGTAACCGGTATTCCTTCACATCCGCCATAGAAGGTAAAACCCAACTGAGGCGTTTCGTAAAAAGTGATACACAGGGTGTCACGGTTTTCACAACCGGTAACAGTATCCGTAACCTTGACAATAAAGGCGCATGTATAGGGCAATACGACAGGCAAGGTAATGGTAGCAGTTGTAAAATAACTGGCGTTGCTGTTGTTTGGACTGAATGTAGCCCCCGGAGGATTGCTTGACCATGAATACGAATAGTTGGGGTCGTAGAATGAAGATAACTGGAAGCTTTCAGTACCGCCGGAAGTAGTGCATACCAAACCTTCTCCTGTAATTCTTGCAACAGGTATGGCTTTTTCATAAATGAAAATGCTGTTCGAAATATTAGTACATCCAAAGCTGTTGGAGACTTCCACATAATAGTCGCCATATGAATAGACATTGTAACTGCTGCTGTTCGCCAGGGCTATCGGTGCACCATTTTTATACCACTGATATGAAGCATAGGCGGGAACAACCGGAACAGTCGTGAGTGTTACAAAGTTTCCAGGACAGTACATTGTATCACTTGCCGTTATCACGCAATTTGGGGTGGGACGAACGAGGACCTGGTGAACTTTTGTAGTGACACAGGTTCCCAATGTTGCGGTGAGCGTGACATTGTACAATCCTGCAGCCAGGTAAGTATGCTGTGTCGGCGAAGTGAACGACGTGGAACCATCTCCAAAAGCCCACTGGTAATTGAAACCCGGGTCTGTTGTATTTGGCAGCACTTGCGTTGCTGTAAAAGTTGTCGGCTGGTTTTCACACACCGGATTTGGGCTTATCGTAAAATCAATAGCGCAATTGATCGGATTGGGCGGTGGACCGGTACCTCCATTGCAATTACCGATGAGTATCTGTACGTTTGCCGAAGCAGTACAAATCCCGTTCGAGACAACCACTGTATATACATAAGAACCAGGTATAGCAGGAAACGGACCGGGAGCATAAGCAGCGTTAATTGCTCCGGGGATCAGACCACCTGGACCATACCATTGATATGATGCATATATTGCAGGCACACTCAGAGCGAACGTGATTGGAGGTACTGCAGGTAAGCAATATACGAGCGGTCCACCACTCGCTGTGATCACAGGAGTTACAGGCGGATTTAGAATGTTAACGGAAACCGTAGCTGAGCCACCACAATGTGAGGCATTCACAATAGCCACAGTCGGTGGTCCATGCCAGCGAATCAGCACACTGTTTGTACCTTGTCCGCTGAGGATAGAGCCTCTGTTTGGCGGAGTCACTGTCCATTGTATTGGCAAAGGTCCTGTCGCAGTAAAACTGGTTGTTGCATCAACACAAACATTGAGAGGGCCTACAGGATTAATCACCGGTGGTCCGTATTTAAAAACCAAAAGTGTTTGTGGTAAAGAGGTACAGAAAATGCCAGGACTAATCTCTATTTGCTGGATGACACTGATGGTCCAGGGCCCTAATCCATTTAATTTGACAATTGCAGAAGAACGATCAGGGCCAAACTGCGTTTGAACAGTGCCTGTTCCGGCAGGTAAAACTGACCAGGTAAATGGGTTACCGGCCAAATTGGAAGAGACTGTATAGGTTATGTTTGTATTCGGGCAAACCAGTGTTGGCCCTGAAATTGGATTAAGAATGGGTACTGCAACAACCTGCACAACTTTAACAGCATTCAGGTTGCAATAGATACCCGGAGGCGGGGTTGCTGTGATTGTATATGTACCAGGCACGCTCCAGGCAAAGGTTGATGGATTGCCGGTAACAGGCGATGGAATAACAGCGGCTGGTCCGGTAACCGTCCATGTGGCAGAACCACTTCCATAATAGGTTCCAACTGAATACTGACAAGCTTTATCATCTCCGGAAATTGAAAATACCGGCAGGACGTTTATGTTAAAAACACTGCTTCCACTGCAACCCGCCAGCGGATTGTTGTAATTGCAGATTATCTGGTAAGATCCAGGTACGTTAAAGGTCATGTTAACATTGGCAACATTCCGGTCCTTATCATTAAATGTGTAAGAAAAGGCCGGCGCCGTGGTAGTCCATGTATAATAAGTGCCAGGCATCGATGTAATGAAGAAGCTGCCAGCCGACCCGACGCAAAGCGGATTAGGACCGCTGATGGGCAGATTCGGATACAAAACAGGCACATTGAGGGTTGTTGTTCCAGGGCATGGCGCCGCACCACAGCCCGGCACAGCCAGAGATACCGCAGGCGGAACGGTATAAACCGCATCCCATTTAACTTTTATGCAGTTGGTGCCTGCACCTGCAATGATTACTCCATTGGCCACAGTCCAGTTGTAAGTTCCGCAAACAACCGGGGTGCAAAATGATGAAGTATCGCCCGGGCACACGGTTCCATAACAGCAGGTAGTTTCAATGCTGGGTCCGGTACCTGGTAATACCTGAACAACCTTTGTAAAAGTTGACACACACCCGCAAGGCGTTCTGATATCAGTTCCCTGTTTGGGGGTACCCATATCTGTCGCTGTGAGTGTTACCGTATAGTTCCCTGCTACTGCATAGCTATGATCAGGCGGGCTCGCAAGTGTGGAGGTAGTTCCATCACCAAAATCCCATAAATAGGCTCCACCGCCGGTTGATGTGTTTGTAAAATGTACCAGTCCTCCCGCACATACAGGGTTTGGAACGGCTGTAAAACTCGCCTGGGGTCCGTCAATCAGACAAATTTGCTGTGTGATCGAATCAAGACAGCCTCCCCCGCTGATTACTACTTTGATAAATCCGGTCGAACCTGAGCCCCAGGTAATCGTGACAGGATTTCCGCTGGGAACGCTAGCAGGCGTACCACCTGTGATAGTCCAGGTGTAGGTGTATGGTGCAGTATTTGGAAAAACTGTATAGGTATGATCGGTTAATTTACAGGCAGCCATTGAATGACCGCCGGCTGGTGCAGTACCACCCTGACATTGTCCTTCCGGAGGGCAAATTTCAATGGCATCCTTTAACATAAAATCCGGGCAGCAAACCTGAGCTGCCGAATTTATGGTTAACAAAGAAAACATGAATAATATTGCCAATAGCGACAAACGCTTGATACGCCCCGCTATAATGTCATAACCTAAAATGACTGCTTTTTCGGATTTGGTAATTTCTCTTATCATTTTTTTCCTCCTGTTCGCTTAGACATTGTTAAAATTATGATTCAGTACTAATTGCAATTCATTTCCAGCTTGCACAATCCTGAAAAACAGATTAATGCGGCTGGTATGTGGTTGGTCAGTTCATTTTAATTCAAAATGCAATTAGCAGCTTACAATGCAAATTTATATAGATTTAGTCTTAATATGACATTGGAAAGGATTGAAGAAATATATCGTATTTTGCAAGAAAAATACCGTGTGATGTATTTACACCTTGGAATCATCACTGAATAGTAACGTTGGAATTTCTTTACAAATCATATGAAAAGTAATTGTGAGAACCCAGATCGCCATTGCGTTGGATGTGAATTGAAATCATCATTATTCTGTTATTTGAATGATGATGAACTTGAATTTGTTGATAAAAATAAAATCATGGTCCATTTCAACAAGGGAGAGACCATCCGCAAACAGGGCACGTATATGTCGCATGTGATTTCGATTAGTTCCGGGTTGGCAAAACTTTATCTTGAAGGCAATGAACAGCGGAATGCCATCATCAGAATTGTCAAACCAACAAATTTTATCGGAGGACCCGGAATCTACCTTGATCAGCGCCACCATTTTTCGGTGACAGCCCTGATGAGTACAACTGTTTGTTTTATTGATGTGGCGGTTTTCAAAGAGATCATTGAATCAAACAAAATATTTTCCATTCAATTCATGAAAGATTTCAGCAGGAACACCCTTGCTGTGTATAACAGGTTGCTTTGCCTTACCCAGAAGCAAATGCCCGGCCGGATGGCTGATACACTGATCTATCTTTTTGAAGAGATATTTGAATCGAAAAAATTCCCCATGTATCTTTCCAGGCAAGACATCTCCGAATTATCAGGGATGTCAAAGGACAGCGCAGTAAAAATTTTACGTGAATTTCAAAATGACAAGATTATCAACTTGTCTGACGCCGAAATGGAACTTCTTGACCCTGAAGCATTACAACGAATAAGCAGAACCAGATAATTATTATTTCGCTTGTTTGCTAGTTAAACAAAGCGCCATTCGGGGCAATGCCAGCTTCATATTCTCTGACCAGATTTCCCTGGGATGTAAACCGGCTGAGTATTCCTGGTGATGTAAAATCTTTGGCATCAAGTGCATAAACTTCGCCGTTTCCCGGATTTACATTGAATCCATAGAAAAATTTGCTGCCATCTATCAATGGGTTTAAAGGTGCTGCCGAGGCGGAGATACTCATCGCATATATTCCTGCGTATCCGAATCCGCCGCCATAATATACGGTTGATTTATCTTTACTGATATCGATATGCTGCGGATGCTGGTTCGGTGAAATAATGAACTCGGCCATTTTCTGGAACGACTGACCGGATATTTTCACAAGCTTTGAAGGGGTTTCAAGAATAATGTTGAAGTTGCCATCGTATTGAATGTATCCGAAGCATAAAACCCAGATGTCGTTGTTTTTATCAATCACCAGCTCTTTCGGGTTGTCTCCTACCACGATTGTCTTAACCACCTTATCATTTGCCGGATTGATCACGGAGATGGTAGAATCAAGACCATACGCTCCGCCGTTGCAAACAAGGATGTTTCCGCCGCTAACAATGAGCTGTTCAGGACCAGTACCAACATCAATGGTTCTTAAAAATGAATTTGTATTCAGGTCGAAAACTTTAATAAGTCCGCCCGATCCCCATTGTGAAATATAACCTTTGTTGTTAAAAGAAGTCATGTATCGGGGAGAACTCAGCCCGGTGATAATTCCTGCCGCTTTGAAATCACCCATATTGGCAATAACAACCGTATCAGAAAGATTCAATATCATATATGCCATCCCATTGACAGAATACATGGATTGGAGCACCTGTCCGAGCTGGAACTTATTCACCTCCGTGAAAATCGAATTCCTCACGCTATCACCTGCATAATCGTAAAAACTAACCGAAGCATTGGCCTGGCCAAAGGTGCCCTCGTTGGAGATGAATGCCCCATTGGAAAACGGCCCGGCCGGAAAGTAAATCGGATCCTCCTTTTTCGAGCATGCAGTCAGCATTGTAACAATATATAATGCCATTAAAATGGTATTCAGCCTGATTTTCATGATTATTTTTTTGAGTGGTTGTTCTTCAATATTCTCCCGGTAACTTTGAAAATTGATATTGGCCGGTTCAGGGGTTTGCGGCAAAAGTATGAAATATATCATAAAGGTGTCAAATATTTATGGCAACGCCTTCTTCTGCCGCATCGGCCTCGGCAAATACCGAGCGAGCTTCGGCGAGGAGTGGCCCGATATCTTCATACCTTGCTGAAAAATGACCGATCAATAATTTCTTCGCCCTTGCTTTCAAAGCAATTGTAGCAGCCTCAATCGCCGTTGAATGAAACTTATCTGCAGCTGCAACTGCACGGTCCTGCATAAAAGTAGCTTCATGGTAGAGCAGGCCGACCTCCTGAACGTAAGGAATGATTTTTTCAGAATAAGTTGTATCGCTGCAATAGGCATATGAGCGCGGCTCACGGACTCTGCGTGGCTGATTTTTCTCCCGAAAAACAAAACCACAAGCCGGAATACTGTGCCTGAGCGGAAAACTATGAACGGATATACGCTCCTGCTCCAGGATCAGATCATACTGCTCCATACGCAGCGGATGAAAAATAAATGGATAGTTTAATGTGGTTTGTGACACTTCCAGCTGAATATTAATAATTTCATAGAGCATGGCGGGAGCATACAGGTGAAGCGCCTCTTTGCGTCCAAGCAGGTGCATGGAGTTAAGCAGACCGATCAGGCCAAAAAAATGGTCTCCATGCAAGTGACTAATAAACACATGTTTGATTCGCTGAAATGAAAAATGATACTTCTTTAGCTGAAACTGAGTGCCTTCCCCGCAATCTATTAAAAAGAAGCGCTCATTTGCATTGAGCAAATGAGCGCTTAGGTTTCTGTTGTTGGCTGGTATGGCAGCATTACTGCCCAACACTGTCAACGAGAAGGTCATGATTTATTCTTCAGCAACAGGTTCTTCAGTGGCAGCGTCTACATCCGGCGTCACCACTTCATCCTTTGCATATTTGGCATCACGGGCCAGATTTTCAGCCTTTACCATATCAGCTTTCAAATTGGCAAGGGCATCGATATCGCCAAGGGTTGTTTTCTCCAGGTTGTCCTTGAGTTTCTTAACCGCTTTTTTGGTATCGCTCTCTTTTTTCACGCCCAACTTGGCATCCTTGTTTTTCTCGGTGTTTGCCGCATCCTGGTGAATTTTGCTA
>JAPLDG010000321.1 GCA_026391845.1 Bacteroidota bacterium | reverse complement strand
GAAGGCGTGCAGGGAAAGCCGGTGTATGCCATTGCAGATGGATATGTTTCGCGCGTAAATGTTTCGCCCGGCGGATTCGGGAAGGCATTGTATATTTCCCACCCCAACGGATATACCTCATTGTACGGCCATCTTCGGAATTATGCCGGGCCAGTTGCGAAATGGGTCAAAGCCCAGCAGGTGAAAAAAGAATCATTCGCACTGGATGTGGAGGTGCCCGACGGGGTACTCCGTGTGAAAAAGGGTGACATCGTCGCTTACTCGGGAAATTCCGGTGCGTCGGGCGGACCACATCTTCATTTTGAGATCCGCGATTCAAAATCACAGGAGATCATCGATCCGCTGGATTTTGGGTTTATGAAAACCGATGGCATTCCGCCGGTTATCGCGTGGCTCAAGATCTATCCCTTCGGTGAGAACTCAACGGTAAACATGACCAATAAAGCTGTTTTGATACCGGTGACGGGTTCGGACGGCAGTTTCAGACTGAAGATGGAGGATACACTGAAGGTTTCGGGAAACATCATCTTTGGCATCGAAACGTCGGATCATGCAGAGGGCGGATTAAAAACAGGGGTACATGCCATTGAACTTAAATTGGATGGAGTAAGGGTTTTTTCTCAGAATATCGGACGATTTGCTTTTGCTGAAACGCGTTATGTCAACAGCCTGATCGATTATCCGGCCTTTGTGCAGAACAAACGCAAAATCCAGCGTTCGTATGTGGCGCCCAACAACAAACTGAGTGTCTATTCCGAAGTCAAAAACCGGGGTGTTCTGGATTTCTCGGATTCGAAAACGCATAAAATCCAGTATGCGGTCAAAGATGCGTTCGGAAATTCCGCCACGCTCGTGTTTTACGTGAAAAGCCACCCGGCAGCACACACGGGTGACCGGCAAGATCAGGCAAGTAAAATGGATAATAAGCTGTTTACTTATAAGGCAGACAACCATTTTGAACGACCCAATCTTAAATTTGACGTTCCTTCTGCGGCTGTATATGATGATTTTCCGTTTGAATACTCCGTCACACCTGGTGTGATGGACTCCTATTCCGGCGTGCACCACCTTCAAAATCAATACACACCGCTGCATACCTGGTGTACCCTCTCAATCAAAGCGACCAACCTGCCAAAAAACCTGGAATCCAAAGCCGTCATTGTTTCAGTTTCCCCGGGGAATAAATTTGCAAGCAAAGGAGGTGCTTTTGAGAATGGGTGGATCACAACCAAAATCCGTGATTTTGGAAACTATACGGTTACTGTTGATACAGAACCTCCCGTCATCAGGGTGATCAACATATTTGCCAATAAAAAAGTGAAAAACCAATCATCCATCCTGGTCAAAGTCTCGGATAATCTTTCAGGGATCAAAACTTACCGTGGAACGCTCAACGGAAAGTGGATCCTGATGGACTATGACGAAAAAAACCATCTCCTGGCCTATGCTTTTGATGAGATGCTGAAGCCCGGGAAAAACCTGTTTGTGCTCACAGTTACCGATGCGGTTGGGAATTCGTCCCGATATGAAGCAGCCCTGATCCGTTGAAAAGTCGACACTTTAGCAAAATAGCCATGAATTTGCCTTTTGCATTTTGCTGTTTGCATTTTATATCTTTGCACCATGCAAGAAACCATTCTGATCCTGGATTTCGGTTCTCAGTACACCCAGCTGATCGCTCGCCGGGTACGCGAACTGAATGTATATTGTGAAATACACCCCTTCAACAAAATTCCGGTTCCGGATCCTGGAACCATGGGAGTAATCCTGTCGGGCAGCCCATTTTCTGTCAGAGATGAGAATGCTCCATTCCCCGACCTCACAAACATCCTGGGAAAAATACCACTCCTGGGTATTTGCTATGGCGCCCAGTATCTTGCACAATCTTCCGGCGGAGTTGTAGCTCCTTCAAAAATCAGGGAATATGGCCGTGCCAATCTTTCCTCCCTGGATGAAAACAATCAGTTGCTGCAGGGACTATCTGCGGGAACACAGGTGTGGATGTCGCATGCTGATACCATTCTGAGTGCACCGGATGAATTTAAGATCATTGCGAGTACAGCTGAGGTGTTGTACGCAGGATTCCAAACGGCAGGGGTGGCTACGTATGGTATTCAGTTTCACCCGGAGGTATATCATACCACGGAAGGTTTGAAATTGCTGCGGAATTTTGTGGTCACGATTTGCGGGTGTAAACAATCCTGGACACCGGAGTCGTTTGTTGAATCCACTGTAGCAGCGTTAAAGCAAAAGCTGGGCAATGACAAAGTGGTTCTCGGCCTTTCCGGCGGGGTTGACTCATCTGTTGCAGCCATGTTGCTGCGTAAAGCCATCGGGAAAAATCTCTATTGCATTTTTGTTGACAACGGATTGCTCCGGAAAAATGAATTCACCAGGGTGCTTGATCGTTACAAGACACTGGATCTAAATGTTGCAGGAGTTGATGCACGCGACCTGTTTATCAACGCCCTGAAAGGTGTCGTGGACCCGGAACAGAAACGGAAGATCATTGGTAAGACTTTTATCGATGTGTTCGATGTTGAAGCCCATAAAATACAGGATATCCGCTGGCTGGCACAAGGGACGATTTATCCGGATGTGATTGAATCTCATTCAGTAAAAGGGCCTTCAGCCACTATTAAATCACACCATAACGTAGGCGGTTTACCGGATTACATGAATCTTAAGATTGTTGAACCGCTGAACAGCCTGTTCAAGGATGAGGTCAGGAAAGTAGGGCGTACCATTGGGCTCGACGCCGAATTTCTCGACCGCCATCCATTTCCGGGCCCCGGACTGGCTGTGCGCATCCTCAGCGATATCGACCGTGAGAAGGTGAACTTATTGCAGGAGGTTGATGATATTT
>JAPLDG010000281.1:6518-6915 GCA_026391845.1 Bacteroidota bacterium | reverse complement strand
AGCTCCCCTGCCAACGTGTGGAGGGTCTCCGTCGTAGAGCTCAGATATGGTGCCAATTCCATGTTCTGTCATCATCGGTTCAAATCCTTCATAGAGTGATTTGATCAACGATAATCCGCTTTTACCATGGATTTTCAGATAACCTTCAACAAAATGGCCAAGGAGCCACGGTGAGACTGAACCTTGATGATACGCAGCTTCGCGTTCTGCCTGATTTCCATAGTAGGAGCCTTTATAGATCGGGCTTTTGGGTGAAAGTGTTCGCAATCCACGTGGAGTTAATAATTCCTGCCTGACCCGACTAAGCACATCTTTTCTGATCTCTTCCGGTACCGGGCTATAGGGTAAAGATGTCGCTAAAACCATATTTGGTCTGACTGCCCAATCTTTATAGGCT
>JAPLDG010000281.1:0-6497 GCA_026391845.1 Bacteroidota bacterium | reverse complement strand
GATGTAATCGGCAAGGTAGCGCCTTTCGGGGCTCCAGAATGTGGCTACGAAAGATTCAGGGATCAGATTGGCTGTTGCTTCCCATTCTTCACAGAAAGCGGTATCACCACAAGATGAAGCAAGCTCCAGGCTGAAACAGATTGCGTTGTACCACAATGCATTTACTTCTACCGTTTTGCCCATGCGGGGCGTGACAGGTTTTCCATTGGCGACGGCGTCCATCCAGGTCAGGGCGAGGCCATGAAGGCCGGCATAAATCAAACCATCCGCATCCATATGGATGTTAAATTCAGTTCCCCCGCGATAACCTTCCAGGATCGTTTTCATTTTCCTTCCATACTCTCTCCAAACTGCTTTTTTATCATTGGTAAAGTCTGCATATTGCTGCAATGCCCAAAAAAACCACAAAGAAGTATCAGAGGAGTTATATGTTGCGTTGGCACCGCTTCCAAAAAGCGGAAACAATGGCCCCTTCATTTCTGAAACCATTGTGTCAACGATCGTTTTATATGTTGCCGTTTCGCCATTTATCAGTGTAAGCCCGGGAAGAGAAACAAAAGTACTCCTGCCCGACCGCCCAAACCATGGAAAACCAGCTAGAATCTCGGTCCCTTTCTCCTTTTTTATAATAAACTGCTGTGCAGCATTTGTCAGGCAATTGGCAAAGTTATTCCTGGGGATCCGTTTTTCAAGTTCGGCATTAAAGGTCCGCTTCATGGATGAAGGGGCTAATTCTTTGGTTCCGGCGGCAAAAAAGATACTCTCCCCTTTGTTGATGTCAACTTCAAAAAAACCAGGGATATACAAGTCTTCCTGATATTCGTATCCCCTGTCCATCTCTTCCTGGTATTCAATACTGTAGTACCAGTCGGGAACATGAGTGTATTCGTTTTCCTTGGAAATCTGCATGTAAAGGTCGGTATATCCCTGATACATCCTTACTTTGATACCCTGGGGTACTTTCTCGAATTTTTTGTCTGCAAAGATGTTCTCTTTGCTTAAGGAATGAATATTGCGAAAGGCGAGAAAAGGTTTCAGGCGGAGTTTGGTTGGTGAATGGGCATCAACAAGTGTATATTTGATAACCATCCGATCTTCACGGGTGGTAAATACCATCTCTTTCGTAAGAATGACGCCTCCCACCCTGTAGGTCATTTTCGGATAGGGTTCTGTTGAAAAATCCCGGAGATATTTATGTCCTTTAGGATTGTAAATGCCTCCGGGCTATTTATGAATGCCCAGGGTGAATCCAGAATCCATCTGGATTATTGTTTCGTCCAGGGAGGAGAGCAATACGTGATTTTCATTATCAATGGCGGGTTGCGGGGTAACAAGCAAACCATGATATTTACGCGTATTGCAATTCACAATAGTGGAATTTGCATAGGACCCTGCCCTGTTCGACCGCAGTAGTTCACGGTTTAGCGCGTACTCAAGGTTTACCAGTTGGCTTTTATCAAAATTGATGTAACTCATTTTGTTTAATTTTCCTGACAATTTTTCAAGTGTAGGGTACAAAAATATTGGTTTGCAAAGGTACAATTTTCCCTGCTTTTATCGTTAGTCTCCATAAAAGTTAATTATTGTTTAATTTTGTCAACCAAATAAAATCGTTTTCATGCGAATATCCAAGTTATATCTTTTATGTTTTCTGATCGGGCTGGTATCTGTTGTTACGCTATCCTGCAGGAAAAACGATAAAATAGATGACAGTCCTGGACTACAGTTGGCATTTTCCACTGATACGGTTTTTTTTGATACGGTTTTTCCGACAGTAGGATCCATCACAAAGCGTTTGGTCATTTACAATCAGAATAAAAGCAAAATCAGCATTTCTAGTATTCACCTTGCAGGCGGACAGGGGTCAAATTACCGCATCAATGTCAATGGTACCTCCTCTACCAGTGTTTCCGATATAGAAATACCCGGAGACGACAGTATTTATGTTTTTGTCAGGGTTACAATTGATCCTCAAAATCAAAGCACACCTTACGTGGTATGCGATTCGATTGAATTTCTTACAAATGGCAGTGAGCAGCAGGTGAAGCTTGTTGCCTGGGGCAGAGAAGCTGTTTTTTACAACAGTGCAAACCTGAAGGGCAATGTGATATGGGATAGCCTGAAGGCACATGTAATCTATGGATCTTTGAGGGTTGACACCAATTCATCTCTCACAATTTTGGCTGGCACAAAGGTCTATTTTCACAAGGATGCCTATCTGGCCGTTTCCTATCAATCAACCCTGAAAACAGCAGGTACGCTTGATCATCCTGTGCGTTTCCAGGGCGACAGGATGGATCCGTTTTATCGGGATCTTCCGGGGCAATGGGCGGGGATTTACCTGGAAAGGGGCAGTAAAAATCACGAGATGAATTACACATACCTCATAAACGGAGTTTTTGGAATTGCGGTCGATTCCCTCGGAACTGCTGATTTCCCGATGCTCACGATCAGCAATTCCATCATACAGAACATGACATCTGTCGGAATCTATGCATATGGTACTTCTATTTCAGCAGTTAATTGTGTGCTTGGCGATTGCGGAGGAAGCTGTCTTTCTGTAAATTATGGCGGAATCTATGATTTTAAATACGTCACGATTGGCAACTATTGGTATTCCTCGGTTCGCCACGTCTCATCCCTCGCCCTGAGAAACTACAGCTATGATGATCAGGGAAATAAAATTTATAATGCTTTGTTAAAAGCCACGTTCACCAATGTCATTGTTTACGGTTCGAATGACGATGAAATCGAACTGGATTCGGTTGCTGCCACCCCGTTTGAATACAGATTTGACCATGCCATTCTGAAAACGAGGTTAAAAACCTCAGATATCATGAGGTACAGCGGCTGTTTGATAAACAAGGATCCAGGATTCGTGGATGCGTACAAACTGAATTATCAGATCGACAGCATCTCCCCTGCCATACAGGCGGGAATTCAACTTGCCATTCCGTTTGATATTCTGGGCCGTAACCGTGGACCCGCTCCCGCATTGGGGGCTTATGAATATGTGAAATTGAATTAGGATTGACCTTTGGTCGCTTTATAATTGAGCTCCAATTCGCTAATGTGCTGGTTTTTTAAGCGCCTCCAGCATCGCAATGCCAAGGTCTGCCGGCGAATCAACCACGATCACGCCGCATTGCCTGAGAATCTCCTTCTTTGCTTCCGCAGTATCTGATTTTCCGCCAACGATTGCGCCTGCATGCCCCATCGTGCGTCCCTTGGGGGCAGTGGCTCCCGCTATAAAACTAACAACAGGCTTCGTTCCAAACTCCTGGATCCAGTATCCTGCATCGGTTTCCATATTGCCGCCTATCTCGCCGATCATGATAATCCCTTCTGTTTCAGGATCATTCATGAAAAGTTGAACAGCCTCTACAATGGTTGTTCCGGGGATTGGATCTCCCCCCACGCCAATCATGGTGGTTTGTCCCATGCCCGCTTTTGTTATCTGATCAACTGCTTCATAGGACAAGGTTCCTGAGCGGGAAACAATGCCGATGGATCCAGGTTTATGAATAAAACCGGGCATAATTCCGATTTTGGTACAAGGTGGACTAATGATTCCGGGGCAATTCGGACCGATCATCCTGATTCCGCGACAACGCAGATATTCCTTCACGGATATCATATCTTTTACCGGAATCCCTTCGGTAATGCAAACGATCAGACCAATCCCTGCATCAGCTGCTTCCAGGATGGCGTCGGCGGCCAGGGGAGGCGGTACAAAGATGATGGAAACATTGGCTCCCGTGGCTTTTACAGCATCTGATACTGTGTTGAAAACCGGCCGGTCAAGGTGCATCATGCCACCTTTGCCGGGAGTTACACCACCAGCTATATTGGTTCCGTATTCGATCATCTGACCGGTATGAAACGAACCTTCATGTCCGGTGATGCCCTGAACGATGACGATGGAATCTTTGTTAACGAGTATGCTCATGGGGGATTATTTACAGTTTGAGGTTAGACGATATGCCGTGACACGTGACGCGTGACGCGTGACGCGTGACGCGTGACGTGTGAATTTGGCATTCAAAGATAGTTTGTTTTGTAAAAATGGAAAGGTTTTTAGGATAAATTTGTTTGAAACTTTGTCACACGTCACGTTTTTGTCACGTGTCACGAATCACGAAGTAAGATGTACCTTTGAAAACGTATAGTTATCCAACAAACCCAATAATATGGCATTATTTAATTTAAGCGATACCATCTGCGCCCTTTCAACCGCTCCCGGAACAGGCGCTATCGCTGTGATCAGGCTATCGGGACCTGCCTCATTTGAAATCATCCGGCAGGTTTTTAAGCCTGCCGATAAGAATCTGGAAATCGCTTCAGTGAAATCCCATACGATTCACCTGGGGGTGATCGGAAACGAATTAACGATTGTGGACGAGGTTCTGGTCAGCCTTTTCAGAGCGCCTCACTCCTATACCGGTGAAGATGTGATTGAGATATCCTGTCACGGATCTGTATATATCCAGCAGAAAATTCTGGAGTTACTATTGTCAATGGGCTTAAGGCTTGCGAAACCTGGTGAATTTACTTTCCGGGCATTCATGAATAAGAAATTCGATCTTTCGCAGGCAGAAGCGGTAGCCGACCTCATCGCTTCTCATTCTGCTACTTCACATGATCTTGCCTTTCAGCAGATGCGGGGAGGGTTTTCGAAACAGATCGGTGCGCTCAGGCAATCTTTAATTGAATTTACAGCACTGATCGAACTCGTGAAACGGAATTAGCGCAACTGATCAAATCATTCTCGCCCGGAAATGTGATAAAGAACGGCATCCCCGTGGCCATCATCGGGAAACCGAATGTAGGCAAATCGACGCTGCTGAATGCAATCCTGAATGAAGAAAAAGCCATTGTTTCTGAAATTCCAGGCACTACCCGCGACGCGATCGAGGATACGATAGTCATCGGGGGTTATAGTTTTCGCTTCATCGACACAGCAGGATTGCGAGCTTCAGAAGATGTCATTGAAACCATCGGGATTGAAAGAACCTGGGAGAAAATCGGTGAGGCAAGTATCATTTTGTATGTTTTCGACGCCACCGAACAATCGTTTGAAGATGTTACCATTGCGATATCTGAACTGAAGAAACCCAATGAAGGCAATCCCTTCAACCTCGTTCTGATCGGTAATAAAGCTGATAAATTAAAGAAGTTGCCGAAAGGATTCAAGGAGTTCGTTGAATATGAAACTATTTTTGTTTCGGGCAAGCGCAAGGAGAATATCCACCTGATTGCCGAACATCTTGTTGAAGTTGTCAGGAAGTCAAAAACATCAGACGGCACTATTGTCTCGAATACCAGGCATTACGATTCATTGAAACATGCACACGAGTCGATTGTCACTATCCGCCAGGGACTTCAGGATGGTGTTTCGCCCGACCTGCTCACGGTTGATATTCACAGAGCACTATACCACCTGGGTGAAATCACAGGCGTGATTACAACAGATGAGATATTGGGGGCGATCTTCAGCCGGTTCTGCGTGGGAAAGTAACCGGCACTTTATAAGCAGCTTTTTTAATGTTCATAACTATTATTTATTATTTGCTTAATACTGGTTATTCAGTCTATCTTTGTACCTCATTTGTACCTCGCTTCAGATTGAGGTACATTTTTGTACCTCAACTCGATTTTAAAAATATTTCTGCAACATATTGCAACACATTGAAACAAACCGCAACATTAAGCAACAAAAATGAGCTCAAACATCAAGGTACAAAGAATTTGCCAGCACTGTGGTACTGAGTTTACAGCTAAGACAACAGTTACCCAGTATTGTGGAGATAGCTGTGCAAAGCAAGCATACAAATCAAGGGTAAGAACCCAAAAAGTTGAGCAAAGTAATAAGGAGACTCAACTTATCAGAACAAAACCCATCGAGGAACTGTTTGCAAAAGAGTATTTAACCATTACTGAAACGTGTAAACTCTTGTCGGTCAGTCGCTGGACAATATGGCGTGCGATAAAAAATGAGGATCTACCCGCCGGAAAAATTGGAAGGCGAACGTTGATCAAACATTCTGACCTTAATAAACTCTTCAAACAGAATATAACGCCCACCGAATTAAATATTCATGATGAACAAAGACAGGAACAAACCGAATTGACAGATGCAGGCCAATTTGATATCGAAGACTGTTACAGTCTGACAGAAGTTCAGAATAAATACGGTATTTCCGAATCGGCATTGCAGAATCTGCTTAAAAGGAATAATATACCGAAAATAAAACATGGTTGGTTCGCTTACGTTCCGAAAACCTTGATTGACAAATTATTGCAATAGACCAAACGATGGCCATAAAAGTAAAACTACGATTAAAATCAATTTCCGGAAACCGGCATAGCCTTTACCTGGATTTTTATCCGCCGATCCTTCACCCCTTAACGAACAATAAAACCCGCCGGGAGTTTTTGAATCTGTTTTTATACAATGAAATTGAAGTAGAAGAGCAGAAGTACCTTGATGAAATGGG
>JAPLDG010000003.1 GCA_026391845.1 Bacteroidota bacterium | reverse complement strand
TAATCGCTGACTCTTTGCAAAAGTAATTCATTGGTGCTTCCTGAATACAGTATTGAAACCGTTGGATCATTCTTCAGGTTCTCGAAATAAACCAGCAGGTTTTTACGAATCATAAGCACCCCCTGGGTCATGGTATATTTTACTACTCTGCGGTCATAGTACCATTGTATCACTGTATTGGTCTTGGTAATCCTGAACTTACGGATGATCTCTTCAACGATTTCATCGCCGGGCATCAAATGACGTATGACCCGATGCGAGGGGATCTGACTATTATGAAAGATGAAAAAGGTTGCAGGGTCGAGGCTACTGAAACTTGAATCGTATTTCATCCGGAACGCTTCACTGTCGGCGATCTCATGGAGGCATGTTGCTTTATTTTTCATACTTATTTCTATTTTCTGCCGACAAATTAAAATAATCACTCCGTAATGTTATTACGTTAACAAAAAGTAATACTTTTGATAGGCTTCTAAATTTGGGAATAACAAACCACTACGATCCATCACTAAACGATACTGCCAATGCCCATCAATAAACATTCCTTTGCACGCTACCAGGTCATTGATGCATGCATTCGCAACAGGCAGCGGTCATATCCTGATATTGGTTACCTCATAGAGCGATGCAGCAAACGGCTTGATCAGCAAATCTCAAGGTCCACTATTGAGAAGGACTTGAAGGCCATGAAGGATGAGCCAGAACCAGGATATTACGCCCCTATCCGTTACGACAGACAGAAATGTGGCTACTATTATGAAGATCCGGAGTATTCAATCTCCAATATCCAGGTAGAGGAAGAGGACATTGACGCCATTGAATTCGCTGCAAGGATTCTGCGTCAATACCGTGGCTTTCATATGGTCAAGCGTTATGCCGAGGCCATTGACCGAATCCTTGACGTTGTAGATGTGAGACGGATATTGAGTATGGAAGAGTTTGAGGAGTATGTGCAATTCGATACTCCGGTTTATATGGATGGTTCTGGGTTCCTTGAACCGGTGATCAAGGCCATCAAGGATAAGCAGGTGCTTTCTATCACTCACCAATCATTTTCTAAAACCGAACCAGTTATAAGGGCTGTTCATCCATACTTGCTTAAAGAGTACCAAAACCGATGGTATCTTGTGGGACTTGATGAGCAGGAGAACGAAATCAGGACCTTTGGACTTGACAGGATTAAAAAACTGGAACAATTATCGAATATTAAATACCGAAGGTCAAATTTCGATCCTGCAACATTTTTCAAGCATACCATCGGCATCATTGCGCCGCAGTCGAAACCTCCTACGCTGAAAATTGAATTTACGAAGCAGCAGGCGCAGTATCTCATCACCCAGCCGATCCACCCTAGCCAGACAGTATTCAAAGAGACAAAAGATATGGTAGTTTTCACCTTTGCCGTGCATCCTACCTATGAGTTTATATCATTGTTACTGGGATATAGGGACAAGGTAAAGGTGCTTTCACCGATATGGCTGAGAAAAGGGATGAAAGAACTTTTAGAACAAATGATCAATAAATATCAATAAACCATAAATAGATTACGGTTGTTGTAAGTTACTTTGTACAAAACACATAAGATATATGAACCCGATCATCACCAGCCTTAAACATAATTCCTGTCCTTACAAACAAATACGGAAATTCTCCGATGAGCCAGGAATCTATGCTTTCTTTTTTACCGGAAAGGAATTTCCGTTAGCGGATTATAGTCCTCAAAAAGATGAGATCATCTACATTGGTAAAACAGAAAGCAGCCAGGCAAGCCGGGATGAAAAGACTCATTTTACTTCGGGAAAAACAGGATCTTCCACCACCCGAAGGTCTTTGGGGGCATTGCTGAAGGATAGATTGTCTTTAGTCCCAATTCCCAGGAATGACAAAGATTTTGATGCAGGCCGAAAATCGTTTTTCAAATTTGATGAACCCTCAGAAGACAAACTCACAAAATGGATGAAAGACAACCTGGGTCTTGCATTCTATGAGTATGATCAACCACCTTCTGAAATAGATAGGCTGGAAACCGAATTAATTGCAGAAGAGAAGCCATTGTTGAATATTGATTCCAAAAACCCGGATAATCCCCATGCTCGAATAATAAAAGCGGCCCGAAAAGTCTGTGCTGATGAGGCTAATAAAGCAATGGTAAAAACAGATGCTTTTCAAGTGCCAAATAGCAACCAAATATTAACCTTTAAAGCCAATACCATGAGCGCAGGAAAAACAACACATAAATATGAAGACATATTTAAAAATGCACTTTCACAGATAGAAAATGCGATTGACGAATCTGTAAAACATAAACAGAGCGTCCAACTTTCCAAGGAGGATTTTAAACACGTTGGTGGCCGAGATTCCTATTCATTCAACCTGGTGTTTTTAAATGGCATAGTTGATAATAACATTGGCGGTTCTGCCGTGTCAAGGGATCTGGCGAGAATTTTGGATCAAAATTCCAATATTGTCAAAAAAATGAAGGGAAGGTGCATAAAGTTTAACATGGATAAAGGGTTTATCCTTTGGGTCACAAACAAATAATGCAGAAAAAATTTCAAAATTGCCCTACACAAAATGTGTTCTATCTTTCGACACTCGCAAGTGGATTTATAGATTCTTCATGACAATAAACCTATATGTGAAAAAACCGATCAAAAGAGTGAATGTTTGTTAATCTACAGTAAAAAACCAAATGACTACATGCTATGGCAACTAATAAGCACGCGACCATAAGGTACCATGCTTTGGACATATGTTTCAGTAATCCCGGAAGAAAATATTTTATAGACGATTTAATTGAATCTTGCAATTGTGCAATATATGATTTTAGCGGGATATCAGGAGGAATAAAGCGGAGGCAGATTTTTGAGGACATCAGGTTCATGGAAAGCGAACAAGGGTGGTCAGTTCCACTAGAACGATACAAAGATGGGAAAAAGGTTTATTACCGTTATTCAGACAAGTCATTTTCTATTAGAAATCAGGCAATAAATGAAACTGAAGCGAAACAGCTAAAAGAAACATTATTGATTCTCACAAGATTTAAGGGGATGCCTCAATTCGAATGGATGGAGGAGTTACTAATAAGGGTAGAATCAGCTTTTAACCTGAAAGGTACCGACAAGTTTATCGTTGGTTTTGAGCAAAATCCCTATTTGAAAGGCTTACATTACTTTACTGAAGTTTTCAATGCTATCCAATACAAAAAAACATTAAATATCAAGTATCAAGGATTCAAACAAACAAACGCTGTTGAGATAACCATTCACCCTTACTTTCTGAAACAATTCAACAGTCGTTGGTTTCTGTTTGGTTACAACGAAGGACTTCGGACTATTTCAAATTTGGCACTTGATAGAATTGCCGAGATTATAGAGGTAAATATTAAGTACATTGAGAATAAAACTGTTGACTTTGAGGAATATTTTGAAGATGTTATTGGTGTTTCTATTAGTGAAAATCGAGAACCTGTAAAAATAGTACTGCAAATTAGTAAAGATCTGTGGCCATATATTGAAAGTAAACCTATTCATGGTTCACAAAGAATAATATCGAAAGACAATGCTGCTATTGTCATTGAGCTGTCACTTCAAATCAATTATGAAGTAACCTCATTAATATTCGCTTTTGGGGACGATGTAAAAGTGTTAGCTCCAGCCGAACTGATTGTCAGTATAAAAAACAAGGCAGAAGCACTTTATAAAAACTATTTATAATATATATATGCGCATACACTGCACACATGGTATTCATCTTTGCTTCGTCAAACGAAAATTGAGTTATGATTAGAGAAATTCAGGTTGAAGGTGTTAATCCAATTGAGTCGATTACGGATAAGATGTGGTCAGTTTTTGATATTCTTAGAAATGAGCCTATTACACCTGAAGATTACCATCTTGTCCTATTTCTTCTATCTATTTATAAAGATGGCTACTTTGATGGGAATATTTTTCTGACAAGAATAAAGATCAGGAATATTGAAAATCGTTTACATGATTATACAGCAAAAAATTATGCCCAGTATGCGGAAATATATGAAGCATTTGAACCTTCATTGCATCGACTAAGCGAAAACGGTCTTCAAGCTATTATTCAATTACTACTGAGTATTGATATAACTTCACTTAAGAGTAATTTTTCAGATATTTTTGACAATATATTGTATCGAATAGCCAAATCACAAAGTAGGTTTGGTGGTGAATTCTTACAGCCCTCAGAATTGACACGATTTATATGTTGTCTAGCTGATCTTTCGGAACGGTCAACGATATTTAATCCATTTGCGGGTGTTGCCTCTTTCGGAGTATTTCTCGAAAAAGGGCAATTCTATTTTGGTCAGGAGATAAACTTTAAAACTTGGGCTATAGGCACTCTTCGCATTCTTGCATACAACCGATCGAATAGTTGCCAATTTGTCAAAGATGATTCAATTCTTAATTGGCCAGATAATAATCAAAAATTTGACTTTATTTTATCAAATCCACCATATGGATTGAGATTAAGCAATAATTACAGAGACATGTTTCCCGATTATACAACCGCGGAGCAATTCTTAATTGAAAAAGGGATCTCATCATTATCCTCAGAGGGTAAACTAATTGCCGTATTGCCAAACGGATTCTTATTCAAAAGTGGAAGAGAGCAACAACTTAGAGTTCATCTTGTTGAAGCTGATCTTATTGAAGCAATTATCTCATTACCTGGCGGATATGTATTGAATACAGGTGTGCCTTTGATCATCCTTTTGCTTAACAAAGCTAAAGCAAACCCTGGCTTAGTGAAATTTATTGACGCAAGAAAATTTTTCGATTCTAAAGGAGCCGGAGAAATGATACTAGATTATCGTGCTCTGTATTCTGAAGTTAAAAGTGAATTAGAGTCTGATTCTCTTAGAATGGTAACAACTCGTAAAATACGTGATTTTGAATTTAATTTGAATGTTCCCAGGTATTTTCAAAAGAGATTTAAAGGTGTCAAATTGTCGAAAATATTAGAATATATTCGTGGTAAACGAGCCTCTAATATAGAGTTTGGTAAACTTATCAGAATACGTAATTTAAAGGATGATAAGTTTGAATATTACTTGGATGAAAATTCGGTTGAAAACTCTGAATTAAATAGGCCATATTTTCGATTAATCGATGAAACCTGCCTACTCCTTTCTATCAGGTGGAGAATATTAAAACCGACTATTTTCAAGTTTGAGGGAACTCCAATTCTACTATCTAATGATATTTTGGCTTTTAAAGTCAATGAATCTTTGGTGAATGTTTCATATTTAATCAATGAACTTCATTCAAACTATGTTCAAGAACAATTAGAGTCGTATCGTTTGGGTGAACCTATTCCTTACATAAGAAGGAATGATTTGCTCGAGATTAAAGTAAAATTGCCATCGCTTAAGGAACAGACTGCCAAAGTCGAAGGTCTTGAAGAACTGTCAAACAATATCAAATCCCTTCAACAGGAAAGGAACGCTTTGGCACATGGTAGTTCTAGTTTACGATTTGATGAGTTCGCATCACTTAAACACACTCTTGGACGTCCAAGGCAGAATATTCTGGATTGGTCTGATAACCTTCTTCATTTCTTGGGAAATAGGACAGCGGAGTTTCAAAAGCTAAATATGGCCTTTGAGAAATTTTATGAAATTGACATTATATCAGCACTAAATGAAATCAAGAGGGATGTGAATTTTATGTCGGAGATTTTAGAAAAAGGAGAAAATGGACTTATTGTCAATGAATACCCTCTCCAATTGGTATCTTTATCAGACATCAATGCTCTTACAAATCATTTGACTCATGATCGATTTAATTTTAAACTTACCAGGTTACCAATAAAGGGTGAAAAACTGAAAGAGCGTGGAATAGAGTGCAACCCGACCCTTTTAAAAACGCTGATTGATAATATCCTTACGAATGCCAATAAGCATGCATTCTCGAACAAAGATACTGCTAATGAAGTGTTGATTGAACTGATAGTCATAGAAGACCTATTGATCCTTGAGATCAAAAATAATGGACAGCCGTTCCCAAAACATTTTGACAAGGAGAAGTTCATAAGCAAATACACCACAGTAAATCCTGTTGCAGGAAGTGGGCTTGGTGGATACGATATAAACAGAATTGCAGAATACTTTAATAATCCTGGTTGGGAGTTAATTCTCAATGATGACCCAATTTATCCAGTGAAATTTAAATTTCATTTCCAAATAAAACTAATTAAATAGAATGGAAGAAATATTTTATAATATTTTATGGATTGATGATGAGCATGATTCCTTGGGGGGAACAAAAGGAAGAGCCAAAAGAAATGGAATTAACCTGATTCCTTTTAAATCATTGGATGGCGGCATGAGTGAACTAGAGCGAAATTATCCATTCTATGACGGGGTTCTACTAGATGCTAAGTTTTTTGAAAATGAAGACGATAAATCTGGCTCGGAAGACACATATTCTTCATTCAGGGCAAAAGAGCGTATTCTGCAATTGCCCAAGAAGTTTGAAATCTTTGTTCTTACTGGTCAAGCAGAGGCATATGAAGACAAGACATTTAAAAAGGCCTTTACGAGGGTTTATGAAAAGGGTAAGGACGATGAAGTAAATCGACTTTTCCGCGATATTACAGATGCTGCAAAAAATCAAGAAGATACACAAATAAGGCATGCATATAAGCGAGTATTCGATGTCTGCACTGAAAGATATATTGGGGAATTTGCCGGACAAGATTTGTTAAAACTTTTGAAGGTTAACGAAGACCCTGACATTGATTTTGGCTTCAACATCATTAGAAAAATAGTCGAAGATCTATTTATTGCCTTTCATAAATATAATTTACTTCCTATTGTATTTGTTAGTCCAACTGTTTCTCTAAATGAGAGTAGTAGGTTCTTGGCCGGGAAGTCTTTGGATGGTACGTTCTTCACTGAAAAGGGGTTTCAGCATCTTGAAGAAACGCATTTACCCCACCAAATTGCGAACTATTTGAGAAGTATTATATCTGTGACTCAGGCTGGTTCGCATCGATCGGTTATTGGCAAGCATGTGAAGTTTGTCAAAACACCTTACCTCTTCAAAAGTATTCTTTTTCAATTATTAGATGTTCTGGTTTGGTTCAAATTATATGTGAACGAAAAGCCAAAATCAGAGAATTGGCAAAAAATTGAGACTGAAGGACCAATTGAAATTCATGAAACAACAGAATTAATATCTGGAAAAATAATCAATCTCAATCTTGATAAGGGTTTTGCTTTCTTTCAGCCTGATTCAGGTGAAATAAACACTTTTATTCCTCCTCATTTGGTTGAAAGTAATACTTTAAAAAGTGGTATGGCTGTTTTAGTAGAGATAGAAGAATATGTTGATAATCGGAGTGGATTAGCAAAAACGAGAGTAAAAAGAATTGAGCAACAACCTTTTTGATAATAGAATATGACAGCAGAACAAATAAAAGAACTTGAAAATAGACTTTGGCAGGCAGCAGATAAGCTACGAGCCGACAGTAACCTCAAATCGAATGAGTACGCAACCCCAGTTCTGGGATTGATCTTCCTTCGGTTTGCTTCGATCCGGTATAACCGTATTAAACCGGAAATTGAGGCGGAAATGAAAGCTCAGAAAGATAGCAGAATGCAGCAATCCGAAGCGGATATTGCTATATCAAAATGTGGGTTCTACCTTCCCAAGAAAGCACAATATGATTATCTCTTAAATCTACCTGAAGAAGTTGATATAGCTAAAGCGATTAAGGAGGCAATGGAGGAAATAGAGAAACACAAACCCGAGCTCCTGGATAGTCTTCCAAAAGATGAATATTTCAAGCTTTATACCGCCGAAGACAGGAGCCTTCCTAAATCTTTGTTGAAAACCATTGCGAACATTCCGGAAGATGCCTCCGGTGATGTATTCGGTAAAGTGTACGAATACTTCCTGAGTGAATTCGCCTTGGCCGAGGGGCAAGGTGGTGGTGAGTTCTTTACCCCTACCAGTGTTGTTAAATTGATGGTCGAAATCATTGAACCTTACAAGGGAACCATCTTCGACCCGGCGTGCGGTAGCGGTGGTATGTTCGTACAGAGTTCCTATTTCGTTGACCGCCGGCGCGAAGAGTTGCACGATACAGACACCAAGGACCTGATGGTGTATGGTGCCGAGAAAACTTCCGACACGGTGAAACTTGCACGGATGAACCTTGCAGTAAACGGACTGCGTGGAGAAATTAAACCTGCAAACAGTTATTACGAAGATCCGTATAGTAGCTATGGTCGTTTTGACTATGTGATGGCCAATCCTCCATTTAATGTTGACGATGTAAACCTTGATCGAGTGAAAGGGCAACTCCGTTTCAACGAATACGGCATCCCACAAAACAAAACGAAGAGCGCTAAGAAAGGCAAGGAGAAGGATGTGAACACGGTGCCTAACGCCAACTACCTCTGGATAAACCTCTTCGCCACCTCCTTGAAACCCACTGGAAGGGCAGCCCTTGTGATGGCCAATTCTGCCAGTGATGCCCGCAACAGCGAGGCCGACATCCGGAAGAACCTCATTAAAATTGGGGTAATTGATTGCATGCTCACCCTGCCCAAGAACATGTTCTATACTGTTACACTTCCGGCCACATTGTGGTTCTTTGACAAAAGCAAGTCAGGAAGTGAACCAAGGGTTTTATTCATTGATGCCCGCAACATTTTTCGGCAAATCGATCGCGCTCACCGGGAGTTTACGGAAGAACAAATTCAAAACATCGCAACCATCATGCGGCTCTACCGAGGCGAAACCGATCGCCTCATTGCTTTGCTGAACAAGTATAAAACGCACGCAACCAGTTTTGAAAAACAGGCCGTGACGCAACAAGCAGTCTGGAAGCAACTTGAAAAGGGAAAGCCAATTCTCGACAAGGAGATAAAACGCTGGGAAAAACTGGTGGAAGAAGCCTCTGCGAAATACAAGTCCCTTCATAATAAGCAACACTATTTCGAAGCACAGGTAACATGGCTTACCGACCGCTTTCCCAATGGGGTATATGAAGATGTGACCGGCTTGTGCAAGGCCGCCACCCTTGCCGAACTTGAAGAGCAGGACTGGAGTTTGAACCCGGGTCGATATGTTGGGGTAGTGATTGAAGAAGATGGATTAACAGAGGATGAATTTTTATCTGAAATGGCTGATCGCCATAATAGGTTAAATGTGATGAACTTTAAGGCAAAACAATTAGCAGAATTGATAAATAGCAACATAAACACTTTTATGAATGATTGAGCAAATAGAAATAAGTAAACTCGCAAAAATTGTTACTGGAAAGACACCTCCAACAAAGATTACAGAATATTTTGGGGGTGAATACCCATTTATTACCCCTACAGATATTCCAACCTTTCAGGAAAAACACTTGCCATCTACAGAAAGAAGTTTAAGTGAAAAAGGGAAAAAATATCAGAAACAGTTATTAATCCCAAAAGATAGTATCTGTTATGTTGCCATCGGTTCGACAATAGGAAAAATGTGTAAAACATATACGGATTGTTTTACTAATCAGCAACTTCATTCGTTAATACCCTTTAAGGATAAAGTTAACGATGATTATTTATTCTACTTATTAAGGACGATTACTCCCTATATACAATTAATTGGAGATGGAAAAGGTTCTGGCAAACCAATTATTAATAAGACTGAGTTTTCAAAAGTCAAAGTTTACTTGGCCCATAACGCAAATGAACAATGCCGCATCGCCTCCATCCTCAGTAATTACGACGAATTAATTGAAATAAACAACCAACGCATCAAACTACTGGAAGAAACCGCGCGCAAGTTATACAAAGAATGGTTCGTGCGAATGCGGTTTCCGGGGTATAAAATGGCGAAGTTAGTGAAGGGTATCCCTAAAGATTGGAATGTTAAGCCAATTGGTAATGTCATCAATTATTACATTGGCGGTGGGTGGGGAAATGATAAACAAGACAATCAATTTAAAACACCAGGCTTTGTAATCCGTGGCACAGACATTCCAGGCGTGCGGATTGGCAATGCCAGTCAGGAAGTATATCGTTTTCACAAGGCTTCCAATATGAAATCCAGGCAGCTTATTGAAGGCGATATGGTATTTGAGACAGCGGGGGGGAGTGAAGGACAACCATTAGGCCGTACTTGTTACATCACACAGGAATTGTTAGATGCCTATGGCGATAAAGTAATGGCTGCCAGTTTCTGTAAGCAGGTTAGAACCACAAGCATTCCTTCCCTTTACCTCTACTATTTTCTCAATTACCTATATGATACAGGTATGATTGAAACATACCAAATTCAATCAACAGGAATCAGTAACTACCAGTTTGAACCATTTTTAAAATTTCAACAAATTATATTGCCAACAGATGTGTTAATGCAAAATTTTCATGATAAAGCTCTGCTAATGCAAAAGCAGATAGCCCTTTTAGGACAACAAAACACCCACCTCCGCCAGATCAGGGACCGACTGTTGCCGAGGTTGATCAGCGGAAAACTAGAGGTGAAAATATAACGACATGGAAAAATTAGCAACGGAAAAAACTTTAGCCTCTCTGCTAGGCATGGGCTTGTCGATACCCGTTTACCAGCGGCCCTACAAGTGGACCACCGAGAACACGGAAGCGCTATTGAACGACATAAAAAAATCAAAGGAGGAAAGGAACGAAGTCCCCTACGTGATGGGTACAGTCATCGTTTCAGAAAAAGGTGAAAATGAGTACGAAATTGTAGATGGTCAGCAACGCCTGACCACACTTTCCATCCTTCTGAATGTGTTGAAGTACGAGGGAAAGAACGACCTGTTAAGCCAGGAATACAAGCATGTGGTTTCAAAGAAAAATATCGTCGAGAATTGCCGACATATAAGAAACTGGCTTTACCGCAAGAATGTGGATGAAACTGATTATTCTGAATGGTCAGGATATTTGATTGAAAAACTCTGGTTCGTTTTGGTCATCGCCCCTACAATGGATGATGCGTTCACATTTTTCGACAGCCAGAACAGCAGGGGTAAAAAGCTTGAGGATTCAGATTTGCTGAAAGCGAGCCACCTCAGGTGCATCCCCAAGGAGAGTGATGATGCAACTGCCGTGGCTTGCAGCCAACACTGGGAGCGATTGGATAAAAAGGAGATCCTGATGTATCTTCTATGCAACCTCTGGGGCCGCACCCGAACCCTGTCTCGTAAGGAGAGACCCCCTGTAGATGTAAAAAAAGAGTTCAAAGTATTGGATTCTACATATGAAGCCAGGTTCCAACTGAACAATTACATCCAGCCCCCGCTCTTTAACTCATGGGAAATCGACAGAACGAATAACCAGATAAGTTATAAGGCAAAAACAGCATTGAATCCGGGTGAAAACGAATCATTGACTGTTCCTGTAGTAGATTACAAATGGCTGCCCTTACAGATTACAAAAACCATCAATAGCGGGGAACCGTTTTTCTTGTTCACGAATAAGTATTATGATCTTTACAATCAGCTGTTTCAAGTTAAAAATGATGAACGACTCTTCAGAAAACTTTATGACCTCCTGGCGGACATTAACAATACTGGTGTAGGATTCCTTCTAGAAGCATTTGAAGCTTCAATGATCTTTTATTTCGACAAATTTGGCGATGACCAGCTGAATGAATTCGCAATGTGGCTTGAACATGTGCTATTTTATAAACGCCTGACCATGTATTCACTTTATTATTCTACCGTGAACAATTATCTGGTTGATATTGTCAATCCATTTGAAGTGATCGAAGATTCATCGCTACCCGCCCATGTCATTGACCAGTTGCGTTCGATAAGTGAAAGACTTTACCTGAAGGATAACGTGGAAAATTTTGACCTGGAAAAAGGAATACGAAGACATTTCTTTTGGCTAATGTACAGTGAGAATGGTTTTTATAACCAGGAGGAGATTAAAAAGTACCAGAAACTTTTCAATGCGAAAAACAAGTTGATCAAATTAAACTAAAAAATGGTCATTCCTAACAAAGAAAAAGCAGAAGGGTCGGTTTTAACAGTTGGTCCTTTCACCCCGGCAACCATAGAAGATTTACGGTTTTCAATACCTGTTTACCAGCGATTATTTGCCTGGGACAACAGACAAATCACCGATTTGCTTAGGGATTTCAAAAACAGCTTGAATGAAGATGTTTATTACCTCGGCACCATCACAGTAGATTATAATAAAAAATCGAGTATCAACGATATCATCGATGGTCAGCAGCGGTTGACGGCTTTGGTACTGCTTGCCACGATACTGGTGCAGTACGATGTAAGGTGGAAGCAGTTTTTATGGCATTTAGGGAGCGAGAGGCTTATATTCCCATCAAGGGAGGAGGATATGCATTATATAAAAACTGCAGCTGAAGGTACCCCTTTTGATAGCGAGGATGTGAATCGAAAGTTGCCAATAGCCAGGAAAATAATGATGGATTTTATATCCAACGAAAAAGAATTTGCGACGGATGAAGCGCGTGTGGTATACGCGAAGTTCGTGTTCGATAAAGTATGTATGGTACTCGTCAAATTACCCGAAGGCACTGATATGAACTGGTATTTTGAAGTGATGAATAGCCGGGGTGAGCAGTTAGAAAAGCACGAAATATTAAAAGCGAGGGTACTGGATAATGTCCCTAAAGAATTGCGATATGCATTTTCAAGAATTTGGAATTCCTGCAGCCAGATGGACGGTTACCTAGAAGAGTTTGTTGATGATGAGACTGCTACAAAGATTTTGGCCTTTAATGGCAGTGAAGATTCATTACATAGAATTATCAATTCGTTTGACCGTAAGAATTTTGAAGGGGAACTTCCCCACACATTATTCGAGATTTTGATGGAAAATAAGGATCATGTTTCCGATAAAGAAAAAAAGCAAGCCTTCCGCATTAATTCAATCGTCAATTTTTCCGAATTACTCCTCTTAGCTTATTCAACCTTCAAGAAAATAATTCCCAAGGATTTCTCAGAGAAGAATCTATTAAAGATCGTAGATTTTACAGAGCCTGAGAACTATGCCAAATTTGTCGGTCATCTTTTAAAGACGAGGATGTTATTTGATAGTTTTGTTATTAAGAATATTCTCATAGACAATACAATTAAATGGGACATCTCTTTCACCACGAGGAATGAAACATCGGGCGAGGAGGCTTTCGTGAGGTTTAAGATCCTAGGTTTATTAACACACCTCCAATCAATGATTCATGTTAGTAGCGCGCAGATTGAATATTGGTTGGTGCCGTTTTTATCCTATCTGGACACACATCGTTCTATCATTTACATGTGCACGGAAGAGCAAGTGGAATTGTTTCTGCGCACATGGCTCGAAAAATTCGATCATCAAATGGCTTTTTCCAGAGTCACTAAAGGGTTGACATTAAGGCAGGTTGCTGACGAAAATCTGGCAAATACTGATGTTGGAGCCATACCATTTCTAATCCCTGAATCATTGCTTTGTAAAGGAACCGGCACCGATCGTTATTGGTTTTACAAAATGGATTATTGCCTTCTGAAATTTTGGAGTGTCAAGGGACAACCAGAAAAACACATGAGGAATAAAAGGTTTATTGATAAATTTCAGTTCAGACAAAGTCGATCAGTTGAACATGTTTACCCTCAACATCCTCTACCTCCAAACAAATACTGGGAAATTGAGATTTTAAACAGTTTTGGCAATCTGGCCTTAATCAGCAATAGTACAAATGCTTCATTTAATAATAATACTCCGGAAACCAAGAGAACGCAATTCGAATATCATAAAGAAAAATGGGGACTGGAAAGTTTAAAACTTTTGGAGGTTTATAGTCAGGAATGGAACAAGGATATCTCATCTCGGCACCAGGAAGAAATGATCAGTATATTGAATGAATTTAATTAAATCAATAAACCATGTATTTTATCACCGAACAGGATCCCAATTATACAGTAAAAGGTTCAAGAGACCCCTTGGGTTTCCAGGTGCTGTGGTCAGAAGCGGGCAGGCGATTGATACCATATCTTTCTACCGTTTCGGCGAGCGTAAAGGATTTTCAGATTCTATGCCTCGCCTTTGCCCTTCAAAAGGAACTTCAGATTGCAGATCGTGATTTTGAACCCTTTTTCCTTCGGTTTGAGCAGTTGATGGCCTACACGCGCTACATGAAGAATCCCGACCAAGGTTTTAACGGCGTTGACAAAGTAAAAAAAATCATGACACAAAATCCTGCTACGGTAAAAATTTCCAATTCCTCAGCCGATCAGATTTTATCAAACCAAAAAGCATACGGTATCTGGGGTAAGTACATCCGTCCGTTTAAAGACATGAAAATTAATAACACGCCAGAGTTTGAGAGGATATATCGGGGTAAAATACAATCCCAGGATGATTTTATACGGCAAGTCATGCTGCTGAAGAAGAAATCAGAGGCAGACACCTCGTATGTTCAGACGGAGAAATTAAAAGGGTTTTGTGCGTTGATTGATAAACCCGGAAAAGAAGAGAAAAAACTTTTTATCGATAAACTATTGCAGGACACGTGTGACAATGAATTAATCAGGCTTTTCACCGGCAACCCGGCTCTCAGGCAAACCTCTAACTTCTACGTTCTGTTGGATCAATTATCGGCCTATTCTGGAAATTCCAATTTTATCAGCACATTGAAGTACATCAAAAACACCGAGAAAGTCCTTTCACCACTCAACCACGTTTTCAGATATTTGCAAACAAAATCGTATTGGAAGTTTGAAGAACTTGAAAACGATGAATCCATCAAGGCATGGAGAAACACCCCGGTTACCGATGGATTCAACGAATCATCAAAAACACTTGCAGCGCTGCTGCAACGATCAAATACCGACCTGGTGAAAGGGCTCATCCTGAGAAATGAAGAGGTCAGCGCCAGAAGGAATTCAGCGCCTTGGATCAGGCTGACGAGCTCAGGAATAGAAATGAATCATCTTGAAGGAGCATTTTTTTCGAAGGACTATTATCCGGAACTTCAAAACGACAATTGGTACTTCCTTTCAAGTTTTCTATCCATCTATAAACAACTTAATTAATTGTGGAACAGTTCATACTAAAAGAACGGTTAAAAGAGCAGATCGGCAACCGGAAGGTTATGGCGGCCCTGTTTTACACCTTTAATTTCGATCCTCGCTTTTTCGAAAATTACGTACTGCCACTTTTTATCCCTGGCAAAACTTTCAGGGATGAGATTATTCATAATAAAATACTTTGGCGTACCTGCATAAAAGAAAAATTGGTTCCGCCAGTAACCGTTTTTTGCGATTATTTTGCCAAAGACAAGACGGAAGCTCCCTCACTTGACTATGACATCATCTGCATTAAAACACCCGCAGCCAAAGGGGCTATCTGTAATTTCCATCCCAAGCAAATTTTCATCTTGTTAAAAGATGAGAAAAATGCTGAATCATTATTGTTCATAACGGGTTCCGGAAATTTGACACCGGGCGGCTGGTGTGAAAATATTGAGTGTTTTTCCTTTCAGGAGATAAGGAAAAGCAAGTCGTTTCCGAATAAAACAACCACCAATATTCTCCAGGAGATGATATCGCAAACCGTGAAGTTGGCGAGTCCCTCCAGAAAGTCAACCGCGGTCGACCTTGTCGATAATTTCCTGCGGTATGTTGATTACAACAAGCCATATTTCAGCAATCTACATCAATCATTCACTGGTTTTATTGAAGAAAATATCCTGGGAAAAGAGAATATCACCGAGGTCGAAATAATCTCTCCCTATTTCAGCGATGATACCGGCCTCGTTGAGTATTTAAAGACGAAAGGAATAAAAAACATAAAATGCCTGGTGCCGACATTGAGAAACAATGAAATCCAATTGGGCAGAGAAACCTTTAACCGTTACACGGAATCCGGTATAAAATGGTGTTTCTGGGCAAAACACATGCAATTAGGGAAAGAGAACAATCGGAATAATGAAGTGCGGAATCTTCATGCAAAAATCTATCGTTTTATCGGAAAGCATAAAATGTTTACCGTCATAGGTTCTGTAAACTTCACCCATCCTGCCTGGAAGAAAGTTCAGCAAAAAGACAATAAAGCCAACGTTGAATCTGCTTTTTTATATACAGAAACAATCGTAAAGCCTCTGTTAGCAATTCCTTCAAACGTTATTTTTGAGAATTATCATTTTATTGAAAAGGAAAGTTTGGAGGACGGGAGTTTATCCAACTTTGAAACCCGAAACCCACCTGATATAGATTTTATTTTGGATTGGAAAACCAGGGCGCTGACTGCAAATGTTAAGAACACCACAGAAGGTTGCTATTTTAAAAATATTTTCTTAGGCGATCAGGTGAAAATTGGCACAAGCAAAATGGAATTATCCCCTGAAGATATTAAGCAACTGACTAAAAATACATTAATTGAAGTTGCACAACCTGTCAACGATAATATTGCGATCCACGCTTATTATCCTCAACAATTAAACATAGAAGTAAAGCCCCTTGACTTTAAAATTGATGCTACTACGATTTTAAAATACTGGGAATTTCTAAACGATGAATTTTATAAGGAGGCACTGACTAGAAGGTTGGCAGAATCATCAACAGATGAATCAGGTGTGGTTGATGAAAGTACAATTTTTAAAAAATCGTTACTCAATGAGATGGCAGCGCATTTTAGCGGATTGGTAAAACTTGAGAGGTATCTGTTCCCTGCTTCCATTCAAAAGAAAAGCGACAGAAAAGAGGCCTTCCGGTTAATTAAATATTACCTGTTGACGGAGAACATTGATACGCTTCCATTTTATTTTGAAGATCTAAAGAACAAGTTATTAGGAGGAAAAATTCTGGCTAGCTTTTACTGGATGATTGTTCAGATTGTTGCCGTAAACTTTTATGCCAAGGCCGAAAAATGGCAATATCGGTCTGATTTGGAACAAGGCGAATGGCGCGCATTTAAAAAAGATACTCAGGAAAGATGTAATATGCTGAAGCAAAATGCTAAACCGATAGGCGAAAGTATCCGGATGAACGAAATTCAACAACAATGGGTGATCAATCAACTATCGGAAAATCATGAACAATAAAAAAGACGAAATAAAATCCATTCTGGACCTCCAATCTAATGATTCGATCGGAGCAGAACTGGCAAGCCGCCAACTCGAAATTATCACAAGGGCTTACCTATACCTGTCGAGCCCGAAAAACAACATCATATACATTGCTGACGAGGTTGGGCTTGGAAAGACCTATATTGCAGCAGGTATTGCCATGTTGCTGCGTCACTTCAGTACCAATGTCAACAATCACAAGGAGGTAATCATTGTTCCAAAAAAAAACCTTCAGGGAAAGTGGCGAAGAGAATTGAATAATTTTATTCGCAACAATTATCTTCCAACTAACGATATCATAAAAACACAATTCGATGCCGAAAATAGTATCAAGGATAGACTGGCCCCAATAAAAGAGGCAGACCCGATTACTATTTTCAGGATGACATCTTTCAGCGCTTTAGCATCACCGAGAAACAGTAAAACAGAATTAAAGAATTATCTTATACATGAAATTTTCAAACAGGATCCGTTTGCAATTGATATTATTGGGGAAGCTTGGGGAAATGAAAAAGGTTATTTCAACCAATCGAAGGAAAGCGATTTAAGAAAACTGATCTCATATTTATTAAATGCTATTTCTCCAAAAATTGATTGCCTCATTATTGACGAAGCTCACAATTATAAACATGGATTAGGAGTGGAAGACCATGATGGATCGATAAGAAATGAAGTTACGGCAAGATTTCTTGGCGCATTTAATGATTCGAAGATACTCAATGACTTTCCATCGTTAAAGTCAAAGGTGAAGTTTCCATTGGCGGAAAAAATAATCTGTTTGTCTGCAACACCGAAGGACAGGAGTCTTTTTGAATTAAAAAATCAATTTGACTGTTTTTCCAATCACCATCTTTTAAATAATGCAAAATCCAAAGAGGATGTCAAATCAAAGCTTAAAAATTTTCTAATACGGGGAAACCTGGAATATACAATCGAGGGGAAATCGGTCTCGCGAAACCAGTGCAGGTTTGAGCATCGACTTGGGAATATCAACAAGGACGAGATAGCAGTACCACTCACCCTGGAGGATGGTTTTGAAGGAGTTTTCTGGCAACTTTTGCAGTATAAATCCATCAAGCACCTGAATATCAAAAATAATCCTTCTTTTGAAATCGGAATGCTAGCAGGATTTGAATGTTATCAATTGGATGTTGAAAGAAAAAAAGTTGTTGTCAGTATTGGCGAGAATGAAAATCTAGGTAACGCGAATAAAGAATATGATCTGGTTGCGAAAAGGAAGATAAAGGAAAGTCAGGATTATAATGTGGTGAAAAGGCTTGTTACTTCTTTCAAAGATACATTTTCAAACGAATTACCTCCTCATCCCAAGCAAACGAAACTTGAAAATGAAATTATTAGTCAGATAAACCGTCAGGAAAAATCATTAATATTCGTGAGAAGGGTTGCCACTGCTTATGAACTGGAAAAAAGATTGCTTGGTCGCTACGAAAAAGATATCGTGATTGAGAAACTTTTGAAATTGGATGGTAACTACAGCGTTTATAACACCGGACCCGTTAAAGAAATCGTGAAAGAATTCAATAATAAATATATTTTAGAAAAACTGGATGAGTTGTTTCATGCCCTGTTAGGCAAACCCGAGGTAAAGAATTATGTGGCAGGCAAAATTATTCACCTTGATGTTGAAATAGGAGACAAATTAAATATTTGGTTTAGAACTGCTTTTCTTGACGATAGCGAATATAAAAGGGCTCTTGAAGCATTTATTCTGAACAAAAGAAAAAATATCTCGTCAGAAATTAAGGTGATATCCATCAGGGCTCTTGAAGCCACATATGACAGATTCCTTGTGAGGTTGAAAGAGATGGAGGAAGATGATCCAGATGACAGTCAGGACGAAGTTGATAATGGTTATTTTTTTGCAAATTATTTCAAAAAAGGTAAAACCGGTTTCCGGTATCGGAACAAAATATACAGGGAGAACTGGTTTGATTTAAATATCCTTCTTCTGAATGATAAATTTTGTTTTTTATCCTATGATGCCAGGCGTTTAAAAATTGAATCTGAAAAAATAAATTTTGGCTCAGTCAAAAAGAAGCATCAGCTCTTTCAGAAACAGCAAGAATTCGTTCAAAACTTCTTATCCATGAACGGACTTGTTGAAGATTCAGCGATCGCCACCCACTCAGCTATTCCTGCCGAATTTGATGAACAAACCTTTTTAACATCCTTGTTACGTGAGTATTGTATTGAAGAAATGACCGTTTGGGTGAGCAAGAAAATAAAGAAACAATCTACTGAAAACATAATCAAGGACTTAAGTCTGTTAAATATCATTTTGAAAGGTGTCTTCCGCAAGGGAAGTGGTTTATTGGCAGGTTTTGTAGCTGAATCATCTGAATTGGATTTTTCAAAAGCAATGTTTGATTTGCTTGTAAATCTGGATTCACCATTTCATTTTGTGTTAAAAGAAATTAAAACGATAATTAGGGATTTTGATCTGCTCATTGCAATTAATTTTCAGGAAAGAGATGAAACGAAAATTAATAATGTTTGGAAGAGCTTATCGCCCATTGTGGGTACTACGGGACAAGATGAAAGAGACAGGGGTGTTTTGGCCTCTCAATTCAGAATGCCTGGGTTCCCATATGTATTAATTACCACTGATATATTCAGGGAAGGAGAAGATCTTCATAGCTATTGCCAAAATATTTATCACTACGGTATAGGATGGAATCCTAGTGACATGGAGCAACGCACTGGTCGTATAGACCGGATTAATTCACTTAGCTACAGGAAGATTAATGAAACAAACCTGTTGGCGTTTGATAATAAGATTCAAGTTTTTTATCCTTATTTATCACAATCCGTAGAGGTGAACCAAGTGGTGGAATTATTAAAAAACATCAATAAATTCCTTGAAACATTCAATGAAATTGAAGTTGACATTAAATATGATAGTTTTGTGCAAGTAGATAGTGATATAACGGAATCAGATATTCCAACTCAAATAACTAAAAAATTACGTTCCCTTTACGATGTTTGGGAGTTTGAAGTTAACTAGCGTAATAAATGGATAATTAATATGGCAAACTTCATATCAGAAGACCAAATAGAGAAAGCTACCGTTGAGGTATTTGTGAATAGCCTAGGTTATCGCCATATCAATTGCATTGATAAGGATTCAACTGGTCGATTGTGTGAAAGAGATGTATTAATAAAACCATTGCTCAAAAAGAAATTGATTGACCTTAATCCTGATTTGCCTTTTTCTGCTATCGAAGAAGCATTTGAACAGCTATGTCAAACTCGATTAGATAAATCTGAATTCATGGCCAACAAAGAAATTTATGGGTTGATTAAGAATGGAGTTCAGGTTGAAATAAACAATGCACAGGGAAGATTAGAACCCACTACGGTTAGAGTTATTGATTTTAAAGATTCTAAACCAAATGACTATTTGGTTGTCTCACAACTATGGATACAAGGCCAATTTGTCCGAAGAAGACCTGACTTAATTGTATTTGTCAATGGAATTCCTATCATTTTTATCGAACTGAAAAACAGTAATATTGCTTTACGCAATGCGTATGATGATAATCTGACTAATTACAGAAATGACATCCCTTTGCTCTTTCACTACAATGCCTTATGCATGTTAAGCAATGGGTTAGAAACGAAGGTTGGTAGTTTCAACGCAGGGTATGGTCACTTTTTCCCATGGCTCAGGACGGAAAATGAAAAACAAGTGCCCGATAAAAAGCGGATTCAGCAATACGGTGTCAGTTTGGATTATGCGGTTTTGGGTATTTGCGAAAAGAACAGACTACGGGATTATGTTGAGAATTTCATCTTCTACTACAATGACGTTGTAAAAATTGCTGCTAAAAACCATCAGTTTTTGGGTGTAAACAATGCTATTGACAATTTCTCTATACGCCTGAAGCATGATTTAGAAGAGACTGATCAATTGAACAAAGGGAAACTTGGGGTTTTCTGGCATACCCAGGGGAGTGGGAAGAGTTATAGTATGATTTTCTTTACCAGGAAGGTTTTCAGAAAGTTCACAGGTAACTACACTTTCCTGATAGTAACGGACAGGGATGATCTTGATGGTCAGATTTATCGAAATTTCTTAGGTGCAGGAGCATTCAGTAAGGATACGAAATGCAGACCAAAAGACAGCGTGGACCTTAGGGACATGCTGCAAACGAATACCAGGTACATTTTCACCCTAATACAAAAGTTTCGCTTTCCAAAAGGGCAGGCGTATCCAGTGCTGTCAGCGCGTAATGATATAATTGTCATCATTGATGAGGCTCACCGCACGCAGTACAGAGATTTGGCAGAAAACATGCGAACTGGATTACCAAATGCACAATACATTGCTTTTACGGGGACACCCTTGTTAGGTAGTAAGAAATTGACTCAGGAGTGGTTTGGTGAAAACATATCGGAGTATAATTTTAAGCAAAGTATTGAAGATGAAGCAACCCGTCCATTATTTTATCAAAAAAGGGTTCCAGAGGTATCTCTTCAAAATAATGATATAGATGATGATTTGGCCGAAATAGTGAGTGATGAAAACCTCACTGAGGATCAACAAATTAAATTAGAACGGGAATTCGCCCAAGAAATGAGCGTCCTAAAAGCAGATGATCGTTTAGAAATTATTGCAAAAGATATCGTTTACCATTTTCCAAGGCGAGGATATCTCGGAAAAGGAATGGTGATTGTGGTTGATAAATTCACTACGGTAAAAATGTACGACAAGGTAAAACGGTTATGGGAAGACGAAAAAAGGATGATGCTGAGACAATCAAATCAATCAACCAATATAAAGGAAAAGGATGAATTAAAGCAGATTTTGGAATGGATGCGGAAAGCAGATATGGCTGTAGTAATAAGTGAGGAAGCAGGTGAAGCGGAAAAATTTGAGAAACAAGGGCTAGATATTTTAGGGCATAGAAAACGTATGCTAACTCCTGATGAAAATGGGAAGGAGTTGGAGGATAAATTCAAAGATCCTAAGGATCCTCTGCAACTTGTTTTTGTATGTAGTATGTGGCTCACGGGATTTGATGCACCAACGGTTTCAACCTTATATTTGGATAAACCTATGAAGGATCATACCCTGATGCAAACCATTGCGAGAGCCAACAGGGTCACTGACCACCTTATTTATGGAAAGCAAAAGAAAAATGGGTTGATAATTGATTACTACAATGTTTTCCGAAACCTAAAAAAAGCATTTGCCTCTTATGGTGGAGCGAATGATAATGCAGATGGAAAAGAAGAAGTCCCGGTTCAGGAAAAAGAACAATTGTATGTGCTGCTTAAGGATTCCATAACTGAATGTGAATCATGGTGTTTATCGATTGAAGTCGAACTCAACAAAATTGTTACATCAAATATCCTTTTCAGTAAGCTTAATCTTTTCGATGAATTTGCAGATGCCATTGTGGCGAATGATAACCACAAGAAGCAGTTAATTGTTTATGATAACACCATTGATGCCTTATATGATGCATGTAAACCGGAAATATTAGGTCGCAGAAAAGATTTCCCGCTGGCAGCCATTATCCACTACCTCAGGGAAGTTATTGATGGACGAGCAGACAGAGGTAATTTAGATAGTGCAAAAAGGCGAATAAGTCAGTTGTTGGATGAAAGTATTGTTGCCCAGGAAAAAGAAGCGAATAGAAATCAAAACAATGATAATATTTTTTTGGCCGCTGAAGATCCTCAATATATTATCAAGGCATGGAGACAAATTGATTTGAGCAAGTTGGATATTGAAAAACTCAGAGAACAATATGCAGAGGCTCCATTCAAGAATATTGAGATTTCAGATTTGAGGGCTTTCATATCTGACAAATTGCAGCAAATGATGGAACGGAATATAACCCGTACAAGTTTTGCACAAAAACTGCAGGAAATTATTGACCGATACAATTCAGGCAACTCGACCAATGAAAACTTCTTTGATGATTTAATGGACTTCGTTCTCAAAATGAGAGAAGAAGAAATGAGGGCTGCGCGTGAAGGCTTGACTGAATCTGAACTTGAAATATTTGACATGCTTAAGAAAGATGATCTAACAAAAGAAGAAGAGCAGAGAGTCAAGTTAGCAGCAAAGAGCTTGTTATTTAAATTAAAAGAAGATAAACCGACCGTTTTGATTACAGATTGGCATAAAGATACCCAATCCAAAATACAAGTGCAGGCAGCAATTAAAAAGGTATTGAATGAAAATCTACCTGAAAGTTATGACCGGGCATCATATAGTGTGAAATGTGATATCGTCTTTGATCATTTTCTGAAGATGGCGCAAAACGGTAATTTCAGAGCATGTGCTTAAATATCCTGATTTTTCAGGTCACTTTGGTGTTACGAATTAAATAAAGACCATGAAGATCCTCTTCTCCACCCTCTTCGACCAACCAACCTACCCACTCAATATCTTCATAGAAGATGGCGTATCGGCTGGTTGTCGCCACATGGGGCCAGTCGGGCTACTTTCGTTTCTTGAATTGCATTTGGGACTGTCCAGACCATCAGAAAATAATGTACTTCGTGTTTTCAAATATCGGAAATCCCTGAAGAAAATTGTACGGGGGACTTTTTTTGAAAAATCTTTTTCGGCAAATGAACTCGATGTAGCGGAAGAGTTGCTCTCATGGCGGGATCAGTTGATGCTTGCCGGGTGGGATTTCAGTCTGGTTAAGGATATGCCAGTGCGCCTTAAAGCAATGGCAACCGCAGAGGCACTTGCCGGGGTTGCGGATGCTTATGGGGATCGGTTCAGAATTGTCTTGGCCATATTGAGGATTGGAATAAAATTGCCGCTTGATGAGTTCCTGTATTTTGAACCATTGGAATTGCTGCCGCCTCATATTTCTGATTTGATCAGGCTATTTGAGAATAAAGGGATTGTCTGCAAACATTTCCTTCCTCCCGCAATCTCACCGGATGAGTCGGACCTCTCTTCGTTGCAATCGTTTATTTTTTCAACAAACAAAGTAGGGGTTGACAAATCTGAGGCAAAAGGAGATGGGTCGTTGCAGTTGGTCCTGCTTCCTGACCGTTTGCAGGCAGGAGACCTCCTCGCCGGGCTCATTCGGAACCAGGATTGCCGTGACACTGTTGTAATCAGCGAGAACAATGAAATCCAGCCTTTCCTTGGTCTTCGGAAAGATGGCTTCACGACACCAGAGATTGTGTCGAGCAATCCTGTTCCAGCAGGGGTATGCCTGTTGCAATTGCTAACGGTCTTTCTCTGGAATCCCTGGCAACCCCGGCAGCTTTTCGAGTTTTTGCAATGCCCTGTCACCCTATTGCCGCCGCATCTTGCCCGACTCCTGGCTCAGGCTATGTCGGATAAGCCCGGCATCGGTTCCGAACCTTGGCAGGAGGCGTTGACAACATACCGGGAATCAATTGCAGAGGAGGAGCGGTTTAACAGGGTCATGGAACGGCTGAATTATCTTCTACAGTATAAAAAATACGACACAAACATAGGTGCACCATTGTCTGCCATCAGGGAACTGTTTAAATTTGCCGCCGGGATCTTGCGGGGCAGGTTCACCAGAATGGCTGATGGAGTGGAGAAAAATTTGCTTTTACCTATACTGAACTCATGCGCCAATCTGCTCGATATACTTTCATTATTTGAAGAGGAAGATGTTATTGGTGATTTGGAATTACAACGGATCATCGAAAAGTCCATTACAGGTGAACAGTGTTGCATGGCGACCAGGGCGGCTGGCAGTCTG
>JAPLDG010000275.1 GCA_026391845.1 Bacteroidota bacterium | reverse complement strand
TCCTCGGTTCGGGATTTTGCCTCCAGCTTCCTTCAGATTCCGCTTCACAACGGACACCCTTGCTCTTGGCTAATGGTTGGTAACTACCGACCTCCATAAAGGACTTTCACCTTCAAGGTTATAAGTGTGCACGGCACACAATGCAAAAACCCTGCAAATCAACGACTTACAGGGTTTTGAGCGGACCGGACGGGACTCGAACCCGCGACCTCCGCCGTGACAGGGCGGCATTCTAACCAACTGAACTACCGATCCTCAATTGTGCTGCAAAAGTAACCTATTTTTCTCATCCTGCAAATTTCTTTTTAAAATTCTTTCTGGAAGGCACCTTTTTCTGTAACTGCATGACATTTTACGCCTGAGTTCGCTGCCTCTTTCATCCACTGCATGGTCTTGAAGCGTGAATTGGTTGCATCAACAATTATTTCCCGGGGGTGAAATATCCGGATGGCATCTGCCAAAAAGATTTTAGGATTGTCAGTAATGATCAGCAGATCAACAGCAATATGGCCTGCAAAGCCCTTGGGAATTGAACCGCTCAACACGGCAATCCTGCTGCCGGCAAACTGTATAAAGTTCCCAAAAGCGATTACCGGAACGAAAGATTTCGCGATTTCCGGAGGCCTCTCCCTGCCATGTAACCAGAAATCCCTGTGATCATGTATTCCCAGTGCATTTATTTCTGCTAATGCTGCCTCGTTGATCAGTCCCTGTGAAATCACTCCATGTTTTGTGACACCATGATACAATAAAACGGCCTTATCCTGAGCGCTGAACATATAAAGCGCGTCTCTGTTCACATTGAAAACGGTCAGACGCGATGATCTGAGGCGTTGAATCCTGAAATCAAGAAAAAGAAGGTTAAGCACAATGGCAGAAAGAATTAACAGGTAAAGAAAATAGATTCGTCTCCCGGTGAAGAATAAAAATGCCGATGCGATGACCAGGTATAGCAACAGCATTTCCGGAATCGAAATAAATATCCCACGGATGACCGAAAAGGGCATCTGTTCGATGAAATGGATGATCCCATTCAACAGCCAAATTAAAAATATCAACAGTTTGGCTGAAAAAATGCAAACAACCGGAACATAGCCCACCACCAGTACAAGGATTCCGAAATAGATAATGAGGCTGGACAATGGTACGACAAATATATTCGTCAGCATGAAATAGTTCGGGAACTGATGAAAAGTAAACAGGGTGATTGGAAGTGTGGCAATCTGGGCAGCGATCGAAACCGCGAGGATCGACCATATTTTATCAGGCAGCCAGGATGAAGTAACATATAAATCGTAGATGGGTTTGTATAGAACAACAATCCCGCCCACAGCCAGATAGGAAAGCTGAAAGCCAACATCCAATATCAGAAGAGGGTCCAGGGAAAGAATAAAAATCATGGAAGCAGCCATGATGTTGTACATATCGGGCGATCGGCTCAGCGATTTCCCGAGGATGGGCAGGCTCAGCATGGCAGCAGAACGCAAAACACAGGGAGAGAGCCCTGTCAGCATGGCATAAAACCAGATAAAACCAAGCAGCAGAACTGCTTTTAGCATTCTTCCCGCTTTGCTTTTATTCAGGAATCCCAGCAAAAATTCAAGAAACAGGTAGATGATACCGACATGCATTCCGGATACCGAAAGAATATGCATGGCGCCGGTCGCAGCATATTCCTTTCGCAAGCCGGCATCGAGATCATCAACATAACCGAGTAAAAGCGCAGATGCTACTGCAAATTCTCTTCCTTCAACATGGTTATAACGGAGAATATTCAGCAACCTGTCGCGAATCTGGAATGCAGCCTTGCGGATAAGTCCGGAAGGCCGGATATTGATTATTTTCCAGCAGTGCGACTCAGCGAACACACGATGCAAAACATCCTTATTCTTCAGGTACCGGGAATAGTTAAATGCATTTGGATTCGAGTTGTCGCTGATCTCCGTAAACCTTTCATGCAATAAAATGTAATCGCCGAAATACACAGGCGGTGCGCTGTCATTAAATTTGAGATACCCGACCGCACTGCCACAACTTCTGACCCAGCAATTATTTTCAGCATGGAATTGAACTTTTAACATCACCCTGATGCGATTTTCCTTCACCGAAGGTGGCTCGGTAATGGTGGCAATGAATAAACCATCCGGGTGCTTTCCCAGGAAATCAGGATCGTTGGCAGAGCGGTGATAGCTGGCAATTTCGTATCCTGCCAACAATAAGAAAATATTCAGTGACAATCCGGTAATCCAGCGCAGCCGGTAATTGCTGAGCATCACCGGCAACAGTTGTGACAGCAGCAGCAATACAATCAGCAGCGCGGGGAGCCAAAATCTTTGATCTCCGTGGAATCCGGTAAAATTTTCCGCAATGATGCCCGCCATAAAAGGAAAAACCAACCTTAACAGCGGGTAAGGCCTCCATGAGTTCATACAATGTCACCATTATTCTATCTGCTTAATCGGAATAGAATCAAAAGGTAATACATGTTTACTCACAAAATTTCAGAAAATATTGTTTGGCTTTCTCCGATCCCATATCAGAAGCGCTCTTCCAGTCTTCACAGGCCCCGGGTTTATCTTCCAGATATTGCTTTGCCACTCCCCTGTTTGCAAATGCTTCGGCATCCGACGGGTTGAGCTTCACAACCAGATCGTACTCAACCAGCGCATCCCGGAATCTTTTCAGGTACATGTAGGCAAGGGCAAGGTTCATGCGCGCGTTCAGATCATCCGGTTTGATCGAAAGGGAGGTTGAAAAATCATTCACAGCCTGCTCATACTCCGCACTGGCAGCTTTCGCAGCGCCACGGCTGGAAAAATAATCATTCTGGGAAGGATCGAGTTTTATGGCTTCATCAAAATCCAGAATTGCACCTGGAAGATCATTCAGGTTGAAACGACTGAGCCCCCGGTTATAATAGGCTTCGGTAAAATCAGATTTAAAACTGATGGCCCTGGTAAAATCTCTGATCGCCTCCTGATAATCACCCATATCGAACTTTGCCAGTCCGCTGTTGTGATAGGCATCATAATAATCAGGCTTGAGGGAAATCGCACTGTTGTAATCCCGGATTGCTCCGCTGTAGTCCTTCATATAATCTTTAACAAGACCCCGGTTGTAGTAGGGTTCGGGGTAGGCAGGTTTCATCAGTATCACCTTGTTAAAGTCACGTATAGCGCCCTGATAATCATTTAGTTCACTGCGAGCGATACCCCTGTTGTAATAGGGTTCTGCCTCAGAAGAATCCAGTGCAACTGCCTGATCAAAATCTTTGATCGCCTCCTTAAAATCCCCCAATTTTGCCTTCAGGATGCCCGAATCGATCAGCGCCTTCTGGGGTGATTTCTGTGCCTGGGAAATCAAAATAAACGATAAAAAAAGGGAAAGCAGGAGTATTTGTTTCAAAATTTCAGCCTATTTGCAAAATTTCAGGATCAGGTCTTTCGAAGCTTCCAATCCGAAATTATAAGCCTGTTGCCAGTCGATGCAGGCGCCTGTCATATCTCCGAGGGCCTGTTTGACGCGCCCCCGGTTGTCATAGGCATTTGCATATTTCTCATTGAGGCTGATGGCTTTGGTAAAGTCTGCCTTGGCTGCCTCCATATCTTTCAGCATCAGCCTGGCCGCTCCACGGTTGTTATAGGCAGTTGCGTTGTTGGAATCAATTTTCAAGGCCTCATCATAATCCTTGATCGCTCCCTGGTAATCCTGGAAATAATGAAGCATCATACCCCTGTTTGTGCAGATATCCGGATATGCCGGATTGAGTTTCATCACCTTGTTATAGTTCTCAAGAGCGGCCATGTAGTCTTTATTTAAAAACGATATGGCAGCCATGTAATTGAAAGCAATCGGATTTGTGGTGTCTTTACGGATAAAAAAACCAATATCCTTTTTTGCTCTGGGATAATCACCGGTTTCATAGCGGGAGATTCCCCTTACAAAATATGCCATGGGAATGGAGTCCTGCATGGCCATCGCATCGGTTACATCTTTGATGGCAGCGCCATGGTTGCCGGCCACCATGTATGCATATCCTCTTTTTATATATGTATTCGGGTTCTTTGAAAGATCCAGCGCTTTGGTAAAATCTGCAATGGCTCCTTCATAATCTCCGGTTTTCCCTTTCTTCGATCCTTCGTTAACGAAGTTCATGGCGCTAACCTCTTCCGGAGATTGTTGCCTGGGAGGAGTTTTAGCATTGAAAACACCCTCTTTTGAAAATTTATCCAGCGCTTTTTTATTCGGATCATTTGTGTCAGCTTTCATCCTGGCTGACTGCACCGGTTTTTGCTGAGCGCCGGGTTTTTGCATTGAAACTTTCTGTGAATAGCCACCTGTCGTCATAGAAACGCATGCAGCAATTAAAAGAATGGATTTAAGGTAATTCATGTCTGTAAATTTGAAAAAAATAACTAATTTTCATGTTAAATATTGTATCATCAGACTGGCAACCCGTGAAGATGCACCACGGCCTCCCAATTTTGTTTTCAATTCCTGATATCCTTGGATAATTGCATCGCGGGCAGTGCCTGGTTCAAGAACCGAACGAAGATGCTTTTCAAGATTGTCGGTATTCAGTTCCTGCTGGATCAATTCAGGTACAATCAATTTATCGCAAATAAGGTTGACCAGGGATATATATTTTACATGCACAAGTCTCCGTGCAATGAGGTATGAGATCATATTTCCCCGATAGCAAACTACTTGCGGCACACCGATTAAACCCGTTTCAAGGGTTGCAGTTCCGGAAGTGACCAGTGCAGCAGCCGAATGAAACAGAAGCGGATAGGTTTGATTGGACACCAGCCGGATATCGCTATTCTTCAGGATATCAGCATAAAAATCATCAGGAATAGAGGGCGCGCCTGCCACTACAAACTGGTATCCGGGAAACGATGACCGGACGGAGGTCATGATTCTCAACATTTTCTCAATCTCCATCCGACGGCTCCCCGGTAGTAGTGCGATCACCGGAAGATCCGGCAACTCATTTACATCAAGGAACTCCCTGCGATCCGGGAGTGCCATATCCCCGTTGATCAGATCGAGGAGCGGGTGACCCTGAAAATCAACATGATAATCATATCCGGCATAGAAATCCTTTTCAAAGGTTATCGACCCATCGTCTGATCGATTTCACCCTGGAAGAATGCCATGCCCATAACTGAGGGGAGATATAGTAAAATACACGGATTCCATGCTGTTTGGCAAATTTCGCCATACGCAGATTAAAACCGGGATAATCGACCAGGATAAGCGCTTGAGGAGCATAAGCGAGCAGATCCTTTTCGCACAGCCGGAAATTTTTCAGGATGGTTGGCAGGTGCAGTACTACTTCAGCAAACCCCATAAACGCCAGATCCCGGTAATGCTTTACCAGTTCGGCGCCCTGCTGTTGCATCAAATCTCCTCCCCAGCAACGGAAAGAGGCTTCCCGATCCTGCAATTTCAGTTCTTTGATCAGGTTGGAAGCATGAAGGTCGCCCGAGGCTTCGCCGGCAATCAGATAATAGCGCATTAAAACCTGCTGCTTAGTAATTTCATTGCATGCGTTGATGTAAAATCAAATTGTACCGGAACTACAGCAACATAGTTGTGTTCCACGGCCCATTGGTCGGTGTCTTCGCCATTGCCGGTATGCACATAAACGCCTTTCATCCAGTAGTATTTCCGCCCGTTCGGATCTTCACGCTCGTCAAAATCCTCCTGCCAGGTTCCTGCCGCCTGCCTGCATAGTCTTATGCCAATGATCTTTTCAACAGAAACATCGGGAATGTTCACATTCAGACATACCCCATCCGGAAGCCCGCCGGTTATGACATTGGAAGCGATCGATTTAACAAACGATTCTGAGGGTCCGAAATCAGCATTCAGGCTGTAATTATACAACGAAAAACCAACGGAAGGCACGCCCGCCAAAGCACCCTCCAGAACAGCGGCCATCGTGCCTGAGTAAATGATGTTGATCGAGGCATTTGATCCATGGTTGATGCCTGAAAAAAGGAAATCCGGACGACGGCGCATCACAATTTTAAACGCCAGTTTGACACAATCGGCAGGTGTACCATTGCAGGAATATTCTTCATAGTCTTCTTCTTTTGCAATGAGTTCCAACCGCAAAGGATGCGCAATGGTAACAGCATGGGCAGTTCCGGACTGCGGGCGATCGGGAGCAACAACAACCACTTTCCCAAATGGCCTGATGTAATTGATCAGCGCGCGAATGCCGGGCGCTTTAACACCATCGTCATTGGTGATCAGGATCAGAGGTTTTTCATTCATTTTCAGCAATTTTCAGGCGTCAGATTTTTCCGCAAAATTAGGAATAAATCCTGTAGCTTTGAGGGGCTAAATTCAAAATCGAGCCATGATTCGCAGCATCGTTATATTTCTTCTTTTTGCACCCGCCCTCCTGATTTCCCAGAACCTGGTTCCGAACCCGGGGTTCGAACAAAAAAACAGCTGCCCTGACAGTCCCGGGCAAATCAACATGGCCACTTACTGGATCACTCCCAGCATGGCAACCCCGGATTATTTCAACGATTGTTCGTCAGGATTGGATTACGGGACTGAATTCAATAAAAAAGGTGGTCAGGTGGCGCATACCGGCTATGCCTACGCGGGTTTGCAATTTTACAACCTGAACCGCAATGAGTTTTTTGAATACATCCAGACACGCCTGGATACAGCGTTGGTTTCCGGTCAACTTTACTGCATCAAAGCATTTGTAAGCCTGGGAAAAGCCGAATATGCCTTCAGGGAGCTGGGCGCTTTGCTATCGGTCACAGAGGTGAGGTCGCCGGATGCCCACAAGCTGAAACTTTCTTATACAGCATTGGAAAATGGTCAATATCTGCTCGACCAGGATCAATGGATGTGCATCCGTGGCCTTTACAAAGCAAAAGGCAATGAACGGCTGCTGACGATCGGGGATTTTTCGCCCGGGGATGAATTCTGGAACATACAAACCCGTTCAGCTACTGATTCATTGTTTAAATCGACTTTCTATTTTATCGATGACATTTCAATGGAAGCGGTCAGGGATTCGAGTGAATGCAGGTGCTCCTCACACTCTTTATCACCACAATAGGCACAGCAGGACACAATAGAAAAACACAATAGAAATATTAAAAATCGACAAATCACATTGCCAGGTTATTGCTATTTCTTGCATTCAGCATTTAAATAAACAACATTCCTGCCTTAACCATGATG
>JAPLDG010000315.1 GCA_026391845.1 Bacteroidota bacterium | reverse complement strand
TAATTCACGACAACTGGCAACGGTTCCAGCTTTCCTTTGAGACCGTTCACAGCGGTTATGTTCAGGTACTTGCTGAAACCCATCCCGAACTTAGCCCGGGTGAGGTTAAACTCAGTATTTTCCTGAAACTTGGAATGAACACCAAGGATATTGCCAACTTATTATTTCTCACCCCTGAAAGCGTTAAAGTTGCCCGTTCAAGGCTCCGTAAAAAACTTGGCCTTTCCCTGACGGATAATCTTCATAGTTATCTGATGGCATTTTAAACTGTGCTGAGCGAGGGTTTACGAAACCCTTGTTAACCTTTTGCTAACCTTTTTCCGCGCCTTGTTAACCATTTGCTAACCTTTTGGTTGGTTGTTTTTTGCTTTTTTATTATACTAGTGCAACTTATCTTAACAGATGATAGATTAATCAATGAAGCCCGGTAATCAAAGCAGAATTCGGATTTACTCATTTATCCACTCAGTACCTAAAATCAAAAAAATGAAAAAGAATAAACCAATGATCAGACTTCTGGTATTAATCCTCCCGGCATTAATTCAATTTTCCTCTTTCGCTCAAGGGGTAATAAAAGCTGAATCCGGCGCCAGGATTGTATGCGAAACAGGCAGTTATTGGGTGGTTGATAACGGCGCTTTCACCCTTACCAGCCCGGCCGCTACCACCCCGGTTGCCATGGCCAACCTTAAAATTGAAGCAGACGCTTCGCTCACCATTCCGGCGCTTAATTACCTGACGGTATCAGGCTCGCTTACCAACAACGCCGGGGTTGGCGGGTTGGTTCTAAATTCCGATGCCACCGGCACCGGATCGCTGATAAACGGTACGGTAACCGTGCCTGCTACCGTAAACCGGTACATCACCGGCATATCCCAGGCATGGCATTTACTTTCATCGCCGGTTGCTGGTCAGGCCATCAGCGGTGGTTTTACCCCTGCCCCGGCTACGTCGTACGACTTCTATGCCTGGTACGAAACAACCGGCGAATGGGTCAATTTTAAAAGCACTTCAGGCACTTCCTGGAATACGGCAAACGGGAGTACCAATTTTTCAGGAGGGAAAGGATATCTCATTGAATATCTGGCACTCAATCCAACAAAACAGTTTCAGGGAAACCTGAACGCCGGAACGGTTTCGCCCGCGATTACAAAAAGCGGCACAGGGGTTTACAAATACTATAATCTTGTCGGAAACCCGTATCCTTCGGCCATCGACTGGAAAGCTGCAAGCGGATGGGACAGGAGTAAATTGATTGAAAGTGGCGGCGGCTACGTGATGAGCATCTGGAACGATGCTTTAAGCACTGGCAATTATGGTGAATTCAACAGTGCATTGCTCAGCGGAAGCGGACCATAATCGTAACCGGGCTGACCAATGGCACAGCTTATACTTTTACCGTTAAAGCTACCAATGCAGCCGGTACAGGTGCGGCAAGCACTGCTTCCAATTCAGTAACGCCTGTGGCATTGGCTATCGGCCAAAGTTACGGGGGAGGAATATTAGCTTACATTTTGCAACCAGGCGACCCGGGTTACATATCAGGAGAGACCCATGGTTTAATAACCGCTACTGCCGACCAAGGTGACAGAAACTGGGTTTATACTGCCTACCAAGGCACCTCCGTACCAGGGGGGACAAGCACTGCCATCGGGACAGGCTTAGCAAACACCAACAACATCATCGCCCAGACTGGCAGTTATACTGCTGCAGGCCTGGCACGAGCCTACAGCGGCGGAAGCTATACCGACTGGTATTTGCCGAGCAAGGATGAGTTGGCTAAACTTTGGGCGATGAATAATCTTGGATTTGGCGGCTTTGACTGTAATCCTTATTGGAGTTCCACCGAGTACGATGCAGGCAACGCGTTGTACATGTACTTCTGCGGCACCGACCAGAACTATGCCGCTAAGTACGGCGGGTTTTTAGTACGACCTGTGCGGGCTTTTTAATTATCCATTTAGCTATTTAACAAATACACGCTGCTTGTGCTGAGCGAAGTCGAAGTAATGGGCAAATTATTTGGGTATTAAAAGAATTAAATTTTACAAATTCCTTTGTTACAATGACTTCTCCCCGGCCCTCTCCTTCAAGGGGCCGGGGAAGGGTCTTTTAGTATTAAAGGTCCATCAGCTATTGGCTACTGGTGCGATTCCGCCCAATCAAATGATTAAAGTATCCTCAAAATTTCGAGCCTTGTTTCCAACAAACCATGGTATTTTACTTTCATTTCATTTGACAAGAAGCTACGATCTATCAATTCCTTCCATGTTGGAACACTTAAGGAGATTGCTTCAAGTACTTTGTCAACACTCTTTGTAGTCAGCTCGCATCGTTCCATGCCAAAATAGTTAACCAGAATGTTGCGGGTCAGGTGTTTCTTTTTCCCTTTAAGAGGCAAAGCAATTTCTTCATCCTGTTTCTTATATTCTATGGTCGAATTGACAAGGTCGTAACATGGCGATAGTGTTACTTTGCCATCTTCGGTTATAACAGAGAAGTTTTTCAGGTGCATGTCTTCATTACCAACCAGATAATTGAAGATAGTAAGTTTGAACAGAGTCACTTTTTCAACCGAAGGGAACGTACAGAAATCATCGATTACAGTAACAACCTTTTCCATGCTATAGTCATACTTTGTGTCCCGACTCATGCCAGCCAACTGCGCAAAATCTTCGATTGGCACTTTATCGCACTGTCCTCTTCTGTCAAACCGTTTGATGAAGTATGTTAGTGTGTGGTCTTTTGACCAGATCAAACCGTGTAATGGAACATCCAGGCCAATCTCATTTGCAAGCCTCATGGTCAGGTCCTCATTCTCTGGCATTTCAGGATAAATATGATGCTGAGGTTTGAGGATATATTTTCCGCCAGTATCAACAATTTCAAATCCCCCGTCTTTGATGCTCAATTTTGCACTTAACTTGGGTTGTACTCCCTGAACAGACATCTTTGTTGCCCGGTTATATGCTTCTCTTCTCTGCTCTTCGGCTGTATAGGCAAGTTCTTTCAGCATCATCAAGTCGGGCGATAAAAGTCTAAGCCCGGCCTTGCTGTATAAATTATCTCCACAGGGAGCATATGTAATCGGACAGAAGTTCATTCAGTAATTTCCTTAACGGTAACCGCACCAACCATATCTTCTCCAACAGCCATCAATTGTGAGAAGTAATCATTTTTATCAATTTTTTTAATCTTCAGTAACCCTTCCAACTGAATTCCTTCTGGTAATAACCCGTCAAAGAATGGTGGAAATCTGTTGTATTTGAAGGACTTTCCCTTTATCGGCATTGTGCGTGAAACTTCAAGACCATTGTATTGATCCAGATATTCAAATTGGTATTCCTCACTTTTCGTTACTTCGATGAGGATTCCAGCCTCAATTCCTTTTACATAGACTTTAGCTCTTCTCATTTTCAAAGTTTTGTAAATTGTCCATATGCGGACTCTTCAATATTATCTTTATGTTCAGCACTTTCAAAATCTTTCGCAGGGTATCCAATTGTACAGATTCCTTCCCCATCTCAATATCAAAGATCACTGTCTTTCCAACCCCTGCAAGTTCTGCCAATTGCACACGACTTAATTTGGCGGCTTTTCTATGCATTTTTATTATTTGAGCCAATTCCTGAGCCTGTTCCATATTTTACCCTTATAGCGGCAAATATATGTATTTTCTATTAAACAAACAAACTATTGGCACTATATTACCGCCCAAGCAGTAATATATTAGCTACTTCCCCTTTTCTTTAGTGAAAATACTGTAAATTACTGCTAAAGCGGTAGGATTAGCAATGATAATGAGTATCTGCTCTATCCCCGGGGAAAATAAAAAACCCGTTTCATGATAAAACGGGTTAGTGAGGTTTCGAGCGGAGTCGAACCGCTGTGGACGGTTTTGCAGACCGCTGCCTAGCCACTCGGCCACGAAACCATGGTAAATGGGAGTGCAAAATTACAAAAAGTTTTATAATTCCTACTATTTCATTTCTTCCATTGTGTTTTAAAGCTAACCTGCTGCATCTTACCTCCCATCGGAGGGTTGATCTTGGCAATCTTTAACTCCATGGCCTCTATGGCCGGAAATTCCGATTGCACCGCATCCAGAATACGCCTGGCAAGGTGTTCCAGCAAATGGGACTTCTGCTCCATCTCTTTTTTAACGCACAGATAAAGACCAACGTAATCGGTTGTATCCCTGAGATGATCTGATACCTCGGAAACTGACGTATCCGTATCAATGTGAAGATCAACGATAAATTTTGTACCGATGATCTGTTCTTCTTTAAAACAACCATGAAATGCAAAGAACTCCATTCCTTCCAGCAGTATCGTACCCATGTTTTATTGTTTTTGAACGGTGAAATTATCAATTTCCGGTGAACAAAACATAACGTTTTTTAAATTGTAGTAAGTTTGCAGTCTGTTTCTCGCAGATATTAGCAGAAAAAGAGCGCAGATTCCCTCGGATAAATATCATTATTGCAGGACAATTCTGCAAAAATCTGCGAATAAATCTGCAAAAATCTGCGTGAAATTTTTAACTCATCAACCATCCCTGAGGATGGCTATATATTAACCCTATGGAAGAAGCAAAGTTCCCGGAAGAGGGAAAAAGTGTCCGGTCACTCAATTTTATTGAGGAGATCATTGAAGAAGATATCCGGAACGGGGTCAACGAAGGCCGTGTTCATACGCGCTTTCCGCCTGAGCCCAATGGTTACCTTCACATCGGCCATGCCAAATCGATCTGCCTGAATTTCGGCCTGGGAAAAAAATACCATGGAAAAACAAATCTTCGCTTTGATGATACCAATCCGGTGAAGGAGGATGTGGAATATGTTGATTCCATCATGGAAGATGTTAAATGGCTTGGTTTTGACTGGGAAGACCGGCTGTACTATGCCTCTGATTATTTTGAGCAGTTGTATGATTATGCCGTGATCCTGATCAGGAAAGAGAAGGCATACGTTTGCGACATGACTGCCGAAGAGATCAGCGAAACCCGCGGAACCCCTACCCGGCCAGGGAAGGAGAGCATTTACCGGAACCGGTCAGTGGAGGAGAACATCGATCTTTTTTCCCGCATGCGTGCAGGAGAGTTTCCCGATGGTTCGAGGGTTCTCAGGGCAAAAATCGACATAGCCTCGCCCAACATGCACATGCGCGACCCGATTCTCTACCGTATTTTGCACACATCGCACCATCGCACCGGCGACCAGTGGTGCATTTACCCGATGTACGATTTCGCCCACGGCCAGTCCGATTCCATCGAGCGGATCACCCACTCCATCTGCACCCTTGAATTTGAGGTTCACCGGCCTTTATATGACTGGTTCATCCGGGAAATCGGCATCTATGTCCCCCGGCAAATTGAATTTGCGCGGCTCAATGTAACCTACACCGTGATGAGCAAGCGAAAACTGCTGGAACTGGTCCGCGACGGCAATGTAACCGGCTGGGACGACCCCCGTATGCCGACGATCTGCGGTTTGCGGCGCCGAGGTTTTACCCCTGAATCCATCCGCAATTTTGCCGAGACCATCGGAGTCGCCAAGCGCGACAATGTCATCGACGTGAGCCTGCTCGAGTTCTGTGTCCGCGAAGACCTCAACAAACGCGCCAACCGGCTGATGGCTGTGCTCAACCCGGTGAGGGTAATCATCGATAACTATCCCGGCGATCTGGTGGAGGAGATGGAATCGGTCAACAATCCCGAGGATGAATCGAAGGGCAGGCGGAAAATACCCTTTTCCAAAACCCTGCTCATCGAACGGGAGGATTTTATGGAAGATCCGCCAAACAAGTTTTTCCGCCTCGCTCCGGGCCGCGAGGTGCGATTGAAGGCTGCTTACATCATCCGGTGTGAAAGTGTCGTAAAGAGCTCCGAAACGGGCGAAATCACCGAAATTCACTGCACCTATGATCCGCTGACCAAAAGCGGCATGCCCGAAAGCAACCGTAAAGTGAAAGGAACCCTTCACTGGGTGTCAGAAAAACATGCAGTTAAGGCGGAAATCAGGCTGTACGACAGGCTTTTTACCAAAGAAAACCCCGACGACGGCGAAGAAGGAAAAACCTACAAGGATTATCTGAATCCCGATTCACTCCGGGTCATAACGGCCATGATCGAGCCGGCGGTTCTCTCCCCGGCTTCTTTAGCCACCGGATCTTCCCCCGAAGGAATTTTCGACAAATACCAGTTTGAACGAACCGGCTATTTTTCTGTCGATAAGGAATCAACCCGCCAGAACCTTGTCTTTAACCGGGTCGTACCTTTGAAAGATTCATGGTCCAAAGTTGAAAAAGTTAATAAAACATGACAGTTTTGCAAAAAATGTATTAATTTTGCACGCAGATTGTCCGATGGTGTAACTGGCAACACAAATGATTCTGGATCATTAGAGTCTAGGTTCGACCCCTAGTCGGACAACTTTTCATAATCAAATCAGGCTGTGAATCAATGATTTACGGCCTTTTTTGTGTCTCTTACATACTGAATTACACACACTTTGGTATAAAAGAAATTCAGAATATTTCCCCTCTCCTCGGTAATGCCGACTCTTATAACGCTGAGAAATATTGATCTTTTATTCATTAGCCTAAGCCAATTATTCCGCGTGAATGAAAAACCTTGATGATATCGTTATCGTTTGCGTAATAAGATTACTTCTTGAAATTATTATTTCAGTATCGGTCACTTCAATGTTAAAATACTGATACAAATTTGGACCCCAACCACAAAAAGGCGGGGGATCCATAGGTTCCCAAAGGGTTATCTTCCCCAGATAATTGGTGTTGGCGAACATCAATCCTGATCCTGCTACCACAATTCCGAGACCATCTTTATCAGCGTCATACCATGTACCCCCAATAAAAGCCGAATTATTAAACCCGGTGCATCCATTGTTAGCTGCAAAATCATAGTTAATTGAAAAAACAATTTTTACTGGGCGTCTTGAAACAGAAAAAATAACAGTTCCATTACTACCTTGTTGTTCAGCAACTTGTTCAATTATTGTTGAGCCATTATCCCACGAAGAATTACCCCCGGGTGATAAAAAAATCCAAGTAGAACCATTATAATACCGAAATCCTGTGGTACTGTCTGTCTGGTAAATCATTAATCCCGTAGCAGGGGTGCTGATTGCATTCCGCTGTGAAAGAGTCATTCGCGGTATTAGGATTCCCTTTGTTGTAGATTGAACATCGAGCATTGCCGAATTAGCTGGTGCGGTGTTCTCAGCATTGATGCCAACCTGCGCAAATAGGTAAAGAGACGGGACAGTGAAAAGTAATCCCAGAACAATTAGAAATTTGTAAAGGTTTTTCATAAAAGGGGTTTTAAATGATACGGATAAACAAAAGCCTGAATACAGTAGCAAAAACAGGCCTTACAAAAATATTTCTTTTTTCTTACTACACCACACTTTTCATTTGATAATACGAGATTAAAAGCCAGTTCTTACCTGTATAGTTTTTCAGCCCTCGTCACGCGTCACGCTTTAGTTCCCATTAAGGACCCGTATAGGTTCGGTTGAGCATTCGAATTCTCTTTCCATTCTTCGCGTATCTTGTCGTTTTTTTCACATGTACGCAGTTAGTATTTATATAATATATTGATAGTTAGGTATATATTAATAATTTATTTTTGAGATACCCCTGGTTTGTTGTTCGTTGTTACAAATGTGTGGATTACCCCGGCTAATAGTTGCTCTTCACAAGGAGATAATACGGATATACCGAATGGTTTTCCCATGCCTGGAAATGTACCGTATCCTGAGGGAAGACTTTGTAATATTCAATATCCGGGAACAGGGGAACCTGATCACCGGAACGCTCGAAATCAAAGGTTCCCAATAAGACAGGCTCAACATATCCGGGCATGGCCTTAATTACCCTGGGATAAACATTTTCATGGATAATCGTCAATATTTGTTTGATTATGACTGGTCCTGCAGCTAAAAACTGGTTATAGGTTGCATCAAATTTCGGTCCGGCCGGGTAATTAATACTGGCCATAAAGCCTTTCATATCATAAAATGGGCTAATCCTGGGAAAATCAACAGCGGTCTGAAGTGTAATACCAATACAGGGAACCCAGTCCAGGACATTATTTACCGCCATCGCCCATCCGCCAAAATTAATTTGATGATAATCGTAAGCATACTGGAGATTACCGGTCTTAGGCGCCGCAATTAAATAAGTCTTTAAACGAAAGTCGGTTGGCAGTTTGCCATCTTTTTGCAAATAACGGATATACGATGTGGCAAGAAATCCGATACCACTTCCCTGACTATGCCCGAGAAGAATAAAATCACGGACGCCTTTACCATACTGTTCCTTGATCTGGCTCACGAGTTCATCAGAGATGTGCGCCAGACCAAGCCACATGCCAAGATGTACTGCTGCACCAGGCAGTTCGGCTAATTTATACTCAAAGGTTTTAGTCTCAGATATTTTAATCTTACCAATTGCAGGGACCATCGGACTGTAAAATGCAGCCGTAAAACTCAGGCCTCCCGGGTCAACGATAGAACCCCTGATTGCAATCACTGCTATGTTATCACTGGTATTCCATACATCAAATCGGTTCATAAGAGGAGAAATCTTTGAGCGGAAAACTTTTTTGATTTCTTCTGGTTCGGGAGTTTTAAAACCGCCTATGTCGGCGGAGTCATAGGCACGCTCCATTACAGGAATCAATGAAGTAAGTTCAACTTTGTTATACCCCGGAACAATGGCTGTGGATTCCTTCTTTTCATTACATCTGGTAAATGAAAGACAAATTACCGCTACTGCAATAAATAAAGATAATGATCTCATAATTCATAGATTTTAGGTTAGGTTTTTTACGCTTGAAACACAGTACGAGTTTAGTCAATAAATTCCCTGATTAGACTCTTCACGCTTTCTTTTTTTCAACAAGCAAGTAAAAGTAGTTGAGGAAGGCTCACCAGGAGCTTGATAAAGCGGTAGATCTATGCTACCGGCCACAGCCCTTTATCAATGAGACAAGCGCATTGAGTACCTTTTTGAGTTGTATGACCGGTACTCGGCGGGGATATTTGCGGTGGAGAAGAAGGGGAAAAGAGCAGGATTGTAAATTTAATAGTTTCGAATGCAACGGGCGGAGAAGCCGTTCGTCTTACTGCCGTTGTTGTAAACGTTGCTGGCCGCACTGCCGAACTTCAGGAGCCAGCCGTTGGTGGCATCGACCGATGTACTGCTCCAGTAATAGCCGGTTACGCCGCGAAAGAGCAGCGAACCATTACCGGAGTCCAGGTCACCGGCAACATGCATTTTCAAAGCAGAATTCCATGGGCCATTTAAATCGACCCAGTTTCCGCCTGCATCCACATTGGTCCATTCGGTTATGGTTGGAATACGCCAGTCGGCGCCAAGTTCAATCGTACAAGGATCGTTGGCGGCCATCCAATTTGAAGTTTCGCTGATATTATTGATCCAGGCTGAATTGGGTGTTCGGGTTGACCCATCATGTTTGTAACCCTGTTTGCGGTTAAACTGCCAGTACCAGCCGGCAGACGCTTCGGTGGCATCGTTCATGCCGGTTGCCTGGTGGTCGGAGCCAAGATTGCTGGTTATCCAGCACTTTGTAAGTTCCCCTGAAATATTGGTTACTGTACCATACGTTGTCGTTTTTGCAACTGGAGCAACCGTTCCTGCAACATGGTTTTTTGCGATGGAGGTTCCGCAAATCAGACACTCAACTGTGGCCTGAGTTAATGATACCGGGTTGGAATAGCCACAGCCATTATATGTCCATACAAATCGGGTATAGCTGGTGCCACAGGTCAATCCTGTTTCTGTTTTTGTTGTTACCGTGGCCATATCAGTTGCAGCATCGAAGTCATCGGTGAGACCCCATTTATAACCGGTAGCCCCCGAAACAGAATTCCAATTCCAAATAATTGAGACAGGCCCTGCAACATTTACGCCCGCTGCTGGTGCCGGAGAAAATAGTATCGGTGAAGTTTTTTGTGTCAGGATTTGAGCCTCGGAATTTCCACATGCATTGTAGGCCCATACATACCTGATATAAGTTGTCCAGCATGTCAGTCCTGTTTCTGTTTTTGCTGTATCAGGGCCTACGTCGATCGCGCTCGCATAATTATTGGTGTTATTCCACTTATACCCGGTTGCAATTGGCGCTTTATTCCATTTCCAGATTATTTCTGTAACGGATGGTAGGTGAGAACCGGCAGGAGGTGATGCTGGTACAACACAAGACCCTGAAATGTTCATCCAATTACCGCCCTGAAATATCGTAATCGTTCCGGTGCCATCCTGATTGCAGTTGGTGCAATATACCATAAGTCCTTCAACAGGATTAGGAATGGCATTGCGTTGTTCAAAGGTCATCCGGGGCGGAAGAAACCCTTTATTGTTAAAATTTACATCCAGCCCGGCTGAGGGATCCGGGGCGTTGTTGTCGGCATTGATACCTACCTGGGCAAACAGGTAAAAAGAAGGGACAAATAAAAACAATCCCAGCACGATAAAAAATTTGTACAGCTTTTTCATGGGAAAGATGGTTAAATTGGTGTGATAAATTTATAGTAAAATTTTATATAAAACACGATTGTACAGGAAATATCTTCGCCTGAAACTCCCGTGCGAATTCCTGTTTATACTTTAGTCCTGCCGGAGCATCGCGTTCATCCTTGCAAGATCGATGCCGTTGCGGTCAGTTGCCCGTCAGCTTCTTCAGCCAGATCAATCTCCGCTCCGTCATAAGTGCGCCAGAATGACATGTTGATGTTTCCTGGCTTCAGACAATTCATCGTCATCCGCTCTGTAATACAGAAATTCTCCCACAGAGACCCCATATCATTCCAGTTTTCCGGTGCACTGAAGTTGCTGATCACAGCATTTCTGATGCCGTTATCATAAAAGTAAAACTTCCGGCTCTTCCTGATTTCATTTCTTGAGTTTGAATTGAAGGCGCTGAGGCTGAAAATTACAAATGTTTTTTCAAGAAGATCGATAAATTTCTCCACTACGGAGATCGAAATACCGAGTTTGATGGATAATTCATGCATGGAGACCGGGTTGCCTGTCTCGAGAGTACATAATCGTAAAATTTGGCCTAAATTTACGTACAAATATATAAAATCCGGCCGAATTTTAATCTGATTGCGATATAATTCAGCTTGAAGTCGGGGGGATGGGGTATAAGAGCGTAAAAATACGCATGCGGATCAGGCATTTTAACGCTTGACTGCCCTTGCGTGGCGGTTGTAATTTAGCCCCATCAATTTGTATCTGAAACCTGATTGTAAAAGAAACACAAAAAAACCATGAAAAAGTTCAGTTCAATATTCTTACTGCTCCTGTGCCTGTCAATGGCAGGCATGACCCAGTCTGAAACCCAGACGTATGATAAAATAGGCAGTCAGTCAGATCTCATCTTCAGTGGAACGGTCATCCGACGGAATTGTTTCCTCCGGAGCGATTCCATGCTGGTCACCGAAACGGTTTTCAACGACATCGGGATTGTGAAATCTGTGAATCCTTCAAGATCAGTGAACGATCCGGAGATCCGGATCATCCATGCCGGAGGAACGCTCAACTGCAAAATCATCATGACACCCGATATTCCTGACCTTGTCGTTGGAAAAAGGTACTTCGTTTTTGTAAAAGACGACGGAACCTTTCATCCCAACCCCTTTCCCGGAGGCTGCAAGGCGGTGGTCGGGATTTCCACAGACTCCCTGACCTTGGGAGAGAGTCTCTCGCCCGTATCGTCATGCCGGCCGGTGGCGTTAACCCCGTGAAAGGGTTTCTTTGCTATTACCTGCTCAATGCTTCGAGGCCGGTTGTGATCCTTTCCAGAAACTCCTCCTTCCCCAGTACATCCGCCAAATCCATCATCCCGGGCCCCTGGTTTGAACCGACCATCAGCAGGCGCAGGGGGTTCATCAACTGGCCCGTTTTTACGCCGGTTCTGGTCGTATATTCCTGCGCAACAGCATGCAACGTGTCTTTGTTGAATTCCTCCAGTTTTTCAACTTCCCTGGCAAAATCCGTGATCCAACCGGTCGTTCCGGGCTGCCATATTTTCTGGTACACCTGAGTATCATATTGCCCGGGCCGGATAAAGAAGAACCAGGAGGTGCTCCATAGATCTGGAACAAGAAATACCCGCTCCCGGATGATGTGTATCACCTTGCCCAGATAATAAGCAGAAGGTGAAACGCCATGCTGATCCAGATACGGTTGAAGCAACTGCGATAGTTCAGCATCCGATTTTCGCTGCATGTATTGGTGATTGAACCATTTAGCCTTCTCCGGATCGAATTTTGAACCGTGTTTTCCAACTCTTTCGAGCGAGAACTGCTGAATTAATTCCGCAGTGGTGAACAACTCCTGCTCGGTGCCTGGATTCCATCCCAGATGAGCCAGAATGTTGATAACCGCCTCGGGCAGATAACCCGACTCACGGTACCCGGAATAAATCTCCCCGGATTTGGGGTCTTTCCACTCCGTGGGAAATACCGGGAATCCGAGCCGGTCTCCATCCCGCTTGCTCAATTTTCCATTTCCGTCGGGCTTCAGAATCAGCGGCAGATGGGCAAACTTCGGCATGATCCCTTCCCATCCGAAAAAACGATAGAGCAGCACATGCAAAGGCGCAGAGGGCAGCCACTCTTCCCCTCTGATTACATGGGTGATTTTCATCAGGTAATCATCCACAACATTGGCCAGGTGATAGGTGGGAAGCCCGTCGGATTTAAATAATACCTTGTCGTCGAGGTTTGCCGTGTTCACCGAAACTTCACCTCTGATCAGGTCATGTACCACCACCTGTTCGTTTTCCGGAATTTTTATCCTCACAACATAGGGTTTCCCGGAGTCCATCAGTTGTTTCCACTCTGCTTCCGGCAGCGCGATCGAATTTTGCAGGGTCTTCCTTGTCTGCTGATCGTACTGAAAGGTCTGCCCTCCCTTTTCTTTTCCCGCCTCACGCATCGCATTTAATTCATCTTCAGTATCAAACGCGTAATATGCATGCCCGGCTGTGATGAGCTTTTGAATATAGTCACGGTAAATATCCGAGCGTTCCGATTGCCGGTATGGGGCGTGGGGGCCGCCTTTTTCAGGGCTTTCATCAAATTCAAGGCCGCACCAGGCCAGGGAATTGACAATATAACTTTCAGCGCCGGGAACAAATCTGTTCTGATCGGTATCCTCAATTCGGAGAATCATCGTGCCCCCGTGCTTACGGGCAAACAGATAGTTATACAAAGCAGTCCGCACACCGCCAATGTGCAATGGGCCGGTGGGACTGGGAGCAAATCGTACGCGAACAGGAGCTGACATCATCTGGATTTTTAGTTATGATGTCACAAAAATAAGCTATTCTGACCATTATGAAAATCATTCACTGCTTATATTCGTACTTTTGCAAAAGGATACTATTTCTTAGATTGAGAAGCAGAATCATACCAGTGATGGATTTGATCAACGATCAGCCACGAAGTGGCGTAATATAATTAACCGTGGGTGGAGCCCACGGTTATTGGAAATCATGACCAACATAAGCCCTGAAAGGGCGACATATTATTGACTGTGAAATATATCGCCCTTTCAGGGCTCAGGGATGTTTTGTAGCATAGTTTCCGTGGGCTTCACCCACGGTTAATAATATTTCGCGCTTTCAGCGCTGGGTTCTATTTTAATTGGTTATTAGTTTTTTCACCTTTTTCTGGTATGATTGTGATCAAACAAACTATTTTTTAATGTGAAACGTTATTTAAACGATAAAAATTAAAAATGACAGACAACGGGGATCTCATTAATAAGCTTGACCTCTTCATCCGGAAATATTACAAAAACCGGTTGATGAGAGGCGTGTTGTGGTCGTTGACCCTTCTGACGGTTTTCTATCTGGTGTTTGTTTCCCTGGAATATCTTTTTCATTTTAGCCAGGCAGTACGAATGGGTTTATTCATATCATTCGTGGCAATTGCCCTCTTTCTTTTTACCAGGCTGATCATTATTCCCATATTGCAATTGATCAAAATAGGGAAAATTATTTCGCATGACCAGGCTGCACAGATCATCGGGACGCATTTTTCGGAAATTCAGGATAAACTGCTGAATACCCTGCAGCTGATCAAACAGCGGCAATCCTCTCAGGATAGTTCAGAACTGTTATCGGCAAGTATCGAGCAGAAAACCAATGCATTGAAAGTTTTCAGGTTCAATGTGGTCATTGATTTTCGTAAAAACCTCCGTTATCTCCGGTATGCGCTGGTTCCCCTGGCAATCATTTTACTAATGGCCGTTGTCTCACCCAACTCGATTTCTGATCCTACCCGGAGAATTATTCAGTTTAATCAGGTATTTACCAAGCCGCTGCCTTTCAAAATCACGATTCAAAATAAGGCCCTGACAGCTATTCAGCAGGAAGATTTTGAATTGCTTGTAAAAATTACCGGAACTGAAATTCCGGCGGATGTTTACGTAAAAACCAGGGAGGGGACATTTAAAATGATCCGCAATAAGGGTTTTGTTTTTTCTTACCTCTTCAAATCGCTGCAGGGAAGTATCCCGTTCAGAATTGTTACGGGTGAATTTATATCCGAGGAATTTGAATTGAAAGTATTTCCCAAACCGACCATTCTGAATTTTGATGTGACGGTCACATATCCGGCCTACATCAACAAACCTGTCGAGAAAGTTGAAAACCAGGGGGATTTTGTGGTCCCGGAAGGATCTGTCCTGACCTGGAATTTTTATACAAAGGATGTCACTGCCATCAAATTGCGCTTCGATAATGAGTTGGTCACCTTATCCAGGGAGAACAAAAATACTTTTTCCCATTCTGGAAAGATCGTTAAGTCTTCAACCTACAGCGTTACCCCGGTTAATGCGAACACCTATCTTGCTGATTCATTGAAATACAGGATCAATGTGGTAAATGATGGATTTCCTTCCATTTTTATCGCGGAATCGGTTGATTCAATGCTGGCCACCAATATCTTTTTCAAAGGGACGATCAAGGATGATTACGGTTTTTCAAATTTAACATTTAATTATTCTGTTTACGCCAAAGGGGATACCTCTGCGCGCATTGTCAAAACAGAACTGATTCCGATTGAAAAGTCTGTTAACAATCAGGTGTTTTATTATGCCGTGGATCTGGTGAAACTGTTACCCACTTCCGGGGAAAACATTCAATACTATTTTGAGATCAGGGATAATGATGGCATTCACGGGCCTAAGGCCACCAGATCGGAGTTAAAGAATATCTCAACCCCGACGATTGAGGAAATAGCTCACCGGACGGATCTGAATGAGCAGCTGGTCAATCAGGACATTGAAAAGAGTCTTCTGGATGCGAAGGCGATGAAAAAAACAATGGAGGAGTTGAATAGAAAGCTGGTGGATCAAACCTCCATCTCCTGGCAGGAAAAGAAAAAAATAGAAGATTTGATCAAGGCAAACCAGTCCATTGAAGATAAAGTGGAGCAAATAAAGAAGAAAAACAGTGAAAATATCGCCGCCGAAGAGAAATATCTGGAAACCAGCGAGCGAATTATTGAAAAGCAGAAGAAATTGAATGAAATGATGGATCAGATGCTTACCGAGGAGATGAAGAAAATGATCCAGGAGATGAAGGATTTATTGAATCAGATTGATAAAGATAAGCTTGGGAATCTGCTGGAGAAAATGAAGATATCCACGAAGGAATTGGAAACGCAGCTGGATCGGAATCTCGCGCTGATGAAACAGATTGAATTTGAAAGAAAACTTGAAACGACCATCAATGACCTACGGAAAAATGCCGAAAATCAGGATAAATTGGCTGAAGAGACAGAAAAAGGGTCGCGGGAAAATGAAAAACTGATCGAAAAACAAAATGAAATTGCACAGAAAGCTGATAGTATTTCACAACAAATAAAGGAGCTGGAAAAGGAGGGAAAGGAATTGGAAACGCCGGCTGAATTGGGAAATACGACAGAGAAGCAGGAGAGCATCAAAAAGAGTTTGTCAGAAAGTGCAAAGAATCTGAAAGAGAAGAAAAGCAAAGAAGCTGCCGGCAGGCAAAAAAAAGCTGCAAAAGAGATGGAGGAGCTTGCCAGTCAGATGGAAGATTCGCAGGCGGATAATGAGGAGGAGCAATTGGAAGAGGACTCCGGCAATGTCCGTATGATCCTGGAAAACCTGGTAAGGCTGTCGTTTGATCAGGAGGAGATGATCGGCATTACGCAACAGATCGCGCGCAACGATCCAAAATTTACAGAACTTGTTTTCCGGCAGAAGGAGTTCAGCGGCAAGATGAAGGTAGTCGAGGATTCTCTGAAGGCCATTGCCAAACGGCAGATAGAGATCAAACCGATTGTAACAAAGGAGTTGGCGGCAATCAATCTCAATATAGATCTCGCTCTGGAGTCGATGGATACCAGGAATATAAACATGGCCCTTGCAAAACAGCAATTAGCCATGACCTCTATCAACAATCTGGCATTGTTACTCAACGAGGCTTTACAGAATATGAATGAGCAGATGGAAAGTTGTAAGAATTCCAAACCCGGCAACAAAGCATGTAAGAAACCTGGAGGAAAAGGGAAGGGGAAAATGTCAGCCAAAAACATGAAGGAACTTCAGGAAAATATCGGAAAAGAGCTTAAGAAATTAAAAGAGGGAGCAGAGGGAGCAAAGAAGGACGGAAAGGGAAGTAAACAGGGGCAGGGCTCCATGAGCAAAGAGGTGGCCAGGCTTGCAGCGCAGCAGGAGGCATTGAGAAACGAAATGCAGAAGTATCAGGATGAGATGGGGACTAAGGGCATAAAAGGAAGTGAATCGTTGAGCGAGGCTGCGAAGGAGATGGAGCAGATTGAAAAGGATCTCGTCAACAAACGGATTACTCAGGAAACAATTCAACGTCAGCAAAATATAATGACCAGACTGCTGGAATCTGAAAAAGCGGAGCAAATGAGGGATCAGGAAGAAAAAAGAGAATCAACAGAAGCAAAAACGCAGAAAAATAGTAACCCTGGATTGAATTATCAGTATAACATGCAAAAGAGAGCGAGCCAGGATAACATTCAATTGGTTTTACCTGGCATCAATTCGTTCTATAAAAACAAAGTAAACAATTACATTGTTAAAATAGAAGATTAACATGAAACGGGATTTCAGGGAGTTGGTCATTTCAGGCATGACTGACATTGCAAAGATAGAATGGTTTATTGAAGAGATTTGCGATAGCTACCACATCAACAATGAGTATTTCGGCAATATTTTACTGGCCACGAATGAAGCTGTCGGTATTTTATTTTCATTGAACGATTCGGATAAAAATTGTGAGGTTACGGTAGGTTTTAACAGAAGTCAAAAGGGCCTTGAATTTACCATCAATCTTAATTGCCTCAAACCTGGTTTCAATGAAAGCGAGGATTTTCTCGACCAGGAAATCAGGAAGCATAAATTATCCAGGGATATTTTCATCATCAAGGCTTTGATCGATGAGATTGCCATCTCGGGTGATGGTAAAAGCATCAGGATCGTTTTTTATATTTCAAGTATAAATTACGAAAAATCACTGACAAGAATCACAGAATTACGAAAGTATTGGAAGAAGAGAGAAATCCTGATTCACGGAAAATGAAGGTAGAAATCAGATTCTTTAGCGAACAAATCGCTTACGTGATCAAAAACAAGAGTGAACTTCGGCGGTGGATAGAGGATGTAGTGAAAAGTGAAGGTCAAACGGCCGGCAGTCTGAATTTTATTCTCTGTACCGATGATTATCTGTATGAATTGAATTATAAGTATCTTAAGCATAAATCGTTAACTGATATCCTGACTTTTAACTATAACAACGAAAGCGAGTATATATCGGGTGATATTTATATCAGTTTTCCCCGTATCAGGGAGAATGCGCATCATTATAAACAAAAAATTGAAAATGAATTGCATCGTGTGATGATTCATGGAGTTCTGCATTTGATTGGTTACAACGATTCGACAAAGCAAGAAAAGTCACAAATGACAGAAAAAGAGAATTTTTACCTTCAGACATTGAAGCCCGGTGCAGGGTTCGCTCGATAATATCCTTCCGCATTTCCAGATAACTCGTGTTTTTCTTTTAGTTGTTGTGCGGTATTACCTGTTGAATTGGCCTTCGATTATTGCAGCAAATATCATGAAAAGCAGCATAAGTAAAACTGCCGATCAGAAAATATGAAGTATGTTTCACGTGAAACATTAATTACAACGAATGCAGAAATATGACATTATTGTAGTGGGAGCAGGGCATGCCGGTTGTGAAGCCGCGGCAGCAGGGGCGAATCTGGGTTCGAGAGTTCTGCTGATTACCATGAATATGCTGAATATGGCCCAGATGTCATGCAACCCCTCTATGGGAGGCATTGCAAAGGGTCAGATTGTTCGGGAAATAGATGCCCTGGGGGGCTATTCCGGTATTGTAACCGACAAAACGATGATCCAATTCCGCATGCTGAACCGTTCAAAAGGACCTGCCATGTGGAGTCCGAGGGCGCAAAACGACAGGGTTCTGTTCTCCGTAGAATGGAGGAGCATGCTGGAGCAAACAAAAAATGTTGATTTCTGGCAGGATTCTGTGTTAGGCATTGTTGTAAAAAACGGTAGAATTGCTGGCGTAAAAACCGGATTGGGTATTGAATTCAAATGCAAAGCGGTGGTGCTTGCCAACGGGACGTTTTTAAACGGTTTGATTCATATCGGAGAAAAGCAATTTTCGGGTGGTAGAATGGGGGATGGGTCCTCAAAGAACCTGACGGAGAATCTGACTGATTTGGGATTTCTCGCAAGCAGAATGAAAACCGGAACTCCGGTTCGGGTTGACGGTCGTTCGCTTAATTTTAAGAAAATGGAGGAGCAACCCGGCGATACCATACCAGGAAAATTTTCTTACACAAATACCCCACTTCTAAGAACACAGAGGAGTTGCTGGCTGACGTATACCAGCGGTCAGGTTCATGATATTTTAAGGACAGGATTTGATCGGTCTCCGATGTTTTCAGGAAGAATTAAAGGCAGGGGGCCTCGTTACTGCCCATCCATTGAAGATAAAATTGATCGGTTTGCATCAAAGGAACGTCATCAATTGTTCATTGAGCCTGAAGGTTGGGATACGGTTGAATACTATGTAAACGGGTTTTCTTCTTCTTTACCGGAGGAAGTTCAGTTTAAAGCATTAAGGCTTGTAAAAGGTTTTGAGAAAGCTAAGTTTTTCAGGCCGGGCTATGCCATCGAATATGATTATTTTCCACCCGACCAGTTGAATTTCTCCCTGGAAACAAGGCTTGTGGAAAATCTTTATTTTGCAGGTCAGATTAATGGAACAACAGGTTATGAAGAGGCCGCTGCACAGGGGTTAATGGCAGGAATTAATGCCCATCTGAAGCTTCACAATGAAAAGGAATTTATTCTTAAACGCTCTGATGCCTACATCGGAGTTCTGATTGATGACCTCATTAATAAGGGTACTGAAGAGCCTTATCGGATGTTTACATCGCGGGCGGAGTACAGGATCTTGTTAAGACAGGATAATGCAGATCAACGGCTGACCAAATTATCCCGTAGTATTGGTCTTGCGTCAAAAGAGAGATCAGAAACCGTGGAGAAGAAGTACCGGAAAGTGGATGGATTTCTCAAATATCTCAAAGAGTATAGCATTCAGCCTGCACAGATAAGTTCTCTGTTAAGCGAGAATAAAACAAACCAGTTGCAGCAAAAACAAAAGGCTTCTCTGCTTTTGCTGCGACCACAGGTGACATTGAAGGAGTTGATAGCACATATAAGCGATATACAGATTTTTGCCGGGGATAATGATCTGTTGGAGGATGATATCATCGAAGAGGTTGAATTGATCATTAAATATGAAAGTTATATTGGTAAGGAACAGGAATTGGTTGACAAACTGGCAAACCTCGAAAATTATGAGCTTTCAGGCGAGTTCGATTATGCTAAACTGGAGTCTCTGTCTCATGAGGCAAGAGAAAAACTGAATCGGGTAAAGCCACGTACCATCGGACAGGCTTCACGCATCAGCGGGGTATCACCAGCCGATCTTTCGGTGCTCATTGTTCACCTCGGACGTTAGAAGACGGTTCCGGACAGACAAGAATTCACTCAAGCCAGGCCGGGAATATTGACAAATATGATATAGTGTCCATTATTTTTTCTAAAAGAATCAGATGATTAGGATTATTGTTTTACTGACGTTTTTCATGATTGGGGGTTGCTGCTCTTATGACTGCAATAAAGTCCCTGAATATTTTGATGTTACCGGATTCCGTTCATCCATTCAGAAAATTACTGAAACATATCCGGATGGTAATTATTTGTGCGTCCCTTTGGACAGTGACAATGCAGTTGCTTTTGACAAGGTTGTCCTTCAGATGGAACCAACAATGTCTTTTTATGGAGACAATTCCCGAAAATACAACTTTGAAATTTCCTCGTTTTTTGTCAATTCTGCTGTTGCCTGTGAGTGCCTGGAACCAGGATATGCCGGGTCAAATGAAAGGATATCCGAAATAAATATTTTTAGTACTTATTTATTTACTTCCACAGGGTCGACCACCGATACACTGACAAAATATTTCGATATTGTGGGTTATTATAGCGATGGCCGAAATTTGAACCGGACTGATTTGAATTCGTTTCTACAGTCGAATCCGCCAGCCCTTAAATTTATGCAATTGATTCTCAAAGTAAAACCAAATGGCTCATTAAAACAGCAATTTAATGTTGTTTATAAACAAACTAATGGAGAGTTGTACAACAGCGCAATGGCTGCCCTGGTGATTCTTCCATGACATGTTCCACGTGAAACTCAAACAGAATGGCAGAAAAACTACTCGAATGTCCGGTTTGCAAAAAGGCTGATTTTACGCTTTTTCTCGAAGTCAAGGATTATTTTCTCACCATGGAAGACTTTTTAATTCAATCCTGCGATGGTTGTGGATTTAAATTTGTCAATCCAAGGCCGGATAAAAATGAAATAGGAAGGTATTACCAGTCGGATGAATACATTTCACATGACGCCCAAAAAGAAAACTTTATCAGCCGTATATACAAACTGGCCAGAGTTTTTTCAATAAAAGGCAAGCATAATATTGTAAAAAGATACACGCCATCCGGCCGGATTCTCGACATTGGCTGCGGCACAGGTGAATTCCTCAATTATTGTAAATCAAAAGGATATGATGTAGAGGGGGTGGAGCCCAACGAGAAAGCGGGGATCTATTCACAACAGGTCAATAAAATTCCGGTGGCTAAAACCCTGAAGGATGTCGATTCAGGTTCATTTCAATGTATTACCATGTGGCATGTGTTGGAGCATGTGCACGATCTGGATGAAACACTGGATTTGGTCAGAGGTCTTTTGTCGCCCGGCGGCGTATTCATTGCAGCGGTTCCAAATTCCGATTCATGGGATGCCCGGAAGTATGAAAATTTCTGGGCAGCTTATGATGTGCCGAGACACCTCTACCATTTTACCAGGACAACACTTGTAAGGTTGGTCACAAATCATGGTTTTATATTACAGGAATTGGTTCCACAAAAACTGGATTCATATTATGTCTCCATGTTAAGCGAAAAGTATCGGTCGGGAAAGATCAACTATCTTAAAGCCCTGTTTTTTGGGTTTTGGTCAAATGTTCAGGCAGGAAGAGAGGGAAGAGGTCATTCCAGCCAGATTTTCGTACTTCAGGTGAAAAAGAGTTAATTTTAGGCCTTCTGGAGGACTTAAGGCGCTTTTGGATGAATGGGTTCAGTTTGGCCCGGAAACGCGTTTATAGGCCATCCTGTGAGGTCGGTTCATTGTGTTGTAAATCTGTGAATTAGTGAAATTGGGTCAACGAATGATGTTTTTCAGGGGATTTCCCTGGTTTTTTCTGGCAGTTTTTCTGTACCTGTCCATTCTTGGGTTACGACTATATTTAGATCACCAGAATGGTCCGCAGACCATGACCAGGGATTTTCAGAAAAAGCACAGAGCGCTCGAAACGAAATCGGAAAGCAGGATTGATTTTTTAATAGCAGATTTTAGCCATTTCGAAAAAACCGGAACTTTTTCAGCACGGGATCTGACCAACCCCGGGAGGAAGGGGAATGAAATTTGCCAGTTTGTTTATAAAGACGATTCCCTGATTTATTGGAGTAACAATAAAATCGTATTGCCTGAAGAAATCATAAGGTCGCATGTAAATGAAAATTTTGCCAGCCATTTAAAAAACGGATGGTATGGGTTTCAAAGCAAAAAGCGAGGTTCGTATAATTTTGTAGGAAGTTATCTGATCAAAAGTGAATTTTCTTTTCAAAATGAATTTATTAAAAATCATTTTTCAGCTCTACTTGATTTTCCTGCATCCGTCTCAATCATAGAAAAAGCGGGTCAATTCCCGATTTATTCAAGGAACGGAACCTTTTTGTTTAGCCTGGATTTTGGTGGTTTCAGGCTTGAAGATGGCGGCGCATCAGCAGTGGTATTTCTTTTGTTTATCCTGGGGTCTTTGTGTTTATTGTATTTCCTCTTCCGGGTTCTTTCTGGATTGGTTTGGTTTAAATCCCGGGAAAATCTGCTGGTCATCGTCTATGTTACAACCGTTGTAATACTCAGGGTTGTTCAGCATTATTCAGAGTTTCCAGGAGAGCTTTACCGGTCAGAACTTTTTGGTCCGGCTTATTATTCTTCTTCCGTTTTCCTTCCTTCGCTGGGTGATTTTACCTTGAATGCCTTATTGCTTTTTGTGATATCCCTCATGGCATATAAAAGGTGCTCACTTAACAACAATTGGCGACCAATCGGGTCAATCCGCCGGTATTCCCGGATGATTTTTGCCCTTGCCATACTCCTTCTTCTCTTTCAGGCTGTCGCGTATCTGATGTCTGACCTGGTGATCAACTCATCTTTATCACTGAATTTAAAGAATATTTCCGGGTTAACATATGAAAGCGGGTTCGGTTTATACATTATTTCTGCGTTGCTGTTTTCGTTGTGGCTACTTGCCGGCAGGGTGTTTGATTTTATTTTTTTATCATCGCAAAAGCTGGAACGGATCGCTGTGTCGGCCATCACGGTGGCCCTTGGTTATAGTCTGATCTGCTGGCTTGCAGGGTGGAACATTAATTTTACGGTGACACTGTTTTTCTTGATTTACACAGCGTGGCATTGCTTTTTTAAAGCAAAGAAAATGGCATTGTTTTCTGTACAGAACCTGCTGTTCTTTCTCTGTTTTTATGCGATCTTCGCGACGATTTTACTAAACGGTTCAAACCGCACCAAGGAAACGGAAAAATTGAATCTTTTGGCAGGCAAATTGGTGACACAGCGAAATCCGGTCACCGAGGTGCTTTATGAGTTGACAGAGCGCAGACTTCAGGCGGATTCATTGTTGAATCGGTGGATAAATCCTTCATCCGGCATCCCGATAATTGGCCAGGACAGTTTGGCCGAATATCTGAAAACACATTATTTTAAAGATTACTGGAGGAAATATCAGATCCAGATTACCTTGTGTGATTCGGCGAAGCAGTTAAGGATCCAGCCACAAGGTTATTTGGTAAACTGTGATCGTTATTTCAGGGGAATCATTCAAAGTTATGGAGAGGTAACAGAAGTGCCTGACCTCTATTTTTTAGATGACGGATTTGGTAAGGAGTACTACCTTGCTGTATTTACGCGGAAGGGACTCGTTTCAGCGTCTGACATCCGGCCTGCGATATTCATTGAGTTTAATTTAAAAAACACCTTCCCCGATCCGGGTTACCCTGGTTTGCTTATGGATAAAGCGAGGGTGGTTCTTCCAAATATTTCCGATTATTCCTACGCCTTATTTCAAAACGGCAGGTTGATAAGGGCGGTGGGGACATATGGATATAAAATGGAATCAGGCCGTTATCAGTCGGACTCTGCTGAAAACACCTGCTTCACGGAGGATGAGATGATCCATTTTCGCTATCGCATCAATGATGCCACCACCTTGATCATCAGTAAAAAAGATGACTCATTTTTATCTTTCGCAACGCCGTTTTCCTATCTTTTTATTCTCTTTACCATGATGGCCCTGGTTGTATCAATCATGGTAAATTTCCCGGCCAGACTCAATCCCTTCATCGCAACGCTCAGAACGAAACTCCATGTATTTTTAATCGGCATCCTGATGCTGACCATGCTGGCAATCGGTGTCGTCCAGATCATCAATATCATTGAAATAAACTCGAAAAAGAATATAGATAATTTGCGCGAAAGGGCCTATTCCATCGTGGTTGAAGTACAGCATAAATTCAGTCAATTGTCAGGATTACAGTCGGTTCCAAAAGAGGAGCTGGAAGATTTTCTGGTCAAATTGTCCAATGTGTTTTTTACTGATATCAATGTTTATAACGGTACAGGCATGTTGGTTTCATCGAGCCGCCCGCAAATTTTCGAAGAGGGTCTTTTGTCTGACAGAATGAATGCGGACGCATACCGGAACCTGATTTTGGAAAAATATTCCCTATATATTCACCAGGAGACCATCGGGGAGATGCAATTCAATTCAGCCTATCTTCCATTTTACAATGATCATGATCAACTGCTTGGTTTTGTGAATCTTCCATATTTTGCAAAACAAGACGAGTTGAAAAAGGAGATATCTTCGTTTTTGGTCACTTTTCTCAATGTTTATATCCTGTTAATTTTATTCGGAATATTTTTTACCGTGTTGATTTCAAACTATATAACGGCTCCACTGGCTATTTTGGCACATAAAATGTCGCTTCTTCGCCTGGGCAAAGTCAATGAAAAAATTATCTGGAAACAAACCGATGAGATCGGTCAATTGGTTGCGGAATACAACCGGATGATTGATGAATTGGGGAAGAGCGCTGAATTGCTGGCCAGATCGGAGCGCGAAAGTGCATGGAGAGAGATGGCCCGGCAGGTAGCCCATGAAATAAAGAATCCCCTGACACCCATCAAGCTAAGTGCACAATACCTGGAAAAGGCCTGGAACGACAAGGCTCCGGATTGGGATCAGAGGCTTGCCCGATTCACGAAGACTCTGGTGGAACAAATAGATGCACTTTCTGTGATTGCATCAGATTTCTCCGATTTCGCTAAAATGAAGACTGTCGGATTTACAGAGGTTGATCTGGAAGAGGCTGTTGGATTTGTCCTTTCATTATACCAGGACACTACCGGAATTCGATATGAGCTGAAATGTGAAGTAACTGATCCATTGATTGTTGGAGACAGGTCACAACTCATCCGGCTCTTTACCAACTTATTGAATAATGCAGTTCAGGCGATTGATGATCACTCGAAGGGTATCGTCACGATTCACATTGCCAGGGAGCAACACCAACTGGTTGTAAGAGTATCAGATAATGGCTGCGGCATATTGCCTGACCGTATGGAGAGAATTTTCCTGCCGGACTTTACAACAAAAACAAGTGGGATGGGGTTAGGTCTTGCCATTGTGAAGGGTATCGTGGAGGGGATGAACGGAGAAATAACATGTACGACTGAAGTAGGGAAAGGCACCACATTTATCATTAAATTTCCGGCAAATGACGAACAAACCTGATCAGAAACGATATACCTTCATGGCAGTTACCCTGCTGGTTTCAGTCCTGATTGTATTCCTGACATCCGCCTGCGGTAAAGTCGGAAATTCAGAACTATATCACCGGTTCCCTGAAAAATCATGGGCACGGTTTAATCTACTGAGTTTTGAAATGCCGGTAACAAAAGCTGACTCCTATAACATCTATCTTTTTGCAAGGTTCACCCCCGAATTTCAATACGAAACCCTTGATTTTAATATGATAATGAATACCCCGTCGGGCGAGGAACGCATCAAGGAATACAGGATGCCGGTGAAATCGAAATCGGGAGAATTTTGTATAGACTGCAGCAAGGATTCCTGCGAAGGAACAATCTTACTGAAAAAAGAGCTTCATTTGACGAAACCAGGAATCCTGAAGATTGAAATTGAAAACCTGGCTCCCCGGACAACTGTAGCAGGTGTTCTGGGGATTGGGATCAGGGTTGTTCCCTCAGGAAAGTAGTTTCAGCGCTTCCGCTTTATCAAGGTGGATTTGCTGAACCAGAAGGTCAAGCGAGTCGAATTTTTTCTCATCACGGATACGCTCAAAAAAACAGACAACGAGCTTTTTGCCGTAAATGTCGCCGGAAAACTCAAATATATTGACTTCCACGGTTAAGGCTTTTCCTGAAATAGTGGGGCGGATACCGGCATTCGCCATTCCTTTATAAACCACCTGATCAATTTCGACTTTTACGGCATAAACGCCATTGGCCAATAAAAACGGTTTACTGTCAGGCAATTGAAGATTAGCGGTGGGATATCCGAGGGTTCTGCCCAGGTGGTTGCCATGAACGACCAGTGCTTCAACCAGATAAACTGATCCCATCAATTCATTTGCTTTCCGGATATCTCCCTTCGAAAGGGCTTCCAGTACATCGGGGGAGTTATGACCTTGTTGCATGATGCAGCAAAGCTACCGATTTAACAAACCCGAATTAAAAGAGGGGTTTATCTTTTTTGCTGAGTTTTTTGATCATGACCAGTTCATAAACGGCATACATGTAGTGAGCCCATACACCTGCGAGCATGACAAGCAGGGTGATAATCATCCACATGGGGGCGATCGGCGTCCAGAGCTCACGAGAGGGCACTTCAGCCTTGTAATACTGCTTATGAACACCCCAGTTGATTGTATTCCGTCCTTGTACGAATCCAAATTGGTCGTTTTCTTCGATGTTGGCTACTACGACCAGGTTTCCCAGCGTATCTCCGACGATTTCTTTCGGAAACTCCATGGTTCCTGTTCCATTTTCGTCCAGGGTAATTTCACCGATTTTTAAAAAACTGAAAAGGCGCGGTACATAAATGAGAACGGTTTCTTTTGGGATGGCAACTTCTTCATTTTTCGCATTTTTCTGAGTAGCGGTAACCTTTAAAATCCGGAGAGAGTCTTCAATGCTGAAAAACAGCCGGATCTTGGCCAGTTTGGCGCTGAAGGAAGCATCGGCGCCGGGATATTTGCTGTTGCCGGTAAATGTTGCAGAATAAGCGACCGTGCCATCCATATTTGCCGGCAATCCGGCAGCGGCAATTTTCAACACAGCGATACCCTCCTGGTCAGTTTTTACCTTGCCTAAAAGGGTAGAGTTTGTTCCGTCAGATGCCGTTAACTCAACCAGGGCATTTTCCAGGGCCAGGGTTGCTTCGCCTCTTTTAATACTGAGGGTTGCTGTTAAAATGATCGAATCATTGGCACATAAATAGTTCAGCGCCAGGCGCGATTCAACCGGAATATTGGCGGAGTCCGCCTTTTCTTCTGCAAACAGGTTCATTGGCTGAAAGGCTGCAGAGATGAGGGTTCCAAAAAACAGTACGAACGCGAAAACTCTTTTCATAAGTATAGATTGAGTAATTCCGGTGAAAAATTAAACTAAAATATCTTCTTTTTTCTCTTCCTTCTGCAATCCTGTTACAGGTACGATGGTGATGAATTTTGATGCCAGCGTAAACAGAAGACAAAATATGGCAACTCCGGCTGCTGTGAGGCTCCATTCTACCCAGGTAGCCGAATAGTTCAGCCATTCGGGCCGTGAATCCTGGATCGGAAGGTAGGGTGATTCAAGGGTTGGAACAACGATGATGTAACGGTTCAGCCACAGGGCGATCACGACAACAACAGAGGTAAGGGTGATGTTGGTTATTGTTCTGAATTTGGCAATGCCAACGACCAGAAGAGGCAGGAGAACACCGATGTAGTTTGAGATGATAAATGGCCAGTAGAATTCTTTGAAAAGCAACTGGATCAGCAATTCATCATTTTTTTCGGAACCATACCACTTGGTAAGATAATCACTGAAAGTAAAGTAGCCGAAAAAGGCGGCTGCTAGAACAAGCATGATCACACCCACGGCTACAAAATGCTTTTTTGTGATATAATCCTCTAAGTGATATACTTTTCTGAAAACCCACATGCAGATGATCAGCACAGCGCTTCCGGAATAGACCGCCGCAATGACGAAATAGGGTCCGAATATGGTGCTATGCCAGCCAGGTTGCAGGGTAACGCTGAAAATCCATGCCAGAACCGAGTACACGATAATGGCGATGGATATAACCATGGCTGCCATGATATCGGTTGCCCTGTTTAACCGCTGCTGCTGTTCAGGAGTTCCGGTATATCCCAAGGCAAGGGTTTTATACAATTTCTTTCTCCAGTTTGGGAGCCGGAGAAGTTCATCATCCCGGAGGGTGGCCAGATCGCGTAATAGGGAGAGATAGAGGAAGATAAAACACCCGAAAATGTCGGTGGAGATGGCAATAACGTCCCAGGTGATTGGTGACTGGATGCGTCCGAAGAGCACCAGATAGTGCAATTGATCGAGCCGGCCGATGCAAAGCAGAATGAAGCAGGGTCCGATCAACAGGGCGATGATGGTGATGAATTCGGCCATCCGGATGATCGGTTTACGCCAGGCTGTTTTAAAAAGGTGCAGTGTTCCGGAGATTAACGCCCCTGCGTAACTGACGCCCATGAAAAATATAAAATTAACAATATAGACTCCCCAGACCACGTTGTCGCGCATTCCGGTAACTTCATGCCCTTTAATCACTTGCTGAAGGAAAGCATAAACGCCCAATCCGATAACGGCTAATAAGAAAACGATCCAGGCGTATCCCTGAAAAGAAGTCCGCTCTAATTGTGGTGCAAAGTCTCGTAGTGGATTTTTTGGTTGCAGTTCCATGGTTACGGTTTATTTTTTTTACTGTATGGTGTGTCTTTGTACCTTTCTTTAACCTCGGGTGCAAGGTCGCCGAAGCCGCGGTCTACTTCGAATTGCCGGTCAACAGGAGGCAGATAATAAACGCATGGGCGGGTTCCCAGTGTTTCGAGGTAGCGGTACCCGGCACGGTCGTGGATGAGCTTGCTGAATTGGTAGGTTTCAGTTCCGTTGGTAACCGTATCCTCATCAACATCACCAAAATAGATGACACCCATCGGGCAGGCGGAAGCGCAATAGGGAATTTTACCAACCCGGATCAGATCAGGGCAAAAATCGCACTTCGAAACGGTGCCTTCCCTTCCGGGGCTGCTGGCTTCAGGTGAATAGGGTTCCTTGTCTTCATCAAATTCAGGGTAATGTTTCCATGCAAAAACGCGGGTTGAATAGGGGCAGCCCGTCATGCAGAATTTACAGCCAATGCAGCGTTCGTTGTCGATCAACACAATGCCATCGCTGCGTTTGTAGGTAGCTCCTACAGGGCAAACGCTGACGCACAATGGATTATCGCAATGGAAGCAGGGTTTTGGAAACCAGTAGGGGGCTGTTTTCTCAGAGTCCTGAAGCAGGTAAACCTTCATAAATTCCTGGCTCTTCGGAAGGTGGTGGCCTTTTTGGCATGCTTCCACGCATTTTCGGGCGTTTTTGCACTTTCCAAGGTCAATGACCATCACAAATTTGCGACCCGGAATTCCTTTGTGCGATTCTTCCCGGGAAACGCGAGGGAGTTTGAGCAAACCTCTGTCCACCTCCATGATTTCACCATCGGTGGTCAGAACTTTAACCTTTTCGCCGGTTTCAGTGGCTGTTGCATCAACATATGCAGCAATGAGGCCACTTCCTATTGCAACCCCTGCGCCGGCAATAAGTCCTTTTTTAAGGAACTGACGACGGGAGTTTTTCTCGTCTTTATTCAATGCTTCTTCCACAGGTATAAATTTTAGTGAGATTCATGATATCCATTAATCATGCTTTTAAAGTTACTTGTCGGATTTTTTCCGATGGTGCAAAAATAGACATGTACACACATGACAATACTGATTAAAAATCCTGATCCGATATGAAGCAGGTCGGTGAGGTCAAGTCCGCTGATGTGTCATCTCGGGATACAGAAGTCCCCAACCTGAAACGATGACGAAAGGAACAAAGCCGTACATCAGAATTACGTAGGTAACCTGCTGAAGCGGGTTGAATTTGCCTTCTTCATTTACCGGGAACGGAGCATCTTCTTTTTTAAATATTCCGATCGTATAATACCTGAACTGTTTCATCAGGCGATCAAGGAATCCTTTAACGGGAATTACATAATAGGCGCCATTTGGCGTAAAGAGATTCCCGATGAAAAACAGTGCATAGGTGATTGTCAAAATAATTCCTGCCACGTTGTGCACAGCAACTGCGGCATTGAATTTAACCATTGTGTTCGGATTTGAAAACTGGATACTTAACCCGGTTACGATTAAAATAAGGCAGAGCAGGGCATTTGTCATGTGCCAGATCCTGATCCAGACAGGATATAGATAGAGTTTTTCAGTTTGATGGTTCATCTGTATTAATTGTTTTTAATGCGCAGGGCCGCGTGGATAATTATGACCAGAACAGTGAGTCCAAAAATCACCAGGCTGATAATATTCAGGGTGTTGCTTTTATCGGGCCCGATAGAGGTGTTTTCTCCCATCAGCAACCCCTTGATAACGCCCTCTTTCTGTATTTTTTCACTAACCTGGTATTTATACAAAGAGGCATAAAGAATGGAGTTTTTTGAATGGCATGACTCACATTTTCTAACGGCATCTTTTTTCGAAACGACATGATGGGCCACAACCAGCGTATCTTCATTTCTGGCATGACATTCAATACAACGGACGTTGGTAAAGTGGGATGCCTGGTTGGGCAGCCATTCATGTTTTTTTAAGATATTGGGTTTGACCTTGTCGGTCAGCAATTGATAATTTTTCAGATCACCATGACAGTTAAGGCAAATCATGTTATCATAGGTGATGGTTTCCTCAATATTTTCGTTTGAGCGGGCATTTATTTTGTAAGTATGTGCATTGTGGCACATCCAGCAGGTAAAATCGGCGCTATGCTTTTCAGAATGGACACTGGCCTGGAATTCCGCTTCAATTTGTTCGAATTTGAATTTTGCGTATTTTTCATCTCCGCCATGGCAGTCGATGCAATTGGCTTTTGTTTCCATGCGCAGGTTGCCTGCATGGGGAAACGTATTGTAATCCTCGGAATGACAATCGGTGCATTTGAATTCGCGATGGTTTGAAACGTAGAATACATCGCGGTTCATGATTAATTCGGCGAACATTTTCTTCGTAACAGTTTTTTTTGATTCAGGATTTTCGTAGGAATATTTCGACTGGCCATGGCACTTGAAACAATTTTCATTTTCGACAGCATTTTTAAACTTCGAATGATCTGTTTTGCTGGGGGTTTCCAGTTCGGATTGGATTTTTTTATTTACTGCTGTAGAGGTGTCTGATGTTTTAATCAGCGTGAATAAAATCAGGCATAACATCATCAGCACGAGGACAGCCCAGGCAGGCCGGATATTTGCTTTGCGAATCATATTTTTAGTTGGAGTTGTTCATCGGGTTGGGAAATAAAAATGGGTGTTAGCAGGAAAGCCCTGATAACACCCATTGTGTTCATCATGGTTGAATCAACATGCACTTATTTCTTAAAGGTACGCATGTAAGCAACCAGGGCCCAGCGATCTTTTGCATCGGGAATTTTCTTTTCATAGGCGGGCATTTCATCGCGGCCTTTGTCGGTGCGATAGAATAATTCGCCATCAGTAAATGCCTGGAATGCAGCAGAGGAGAAGTCGCCAGGGAAAACTTTCAGGGAAGCGGCTTTTGGACCATCGCCCAGGCCTTTGCTTCCATGGCATGATTTGCAATGTTTTGCCCAAAGCTCCTTGCCGGTAGCCGGATCTGCTTTTGCAGGCGCTTTCATGGCTTTGTCTTTATCTGGCACAGGCCATGGTTTTGCTTTTGCCTGCGCATGAACAGCATTTCCGAACAGGAAAACTACAGCAATGACTGCAGCTACCATAATTGTTGCGATTTTTTGAGTTGTTTTCATAGTGTTGCTTTTAAGTGGTTAGAAATTGTGTTAAAGCTGTGAATTTAAAAGGTCCACAACCGGGTTATATTGAATCCAAGAAGTATGTACCCGTTATATGGATTATTTTGATTGTACATCACGATTTCCTGCGGTACCATGCCGTTTGCTGATGTCAGAAAGACCTGGAACGCATGCGTGCTTGTGGAAATTTCAACGCCTAAACCAAAATTGGGCCAGGGTGCGGTATTCGTGTAAGTCCACACAGGTTGTGAATAGCTTAACATGACGGAGGTTTGCGGGCTGACCTTGATTTTGCCGATCCCTGAGATATTGATGTTATCGTTGTATGTGCCGTTTACATGGTTGTTTTCCATAGCAGTCTGGTTAACCAGGTTGTAATGAACCCAGGAAATTCCCAACTGTGCGGAAAATTCTTTACAGAATCTGCGGGCGATCATGACTTCGGCGAAATAGGAGAACCTGTAAGAGGCTTTAAAAGTATGATCAAAAAGGGAGCTCAGGTCAGATTCATTGGCTCCTTTGAGTCCGGTTGCCTGATTATAGGTGATATAATTCATCCCATACATGGTGTCGTTTTGTACGGTCTGATTGATCAGGTTTGACCTGAATGCAGAATCTTTCACAATGGATCCATAATCGAGATCTGAATCCAGTTTATTATTTCCCAGGGTTGATTTGTTCATGGCATTGATGGCCACGTTGCCAAAAAGGGTGATGGTAACAGGAAAACCTTCCTCTTTTTGACGGGCAACCACATATTTTATATTGAAATCCTGGAGCATTTTAAATTTGGTGGTTCCAAAGCCAATCTGAAGATTTTTATTGATCGTGTAATCAAACCCGATCCGAACGTTGGAGGCTCCCCAAAGTCCGTAAAGATCGGACCATTTTTGCTGGATCGTGCCGAAATCATGCTGGATTACGAGTTCAAGCGTTTTTGGAGGGGCCATTGCAACGGTTTGGTCTGCAATAAAATACCCGCTCTCAAATGCCGCTTTTGCAAATGATTTTGTGGCCGGTTGTTCCTGAACTGAATCCTGAGCAACGACCATTCCAAGACCGCCAATTGTGAAGATGAAACCGAGCAATAATCGTCTCATTTTACCCATCTTATATGTATGCATTTCCTTTAGTTATTTGTGTAAATAAATCAATTAATTATTTTTTGCGCCCTGCCTGATCCACTTATAAACTGAATCGGAATTCGCTTTGGTGCTTCCATATTGAACCATGCCGCCATCGGGAGGCAGCATTTCCTTGTAAAGAATGCTGTTTGCAGGAGTGACGGTATCGATCATTCCGGAAGTACTCATCAGCGACTGGTAGGAACTACCGGAGGCAAGAACAGGAGCAACCTGGCCTACACCATGGCAGCGGACACATTTTGCAGTAAAAATGGGCTGTATTTCCACGGAATAACTGATTTTATTTTCAGTGGGTGACGGCGGAGCCGGAGGGGCAGCAGGGGGATCCGGTACAATATAATCGCGCGTACAGGATGAAAAGATAATAAGCGCGAAAAAGATTGTGAACAGATTTTTCAACTTTTTGCTTTGCATAATCAATTTATTTTTTGGATGAAGGATAAATGTTTTGTTGATGGATTTTTAATGCAATAAAAGGAGTTTTGTCTCATTTGTAAAAAAGGCTTCAGGTTCGCTGAGGCCTTTTGTTTTTCAATTCTTGAAAGACAACACAAATTCCAAAAACACTCTATTCACATTTCCGGAATTTGTGTTGCTGTAATAAATATCACAGATTTAATTAGCATTCAGCCAATCAATGGAATTCTGTAAGATCTGCATGGCGTAACCAGGATTGTGCACGCCTTTTGATAATTCACTGTTGATGTATGCATAGTTGTAAGCAGCGCCTAATTCACCATACTTCATCGGGCGGCCTAATCTGATTGCAAAATCATTGTCTTTTGCATATTTCAGCATGATACCGTAAACGACCAGGCCGGTGGTTGGGCTAACCGTATTATTGGTTGAATTGGTTGCAAAAAGATCGCCAGGGGTTTGAGTCGTTGGGAATAGCTTGCCATTGAAATCATGGGTTGGCAACGCAGCATAGGAAAAACCTGTGGTGGTAGTGGTTTTCTTGAAGATTTTTTTGGTAACGAGCAGGTCGCGCAATTCGATTATTTTAGCATCGATAGCAGTTTGAATGAGCGTAAGTTTATCTCCACCATGACAGGCAGTACATTCAGCTTTGTTAACGATCAGGGTGTGACCACCTTCTTTGGTAGCGGCATCATACTCATTCATGTGGCAGTCGGTACATGCATTGGTAGAGTGTGTCCATGTTCTTGTGTAGGTTTTGCCTTTGTATTCGTATCCGTTGATCCCGGCAAAAAGATTTGACTGGTTTCCATCATGAACCGAAAAACTTCTGCCAACCAGGTATTGAACGGTGTCGTTGTCGCTTGCATTGGCAAACGGGAAGTACGGAAGCTGCTCAAATGGTTTGCTGATGACATCAGGCGTAAGGGTTGTGTCGGAATAGACCAGGGCAGTGGCGCCGCGAATCTGGTGGCAATTCACGCATAAATTATTCAATGCGCCAAAATCGGTGGCTGAAGCACCCTTGTTGTAAAGCAAAGATACCGGTGCAGTGGTATAAAGGACCTGAGAAACCGTATCGCCTGAAAAGTCAAACCCGGTATGGGCGTGGCAGGTGGTGCAGTTAATCCTGTTGGCAGCCGGCATATCGTTGGCAACTACGTTTTGTCCGCTGCCTTGTACCTGCTGAAATCCTTCACTTACGTGGCATCTGGCACAGAACTTCGTATTTCTGGAACTTGAAGTGCCCAGATAATGTTTTGATAAGTGGTACTCAGCAATCTTGGCATCGAAATTAGCAATGGTGTGGCAAACCAGGCAGGAAGCGTTTGCATCTTTGCCATTCAAACCATCAACACCGTTTACTCCGTTAATGCCGTTCACTCCGTCCTTTCCGGCAGTGCCCTGAGGACCTTCCTTCGTACAGGAAGCTAAAAATAAGCTTGCAGCCGCGATCATCAATCCGGCTGTGAAAAGAAATTTTTGTAAATTTTTCATACTCTTACAGTTTTTGTTAATAAATACGTTTGTGCAGCAGACAACTTGTGCAAATTGTTTCGGGAACAAAAATATCGAAGATTATGAAAGGCGCTGTTAATAAGTCGGTGAGATTTGTTAATATTATAACTGATATATCTCAAATCTTCGTTGATATATATCAATACATACATAAATATATATGGTGTGCGAAGGAGGCGGCTCTTTGGAGGAATTGATTTCCGGGAAAAAAAAAGGCTTCTTTGTGAATCTTATATCAACCGGTTTCGCTGATCTGGCGTAGTTGCTTCGTGTTCAGGACCTCCATGGTATTGCCAGAAGTGGTGAGAATTCCCTCCTCCTTGAACTCTTTCAGAATCCGGATGGCGCTCTCTTTTGACATACCGGAGAGGTCGGCCAGATCTTGCCGGGAAATGGTCATTTCAAATGGATTCTGAC
>JAPLDG010000074.1 GCA_026391845.1 Bacteroidota bacterium | reverse complement strand
TGTCACCATTCCACATGGGGAACATATCCTGAAAGATATTGCTTGTGATTTGTTCAGTTTGTTTCGATTTGAAATCGTAAATCCAGATGTCGTCGGCCATGCCCCCCTTGTAGTATTTCCAGGTACGGAATTCGCGAAACACCCTGTTGTATGCCAGTTTGGTGTTGTCTGGAGAATAGGAGCAGAATCCACCGCATGGCAGCGGTAATTCCTGCGGCATTCCTCCGTTGATATTGGCAAGAAAAAGCTGGCCCTTGAAATCATTGAAGGTTTGTTTACGTGAACGGAAAACAATATTTTCATTGTCCTTCCATGTCATCACAATGTTGTTGGGGCCCATGCGGTCGGAAATATCGTCACGGCCAAGTGTCGCGGTATAAGTAAGTCGTTTGGGTACTCCGCCTTCTGAAGGAATGAGAAATACCTCTGTATTTCCGTCATACTGGCCAGTAAAGGCAATATATTTCCCGTCGGGTGAAAACCGGGCAAACATCTCATAACCGTTTTCATCACTGGTGAGTTTTCTGGCAAGGCCGCCTGCTTTGTCAACAGTGTACAGATCACCGGCATAGGTAAAAACCACCTGGTTTCCGTGAATAGCCGGGAATCGAAGGAGTCTTGATTCATCCTGAGCCATCAGGATCTGCAGCATGAGCATTAGCGTAAAAAGCAACGTAAGTTTTTTCATCTTTTCTATATTTTGGGAGTAATTTGTAAGAAAAGACAAAAATATAGAGAAAATCCTCACAGGCTTCAATATTTCGGTGATCCCATGTAATTACTTGATGATGGCAGGATCGGTGGCTTTAAATTTGTTTATACCTTTACATTCCTGGAATGTGATTTTTCTGATCATTTTCCTTGGATTGTGATAAAAGCGGGAAGTAACCAATTGTCACTTAATATCGTAGGTATGAAATTATTCAACAGATTCCAGTCAGCGCTGATCCCTGGATTGGTGTTTTTATTATTCTTCACTGCTTGCTCAAAAAAGAGTGATGATGATCCGGTTGTGAAAACGACCACTGTGCCTGTTGTGACTACTTCAGCGGTCACGGCAATCCTTGATACCACTGCGACCTGTGGAGGTACGATCACTTCAGATGGCGGCGATTCCGTTGTCAGACGCGGAATATGCTGGAGCCTGTCTGCTTCCCCTCAAATAACGGATCATCATACGGTTGACGGAGCCGGGAAGGGTTCGTTTACAAGTATCATGACAGGCCTTGTTGCTGATACACTCTATTATGCAAGGGCCTATGCGTCAAATGGTAAAGGAACTGCTTATGGTAATATCCAGTCATTCAGAACAATGAAGACAGTTGTTTACCAGATAACCGATATTGATGGAAATATTTACCATGCCGTGAAGATCGGGCTGAAGTCATGGCTTCGTGAAAATCTCAGAGTTACCCGGTACCGCACCGGTGACACGATCCCCGTTGTGGCCCTTGATACAAAATGGAAAGCGCTGATCACCGGTGCCCGGTGTTCATATGAAAACCTTTCATCCAACAGTTCAACTTATGGATATCTTTACAACTGGCATGCATCGAACGACAGCCGCGGCATTTGTCCTACAGGCTGGCATGTGCCATCCGAAGCGGAATGGACCGAACTGGCGAATTCCCTTGGGGGCAGCTCAGTAGCCGGTGGCTTGATGAAAACAACCGGAACAATCGAGGGTGGTACGGGATTGTGGTATGCCCCGAACACGGATGCTACCAATTCCAGCGGATTTACAGGTCTTCCGGGAGGATACCGGATCAACTACGGTACATTTTATTCCATTTGGAACGTGGGTTATTTTTGGTCATCTTCCGACACTTCCTCCATGAATGCCTGGAACTATATTCTCGATGCAAACAACGGGGAACTGAACCATATTGTAAACTTGAAGACCAACGGAATGTCGGTGCGATGTTGCAAGGATTGGTAGGTTTTCTCAGATGCTAAAATTCAATTTTATAACTGAGGAACGGTAGGAGGCCCATTGATTTAACAGGTTCTACTGATTGATTATAGTCATTGTAAACATACCCGTTTGCAGGACGCTGATTAAGCAGGTTTTTCACCTGGATCGTCCAAACGCCGGAATATTTTCTGTGATTCGTACGGTAGGTCAGGGAGATATCAAGGTAGCAAAACGATGGCAGGCGCTGGCTGTAAGCTTCCTGGTCATTCAGCACTTCACTGTGCTGCTGCTGTGATGCCTTCAGGTCGATGGGTACATAAAACTCTCCTCCGGTGAGCGAGGCTTTGAGATTGACCCCGAGGAGGTTCTTTCTGCGGATGGTCCACTCTTTTCCTCCGACCAGGTTGATCACATAATTCGCATTGAACCTGGTATTGCGTTCGATTCCGTCTCCTCCCTTGTATTTTGAATCAAACAGAGAAACCGTGAACAGGTAATAATACTGCCGGGTCAGAAACTTTTCAAATGTCAGGTCGATGCCGGCATTTCGGCCTGTTCCTCCGTTGGTTAGTGTGTCGTTATAAAAACCACCGCTGCTGTTGATCAGCGAATAGTATGTTCCTGGCATTACCGGAATATCATACAAATACTGATAATACGCTTCGGCCCTGAAGCGCAATTCCGGCCTGATGAGGTAATCATACCCGATTACCATATGGTGAGAGCGGCTGAAGTCGAGCATCCGGTTGGGTTGTGTGTTCATCTCAGGAGTAACGACTACATCGGTGAGATATACTCCCACCTCTTCTGTTTGTGAATGTTTGCCGTAACCCAGGCTGAATGAGTGTTTCGGTGTCAGCTGCAACCGAATGGCTACCCGTGGTTCAACCGCGTAGCAACGGTTGAGCAGGAAATATTGGAAGTGCAACCCTGCATTGACAGTGAAATTGTTTGTCAGGTCGATTTTCGATTCGCTGAAGCCCTGGAGCAGGTCGGTATTGCCATGTCCTTTATAGACGGTTGAGAAGATCCCGGTGAATGGATTCACGGATTGAAAATCGTTGTTATAAAAGAGCCGGGAATAGTTGAATCCACTTCGGTTGGTGTGTCTCGGGCCAAATTTATGGTTGAGCATAATGCCGGCAGTTAATCTGTAATTCTCCTGTTTGATACTGTCTTGCGGTTGTATTTCATAGGACGGTGAAAGGTAACCATTGTTGAAATCAGCGCTGTTATAGGTTCCGGAGATGTATGAGCGCAGGTTCGTTTTCCTGGAGAGTGCTATTTGGTGGGTAAACGCAATAGCCCCCATGTTATTATTGAGCATTGATTGTGTGCGGTCTTCCAGGGTTTCCCATTTTAATGAGTCCTGCTCCGGAATAAACTTTGACCTTGAAATGCCACCGATGCCAATCAGAGAGAAAGTGCCGGCCTTACTGGTTGGCAGGTTGATTTTAAAGGAGAGATCCTGGTAGGAAGGAATTTTATTCTTCATGGAAGGATCGATGTACTGAAGAAACGACAGAATGGAGTACCTGTAATTGAAAAGGTAGGAGCCTTGCTGTTTGTGGGAAAAGGGCCCCTCTGCAGATGCTTCAATTCCCTGGATTCCAAGCTGGAAGGAAAATTCGTGGCGGGTATTGTTTCCGTTGCGGAACCGCATGTCGAACACGCCCGAGAGGGCATTGCCGTACTCTGAAGGGAAGGCGGCTGTATAGAAATCGGAATTGCTCAGGACCTGACTGCTGAACATGGTAAGGCCACCCCCTGAAGTACCCACATAGGCGTAATGATTTGGATTCGGGATATCGATGCCATCCACACGCCAGAGAAGGCCTTTGGGGGAATTTCCCCGAATGACAATCTCGTTGGAATTGACATCAGAGCTGGCTGCAACCCCGGCAAAGTTTGAGACTGCACGCCCACCACTGCATCTTCGCTAAGTTCGACGGATAGGATAGTCTCCTTTCCCGAGCTGATGAGAATCTCAGGCTTGATGATCGGTTTGTACCCGATGTAACTGATCCTGAACGAACGACGCCCGACCGGCACATTTTCCAGGATAAAATTTCCATTGGCATCCGTCGTTGTTCCGATCAGCGGATCCGAATTCATGAGCGTTATATTGGCGCCTGGCAGGCTTGTTTTGGAATCAGCATCGAAAACCCTTCCCCGGACTGTTTGTGTTGGTGTTTGAGCAAAAACCGGCACCAGGAGATTCACCAGGCAGATAAAAATGATGGTTCTAATCATGTAAGTTTTTTTGAATTTTGATTTTTTATTTTGCACTTTGCATTTTGAATAATCGTCCTAAAGTCTCTTCAGATTTCCTGAACCCGAAATATGCACATTGATGGCCGGTGTTCCGATGTACCACACGTTACCGCTGCCTGAAATGGTTGCATCAAGCAGACTTGAAGCAGTCAGATAGGTGTCGCCGGAACCACTTGTGGTTGTGTAAACCGTTTCTGCATTTACACCCCGCAGGTTGATGGTACCGCTGCCGCTGATCTTGAGATCTTCGCGTTTTACCAATCCTGAACTTGCTGTAATTGAACCTGAACCGCTGATATTGGCGGTTAGTTGCCCGGCATTGACTGTTGCAATGTTTATATTCCCGCTGCCGCTGATATTCAATGAAACACTGGTCGTATTCCATTCGTTTTCTGTAAAAATGTCACCAGAGCCGCTTACTGTGAGCCCGGTTAAAGCTGGGGCCTTGATATACACCTGAACAGGCTCATGATCTTTCAGTATCACACCGTTCTTTATATGAATTACCATCTGATTCCCTTCCACTTCGGTAAGAATGTTGTTTAATATATTCTCCTGCCCCCTGATCTGCAGGCTATATATTGTGTCCGGTGTATAATATACCGTAGCTGACATGGCAAGGCTGATGGAGTGATAAGCACTGGTGCTGCGTGTTTCTGTGATGACATCACCTTTGCCTTTTATTTTTTCGCAGGAGGTGAACAGAGATAAAGTTAGAAGGGCAGTTATTGCCACAGGAAAAAATCTTGCTTTCATAAGTGATTTATTTTGTGATTATTAAGGATTAAATTGATGATTGATCATGATGTATGACCAGGATGGGGCCATCCCGGAAGTGCAGATCTCAGAATCGGATGCCACCG
>JAPLDG010000258.1:901-12302 GCA_026391845.1 Bacteroidota bacterium | reverse complement strand
AGCAAGTCCAGGATGTTTTCAATTCCGTTGTCAACATTGAAAAAATTCGCCAGTCGTGCTATCGGCCCAAAAATGGGAGATTGATGAACCCAGGTTGTTGTGAGGATAATGATTTTCGGATACAACCTCAGAAAAGCGGGGGTTTCAATAAGACTCTGATGGTTGCTGATGATGATGGCTGGCCTGGAAAAATTTTCCCCGGTTTCATTGATCAATTTACGGTCGAAGGCAAAAGTGAATGCGATGTAAACTCTTGTAAGCCAATAAAATAAATGGTGAAACAGGATCTCCTTCTTTTCTCTTTTCACAGGAAGCAGTATTTTAATCAGGCTTCCGAGAACCATCAGGACTACGGCGATTAAAACGATGTTTCCCCAGGTAACAATGGTTTTTATCAAAACCCGGAAAGTGACCGGAAATTTATGATTCCTTTCCCTGTTCAAAATTAGTCCATTGAATATCAGTGGTATAAATACAAAGGATAGGATGACGACAGCTATAATGCCAACCACTGATACCATTGCAATGGATTGGAGGGCAGGATGGCGTGCGAAAAAGAGGGCTCCCACGCCAAACAATGTTGTTAAGGATGAGAGTAACACCGATACTTTGACAGCATGAAGATCATTTTTTCCTGATTTGAGATTTTGTTGCAGCCCGCGCATCATCAATATGCTGTAATCGACACCCAGACCGAAAATAAATGATGAAATGATGATGTTGAAAATGTTGAACCGAATGCCTGTCAACCCCATGAATCCAAGGGTAATCAGCCAGCTGAAAAACATGGGCAGGGCAGTTATCAGGCCAAGACCAAGCCGCCCAAAGGAGAAGATAAGAAGGCTTGTTACAAATATCATTGACAGGGTCACCAGCAGGTTGAAATCATGTCTGACGTTTTCGATAAACCGGAGGGTGATAGTCTGTTTATCAAAAAGAACATAGCTGGAATTTTTCGAAAATTCACTGTAAACCAATGCTTTATTATTTTCGCTGACCTTCAGGATTGTTGGGGCAAGCGCAAGATCCGGATAGGTAATTAACCAATCAGCGACCATTGGATTATTGCGGATATTTAATTCACTGGTAGCGAGTCGGGTGTATTTCGCATCAAGCATGGCAAAAAATGAATTGAATGCAGATGGACGAAATCCATACGATTGCGACTTCGTTATCAAATATTCTTTCAGTTGTTGTTTCTTTTCTGTTGTCCAATACTGGTTCCACCGGTCTATTTTTATTTGCTGCAAAGAATCGGATGTGAGAAGCGACCCGGCACCCGAGATGCTCCGGATTGTTCCGGCTTTCAACAGGCGCTGCATCCTGCTGGCCAGTTTTTCCTGGTTTCTTAACGCTTCTTCGATCGTTTTTCCGGTTGATACCAGATAAAGATTTTTTAACTTGTAATTGCTGATTTTATCAAGATCCGATTCAGCTCTGGCAAGCTGAGGTGTTAAAAAGTTTAGTGAGGCCATGTCCTTTTCAAATTCCACCCTGTTTGCAAACCAAATGCTCAAAACGCCAATGATTATCAAACCAATAACCAGCCATCTTTTTTCTTCATAACGGATGGCTGCCAGCCGGTCAATAAAAGTGATTCGCTGAATTTGTTTTTCCGGCACCATGTTACGGGTCAGAAAATGAGGAAGAATCAGCAGTGTGAACATGGCAGCGCCAATCACGCTCAATGCTGCAAACCAGCCCAGATCCTGCAGTACAACGGAATTGAGGAATGTCAGACATAGAAATGCACCTGCAGAGGTCAGACTGCATACCACTATGGTCAGCGACATTTCTTTAAGAGTGAGTTCAATAATCTGTTTTAATCGAAAGTGACTCACCAGATATAGGGCATAATCGACAATAAGTCCCAGAATTACTGAACCGATCCCCAGTGAAATGGCTGAAATATCACCTTTTGTAACGGATAAAACAGCCAATGCAAGGGCCCCGCCGAAAAGGGCTGGCAATAGTCCAAGCAATGGAACCCTGAGACTCTTAAAATACCATCCTACCAATAAAAAAATCAGGATGATGGCGATCGCCAGTGTCAGCGTAATGTCTTTTTTCAATTGCCTGGCATTGCAAACCGCTACAGCGGTGCCTCCGAAGTATTGAACCTTGAACTGAGAATCCTGCCCGGCTGCCAAACCCTTGATAATTTCATCAAGACCACGAATCAGTTTGTCGTTTCGGGAGGTTTCACTTGACGGGTATGAAGGTACGATGAAAATTAGCAAATGACGAAGGTCGGTGGTATAAACGCATCCATCGTAAATGTTGAAATTTTCTCCTGCATTCAATGACTTCAACCCGGCAAAGGCACAATTTGATATGCCGAGCGGATCTTGCTGAATTCGTTTTTTCAGGACCATGCTTGCCGGGGAGACCAGTATCTTGTAGTTTTTTTCCAGCGCAAGATCAATTGAAGCGGGGAGAATTAAGCTGTCAAGTGTTTGATAGTCCGGTTCATTTAAAAAAACGGGCAGATGCCGGTTTACCAGATCCATCATGGCTGCCATTAACGTGTCGGACAAAGTGAATGTAATATTCCGGATCTGGCTGGTATCGAAATCCGCATTCAACGAATCAACAAACTTTTGACCAAACGATTTTAACCCGCCGGGGTTTTCTTTGGCAAGGGAATCTGACAGGGTGATGTCAACAATAATTTTATCGCTGATGTTTAATTTTTCAACCACATTTCCAGCCAGGTCATGATCATCCTTTCCTCCGGCAGTTTGGGATATATCTTCTTTAAAACCGATCTGTGAAGCGAAGAAAATAATTGAAATCGAGACAGCGGCAAGGAAAAGGTAGAAAACCAGTCTCCTCGTTCTGAAAAAGCGAAAGATTTGTATGAAAAAATCAGACATGAGGCTTCTTTCGGAACGAATGTAAAAGAAAGTAGGAGATTGGTCCGAAGACAAGAACAAGCAAAATTCCCAGCATCAGGCTGCCAATGAGGTATTGCACAAGGTTTTCCTTGATCCAGTGTAAACTCAGCCCCGGACTATAATTCATGTTCGACATATTCACTCCCATCGCCAGTCCGCCGATCATATAGCTCAGGAAGATGATGAACGGCAACATAGGAGGGAGGCTGATGTTGGAGGCAGTTACGGCAACAAACTTGTTTAATTTGAAAAGGTGGGCAAGTCCCAATGTCGTAACAATTTGCCATCCCCAGATGGGGGTAACCCCGATAAAAAGTCCCAGTGCAATCGATTTTGCCAGTTTAGCATTTGAATCATTACTGTTTACGATATATTCCATGAAAAATTCACGGACTGACTTTTTCCGGAGTCCTTTGAAAAAAGACAGCGGCCGAACCCACAACAGCGCCATGAATACCAGGATGCTGTTGGTGATGCTTACACGTGTGAAATCCCTGAATTTTCTGAAATGTGAAACCCTGATCTCTTTGGGGGCGTAATATACCTTCACAGGAACAGAAAGAATGTCAACACCCATCCAGGCCAACCGAACCAGTATTTCAACTTCAAATTCATATTTTTTTGATACGAACCATCTGATTTGCTTTATTTTATTGAGCGGATAGAGTCGAAAACCAGTCTGAACATCCAACACGGTGATTCCGGTTTCAACTTTGAACCAGAAAATGGAAAATTTATGACCGAAACTACTTGTTCCCGGTACCTCTTCCATGGTCATGTCACGGGCTCCCAGAACCATGGAATCAGGATGATTTTCAACCATTTCCAGGAATAAAGGCAGGTCTTCCGGAAAATGCTGGCCATCACTGTCTATGGTAATCGCATACCGGTAACCCCGTTCAATTGCATGCCTGAAGCCTTGCCGCAACGCCCATCCCTTGCCGGTATTGACCGGAATACTGATTTTCTGAATAGCAGGAAAACGGTTTAAAATTGAACTGGTCTGGTCGGTTGAGCCGTCATTGACAATAATTACATCACCGGTGTATTGCAAAACCCCTCTGATTACCTCTTCCAGGGCATGGTCGTTGTTGTAAGTAGGAACGATGATACAACAATTGAGTTCTGAGAATTTTTGCTGTATCAGGGTTAAATCAGGCATAGAATTGGTTGGACTCAACAAAAGTAGTAAAAATCAGCTAATTTTGGCCCATGAAAATCCTTCTGATCAATCCCCCACGGTCACCTGAGAACAATATTCTGAAGTTTGCGCCTGAGGAGGCGAAGCGGTTCATCCATAAAAAGCTGATCGGACCGCCGTTGGGCCTGCTAACCATTGCTGCTGCTGTGAAGGATCATGATGTAACCGTTTTTGATATCAAGGGTGAATATGATCTGGCTCCGGAAACACCGGAATTGGATGTGTTGGTATGTGCGCTTCTCGAAAGGTATCGTCCAGATATTGTAGGTGTTACGGCTATAACATCTGAATTTGATTTTTGCATTGACATCTGCCGGACCGTAAAACGTGTTAATCCTGAGATACTGACAGTTGCCGGTGGTTTGCATGCAACTTTATGTCCATATGACTTTACCGATCCTTCGTTTAATATCATCATTCCTGGACAATGTCCGCACATTTTTCGTGAAGTTGTGAGAGTCAGGGAGACAGGAGGCAGTTTTGATGTCATCCCCGGGATTCTGATCAATTCAGCCGGAGTCCTGAAAAGAACTGTCGGAAAACCTGCCCCATGGGATACAGTGGATGCCGATTTTCTGATGCCCGACCGTAGCCATCTGAAGCGGTGGATTGATACCTATAAAGTTGGGAACAGCCCATATCCAAGTACTTATGTGTATACTTCATTGGGCTGTCCTTATAAATGTACCTTTTGCTCCATCTGGACACAGTTCAAAGGTAAATACTATCAGCGTACGGTTGAAAGCCTGATCACCGAGCTGAAAACCATTGATGAATACCCGGTGGTCCGGTTTGCAGATGCGAATACGGTTGTGGATGAAAAGTTTATGCTTCAGCTGTTTAAAAGAATGGAAGAGGAAAATATCCACAAAACATTTATCATGGATATCCGTGCAGACATTGCTGCAAACCGGCCGGATATCATTGAAAAGCTGGCCCGTGGCGGGTTGAAAGTGGTGATTTGTGGTTTCGAATCTTTCCGTGACGAAGAACTGAAAAAATACCATAAGGATTCACCGGCAATTGACAACCAGGAGGCTGTAAAGGTATTTGAGAAAAATGGGATCATGGTACGCGGCAATTATGTGATCCCACCGGATTATACCCTGAAGGATTTTGAAGCGCTTGCTGAATACGCCGACCGCAACCGTGTTGTTTATGCCGGTTATACCGTGCTGACCCCAATGCCAGGTACTATATATCATCAACAAGTTAAAAATCAAATTATTGATTATAATTACCGGAAGTATAACTTCTTTAATTCTGTGATGAAAACAGCCTTGCCTCATGACGAGTTCCATGCACGGATAGGGAGCCTTTGGCTGATTAAAAAAGGGACGGATGTGATTTGAGGGAAATGGGATGGTGGCGAGGGAAACGAGTGACAAAGTGACAAAGTAACAGAGTAACAGGCAATGTGAGCAATCATGCGATGAAAAAAGTGTTGTTGGTCAATACCAATATTGAAAAGGCGCCGTATCCGGTGCCGCCGCTTGGTTTGTGCATGCTCGCGAGGGCGTGCGGAGATGAGTATGAGGTGAAAGTTTACGATGGCGTTTTCGCGGAGGGTGCAGGTCTGGTGGCATTGGTTGAGCAGTTCAACCCGGATTTTATTGGGTTCAGTATCAGAAATATAGATGATGTGGTAATGGATCGGGAAGTGTTTTACATGGATGAAATCCTTGAAAAATTCATTCATCCGGTTAAAGCGGTCACAAATGTACCCGTATTATTGGGTGGGAGTGGATTCAGCATATTTCCGGTTGATCTGATGAAAATGACAGGCGCTGATTATGGGATTGTGGGCGAGGCGGAAGAAATTTTACCCGTTTTATTATATAGCATTATAAACCATTTAGATACAGATGAAATCCCCAACCTGATAACAGCAAAAAAATTGACTGTACAGAAAAAATCTGGATTCAAATTTTTAAAACCGGCTTCTGGCAGGTTTTCTGATATCGACCGCTGGATAGATTTTAACCCATATTCAGCCAAAGGAGTCTATTCCATTCAGACCAAAAGAGGATGCTCCCATGGATGTATTTACTGTACTTATCCCTTGATTGAAGGCCGGTTATTCCGCCCGCGCAAGCCATCCGATATTGCAGATGAGATTGAAAATGCGCATCAACGGCTGGGGCACATCACATTCGAGTTTGTCGATTCGACCTTTAACGACCCCAAGGGCCATGCTGAATCGATTTGCCGGGAGATCATCAGGCGAAAAATCAAAGTAAGGCTGAGAACCATGGGAATCAATCCCAGACATACCAGTGAGGAGTTATTTGAACTGATGCTGAAAGCCGGATTTGTTCAGATCGATGCCACACCTGATAGTGCCTCACCTCGTCTCCTGGGTAGCCTTTGTAAAGGCTTTAATCTTGCCGAGATCCAAAAGATGGCCTTAATGATCAGAAAATTCAACATGCCGACGATGTGGTTTTTTCTTTTTGGCGGCCCGGGTGAAGATTCGAGCACTTTTCATGAAACACTCGATTTTATTGATGCTTTCATTAATCCTGCTGATTTGGTTTACATGAATGCCGGACTTCGGATCTATCCAGACACTCCACTTTACAAAATTGCCGTGGAAGAGGGAAGAATTTCAGCTGGTCAATCTGTTTTTCGACCGCCTCTCTATTACTATTCCGGGAAAATTTCGAAAACAGAACTGGACGGATTGATCAGAGAAGCCTCCCTGACGCGCCATAATTGTATCCATGCCCTGGAAACTGCGCCCTCACAGGAAATGATCTCTGAAGCTGTTGAAACACGACGGGTGCAACAGCTGGATGAACCCATGTTCAGAACTTTGCTCAGGATCAGGACAGCATGGAGGAAAGCGGGAAAAATCTGATCCCGTCAACAAACCGGGCATTCCTTGCCAACCCTGTGGATGGGCCGCATTCGATAAATGTTGAAACTTTTTTTTCCAGGATAACCTGCATCGTCTCCAGCCAGTTCAAAGGATGATACAGGTTTCTCATCAGTTCCTTGCGGATGATTTCCGGGTTTGATAAAAAGATCTGATCTATCAGGGAGATCATTGGCGTTTCCGGAGCAGTAATTTCCAAATTGCTTATCTGACGGGCAAAATCCATGGCGCCTTCTTTCATAAAACCCGAATGGTAAGAAATGTTGACTGACATATCCCGTGTATGCAGAGCGCCTTCTTCCGTGGCCATTTCCAATAGATTTTGAAGATCATCCCGGTACCCTGAAACAACGAAGGAGTGGGATGCATTTTGGTTGGCGATCTCAACCCGAAGTGATGATTGTAAGATAAGTTGCTGTATATCGTTTCTGCAGAGTCCAATGATCGTGCCCATCCCCAAGCGCTTATCATTAAGAGATTTATGAAGGGTTTGGTATGCAATTCTGATGAGGGCCAAACCAGTTTCAAAAGTAACCGACCCGGAGTCGAACAATGCTGCATAGATTCCCATGCTATAGCCGGCTGTAATAGCCGGAGAGTGCCCGCTTTTTCTCAATAATTTCGAAACAGCACAGCTGTAAATATAGGTAACATATTGGGTGCGCAACTCATCATCCGGAAATGTTGTGTCACCAAAGTTAAAACCGGCCAGTTGCGGATCTGTCAAACCAGCAGCCTGAAATAAATATTCATTGAACTGACCATTAAAACCGGGCATATTTTTCCCGGGATGATCATTATAATCATTGGAAAAAGCGGGAAAAATAAATGCTAAATGATTATCTGACAAATTGATAAACGCTGATTATTGATCGATGTCCAGAAGCCGGTTCTCATGTTCGATAATGAGCAATTGCATGGTGATCAATTGCCCGATGGTTGCGACCGGGTGTTTAACAGCATATTTGCCAATGACTTTCAGTTCAATGTCGAGTTGATATTTTTTCTTGAATATTTCAATCAGTTCCAGAAACATCAGTGAATCTCCGTCGAGGTCGTTGATGATGCTGGTATTATCATTGATCTGAGTAATGTCAACTTCACATTCATCGGCAAAAAAACTGTAAACTATCTCCTTGACTTCTTTCCTGATGCTTTCCGTAATTGTAGCCATGATAACTTTACTTTTTTGCAAAGTTACAATTTATTTAAATTACTGGTTTAGTTTTACAACCTTTCTCATCAGTGTTCCATGCTCCGATTCAACCCGGATGTTGTAAATTCCTGCGGGCCTGCCTGCAAGTGAAAATACCTGGCTGTTCCTTTTATCCATGGATGTTTCCATGATTATTTCACCCAACAGCCCGTAAATAGTTACCCTTGTTTTGGCAGTTGCCGTTGCACCCTGAATAGTAATGGTAAAATCACCATCGGTTGTTTTTGCGGTTGTCATTGTACCCGGGATATCAATGGTAAAATCTCCAGTGGTTGGATTCGGATAAACATCAATATCCATAACGGGTTGAGTCCGGGAAATCCCGGTTGTATTATCCACAAACGTAATTTTTTCCTGTGACCACTGGGACTCGCCACAATTGTTGCCTGATTTTACTTTGATTTGGGCATACCCGAGAAAAATGGGATTCCACAATACGGTTGCCGCATTTGTGAGCCAGGTGATAAGACCTGCATTGTCTGGTGTAATTTCCCAGATGAGCGAATCCCCGGAAGGAGCCGGATTTGTTGTATAGACAGAACTTGTTATCATCCGAAGATCGACCGTGTCGGGTCCCACAGGAGCGTTTGGAACAACCGGCAATGGGTTTACCATTACAGTTACCGAATCACTTGCCGTGGCAAACCCGTCGTTGATCACGGCAATGTAGGTTGTAGGCAAAGCAGGGAAAGCATCAGGATTCTGAAGAGTTGAATTAAAACCCGGAGGATTTGAACTCCATAAAAAACTGTAGTTACCGGTTCCACCTCCGGCGATGGCCATCAGTTGCACCAGACTTCCCGCACATGAAGGATTGGGAGAGGCTGTAACATCCAAAGCAAGAGTGCCGCCTGTTACCGTAATTAACACCTGATCGCTTCCGGCACATCCGCTTGATGCATCCGTTGCAGTGAGGGTAAACAACTGAGATGATGTCAATCCAACTGTGACCGGGTTCTGGACATCGGGATTAACCAGAAATGAAGCCGGTTCCCAGTGCCAGGTATAACTGCCCGAGCCTCCGGTGGCCGATCCGTTCAAGGTAACCGATGCTCCGAAACCAATAGTTTGATCGTTCCCGGCATGGGCTGCCGGAGGAGCATTTACCGTTACTGACATGGTTGCAGCCGGACCCGTACCGCAGGAATTGGAAGGTGTAGCCGATATTGTGCCACCGGTTGTACCGAGTGTTACAGAAAGAGAACTAGTGCCTTGCCCGGCCGTTATGGTTGCTCCGGCAGGAACTGCCCAGGTATAGGTCATACCAGGGATGTTCGTTACCGAATAGACCTGCGAACTGCCCTGGCATGGACCGGCATTGCCGGTGATGGAGGGCTGAGCCGGAAATACACTGACGGTGACAGGTAGCGAACCCGGAGTGCCCGTACCGCAGGTATTGGACCCGGTTACCGTGATATTGCCACTGGTGGCCCCGAAAACCACCGTGATAGAACTGGATCCCTGCGGGGAATTGATAGTCGATCCCGGCGGGACTGTCCATGTGTAATATACACCGGGAACATTTGACACCGAATAGACCCAGACACTCCCCTGGCAGGGACTTGCATTGCCGGTGATGCTTCCCATTAGCGGAGGGCCGTTATTCACGGCAAGGAATTGCGACCGGGTTGGTCCGGTACCACAGGCATTGGAGGGAGTTACCGTGAGATTTCCACTCGCTGTTCCGGTTGTCAGGAGGATTCCGTTGGAGCCCTGCCCGGTAAAAGTGGAACCTGCCGGAGCAGTCCAGGTAAAGGTTACCCCGGGAACATTCGCGACTGCATAAATTTGCAGAGTGCTCTGACAAGGAAAAAATTGTCCGCTGATCGCCGTTGGCTGGGCAGGAGCCGTGCAAGTATATTCGTAAGCGCCCATGTCGATCATCCCGTTTATTCTGGGATTACCAGCCAGATCCAATGCGGGCAACAAGCTGCTTACGCCTGTGATATCGCCGGTATTTATACATGGGGATGTGGATTGTAGTTGCCAATTGGCATTTAATCCATCATAACCAGTACCTGCACCAGCAGAAGGAGAAACAAACAGAGCCGGCAGATCGATATTATTGGTGTAATTAGCAGTATTATAATTGCTTCCGCTACCAGGCCCACCGAACCCATTAACCCCACCTTGCATATTACAGTGATCAAAGTAAGGATCTGTCGAAGCAGAACCAATAGCTACCTGGTTACCAAAATTAATAGCTTGATTACCATAAACAATACAATTCTTTAAGGTAGAATTACATCCAGAAGAGAAGTTTAATCCTCCTCCGGCCCAAGAATTATTGTTAGCAATAGTATTATTTACTAGCATTGGTGCGGAATTTTGAGTTAAATTTAATCCACCACCAGATCCACTAAAAGAATCACCAGAAGAATTATTTGCAAATAGATTGCTTATTATTTTTGCGTTACAATTCTCCAAATAAAATCCACCGCCAGAAGAGCTGGCGTTGTTATTGCAGATTCTGTTGTTAGTTAAAAACATGCTGGTAGAGGTTAACGCTCCACCGGCTCCCTTGATTGCCTGATTATGATGTACGATATTTCTTTCAAAAGCAATATTATTTGTTGTTGTGAAATAAAATCCACCACCATCAATATCAGACAGGTTTCCATGTAAATCGTTTTCATTTATCGTAGACGATAATATATCAGTACTAGCAATAAATATCCCACCACCTTGAATTGAAGCATGGTTATTAAAGATTTCACAGGAAGATATCTTGATAGGTATGCTCCATACAGAGATACCAGCTCCCCAGCTTCCATGATTGTTATTTATCTTACAATGGCTCAGACTTACTTTACCATAAGCCCTACAATAAACGCCACTAGATATACTGTACTCAATTTGAGTATAATTTACCAAACTGGAGTCATTGTTCGCCATTACCAGGCGTGACATATAGTCATTGTCGAAATTCACACCTTCCCAACCAGCCGTAGTATCTATAGCAGTGATTTTTACGTAATTAGATGAGTTCCCATTGCAGATTAACCTGCCATAGACATATAGACCAAAACCTGGAGCAAATTTAATCACGGCTCCCGCGTTAATGGTCAAACTCAAAGAATCAGGCACCCAAATATTTGTATTAAATGTCATGGGACCTGACCAGGTAGTATTGGTAACCAGTGTACTACCATCATTGGGTTCAATGCCCATGATAGCATGCTGGTTATTTGTTAAGGTATTTCCCCCCG
>JAPLDG010000258.1:0-896 GCA_026391845.1 Bacteroidota bacterium | reverse complement strand
TATGTTCCCAAGTGAATAGTAACCATTATAGTTACCATCCCAACCAAAATTGAAATGGTAAAGGTTGGCATTGTCCACCCCATCGCACACCCAGGCGTGGCTGATGTTACCATCACCCCTATAGTATATTGGTCGGCCAGCGAGAAGTTCAGTTTGTAAATAATTGTCCCACTCGGTAGTTGTGTAGTCAGATTTCTTCATATACCTCATCGTTGAACTGGCCAGTTTGAAATAATTTTTAAATGATCTTGTCATATTATCCTCATCTGATGAATAAGCTACACTTGTACTACCGGCACCCCAACTTGACATCACGCTGACACCGGTATGGTATAAAGCTTTTGAAATATCTGCATTCACGGTTGTTGTGCTGTTTGGCATCCCGGACCAATTGATAACTAAAGCTTCCGAGTCCCGTGACAGGAGCACTCCAGAACTTCATTATCTGAGCCATCGCTGTAGCGACACAGCCAGCCCAGACATGTCCGCCTGGTCCGGACGCATCAACAGGGCACATACTGTTGTATGGCCATCCCTGGCCCCAGGAAGTTGTCAACAAAGGAGTTACGACAACCGCAGGCGACATCAGGCCTGAGCCAATGTTGGTGAGTTGCTGCCATTTTCCGGTGATTTCTGCTGTTCCGGGAAGGTTTTTCTCGATGGTGTAGTGAATCACTTTTTTATAATTTGCCATCAGACCCCAGAAATTATTTCCTGTAATGGTGTCGCTTGCACCAGGCACTAAAAAAGGTCTTCCTTCATGGGCATAACCGAGGATGGGTTCTATCCGGTCATCTGCGGCTATAATAACAAATCCTTGCTCGTATCCGAAGACATACAACAGGTTTTGGTTTTCATTTTTACCCGTATAAACCAATGAAAATGAAGATGAATTT
>JAPLDG010000277.1 GCA_026391845.1 Bacteroidota bacterium | reverse complement strand
CGGGGAAGGGTTATTTAGAATAGCAAACAACAAACCAATGCGTCAAGATATTACCGCTGCCAACGATTACAACACACCGGAAGAGACACCTCACCTTCTCATCGACAGGTTAACGTTCAATTCGCGGTTTATCTTCACCGGGCTGTTTTTAAAAAGTGTTTTCAAAGCGCGCCGCCTGGCGCGAAATGGGGTTTATGACACCCGACATTGGGTTGATTCATCGCATGATATTTTTACGGATGTAGAGCGTTGCGGCGGACGGATCCATATCACAGGCATGGATCATCTCAGAACATGCCGGCAACCTGTAATTTTTTTGAGCAACCACATGAGCACCCTGGAAACCATGATCTTCCCGGGGATCATTCAGCCTTTGAAAGATGTCACCTTTGTTGTCAAGGAAGCGCTTGTCAACCACTGGGCCTTCAAGGATGTGATGCGGTCGCGGAATCCCATTGTCCTCAGCCGTGAAAATCCGCGCGAAGATTTCAGGATTGTGATGGAACAGGGTCAGGAACGGTTAAAAAACAAGATTTCGATCATTATTTTTCCGCAAAGCACCAGAAGGGTCGAATTTCGCCCGTCGGAATTCAATTCGCTCGGCACAAAACTGGCAGTAAAAGCAGGAGTACAGGTGATTCCCGTGGCAATTAAAACTGATTTCTGGGGATTCGGAAAATACTCCAGTTATCTCGGGCCGATCGATCGGGACAACCACGTTCATATTGCTTTTGGTGAACCCATGAGCGTTTCAGGCTCCGGGAAAGAAGAACATCTGAAGGTTATTGAATTTATTCAAATGCACCTTGAAAGATGGAAAGATAAATAAACCAAACCTATGAAACCCTGGAAAAAGAATCCCGTTATTTACGAAATCAACACCTGGGTATGGCTCAATGAAATGAGCCGGCAGATGCAATTCCCGATCACCCTGGCAAATATTCCCGGGGAAAAGCTGGATGAACTGGCACATCTGAATGTTGAAGCCGTCTGGCTGATGGGCGTCTGGGAACGAAGCCCCCGGGGGATTGCCATATCAAACATAAACAGCGGAAATATAGCCGATTTCAGAAGGGCCCTGCCCGATTTCAGTTTTGCCGACAATGTCGGATCTCCTTATTGCGTAAAGCGTTATACGGTTGATGCACAACTTGGCGGCGATGAAGGTCTGGCTACTGCCAGGGAACAGCTGGCCCAGCGGGGAATCAAGTTAGTGCTTGATTTCGTACCCAATCACCTGGCCCATGACCACCGGTGGGTAGAGGAATCTCCCGATTATTTCATTACCGGGAACAAGGAAGATCTGCGTGATGATCCTGAAACATATGTTCAGATCGGCGGAAACATTTTTGCCTGCGGAAAAGACCCGTTCTATCCTGCCTGGCAGGATGTATTGTAGGTGAATGCATTCCACCCCGGGCTGCGCGAAGATATAATTGAAACGGTTACGAGGATTGCCGGTCAGTGCGATGGTGTGCGCTGCGACATGGCCATGCTCCTGATCAATGATATTTTTGAACGTACCTGGGGTAAACGGGCAGGTCCGAAACCGATGCTGGAATACTGGGAAGAGTTGATCCCGGCTGTGAAAAGGAGCAACGGTGAATTTATTTTCATTGCTGAAGCTTATTGGGACAAGGAGTGGGCGCTGCAGCAACAAGGGTTCGACTATTGCTATGATAAACGGTTGTATGACCGGCTGGAACATTCCGACGCACACGAGGTCAGGCTCCACTTGCAGGCCGATCCGGTCTATCAGTCAAAGATGATCCGGTTCATCGAAAATCATGATGAACCAAGGCATGTTGTCGCTTTTCAACCCGGGAAAAACCGCGCTGCAACTGTCATCTCTTCCACCCTGCCGGGAGCAAAGCTCTACCATGAAGGACAATTCGACGGCCGAAAGATTAAATTGCCGGTCTTTTTATGCAGACGTCCGGATGAACCTGCCGATTTCGAATTGAGGGCCTTTTGCCAACGGTTGCTGCGTGCGATCAACCACCCTGTTTTTCATGAAGGGTACTGGCAATTGTGCTCATGCTGCGGCTGGCCGGATAACAACAGTTTTGAAAATCTGCTCTCATGGTGCTGGTGTGATGGTGACGACCGATTTCTCATTGTTGTCAACTATTCCGGCAAGCCGGTACAGGGTCGCGTCAGGTTGCCGGGCAACGATCTCCGCGGACGCAACTGGCGGTTAAACGATGCACTGAGTGAAGTCACTTTTGAACGCAACGGGGATGAAATGCACGATCCGGGGCTTTATGTATCCCTCGCTCCATGGGACTGCCATTTCCTGCGGTTTTACCTGGTTTGATCGTTTTAGCAACAGCCTCCCCCTCCTTCTGATGGGCTACTTTATACACAAATAAAACCGAAAACCACTAACAAGTTGCATCTCGACAAGGTAGTACATTGAAAGCAGTACAAGGAAATAAAGTAGGAATAGATGTGTGTAAAGAGTAGCTTCTATTGGGGTAGGGGGCGGTGTTATAAGTCTTGAACACAGCGGATGGAGAAGCCGAACGCCTTGCTGTCGTAGCCCATGTAGCTGCCCCCACCCAGGAAGAACATGACCCAGCCTCTATCGGCATCGCTCTGCGAACTACCCCAATAAGTACCGTAAACGCCGCGATTGGTCAGTGAACCATCGTTGGGGTACAGGAACCCGGCAGCATGCAGTTTCAATCCGGAGTCCCACGGACCAGTCCACGTAGTCCAGTCACCGGTATTGTCAACATTATACCACTCTGTATAAGTAGGGATGTGCCAGGTGGTGCCTAACTCAATACTGCAAGGGTCGTTGGTTGTTAACCAGTCTGATGTTTCACTTATGCCTGATATCCAGGTTGTATTGGGTGTTCGGGTTGTCCCATCATGTTTGTATCCCTGTTTGCGGTTAAACTGCCAGTGCCAGCCGGAAGAGGCCTCGGTGTCATCATTCACGGCAGCCGCCTGCCGGTCGGAGCCAAGATTGCTGGTAATCCAGCACTTTGCAGGTTCACCGGGAATATTGGTAACAGTTCCATAGTTTGTAGTTTTTGTTACCGGAGCGACCGCTCCTGCGGTGTGGGTTAGGGTAATTGTGGAAACTCCGCAAACCAGACAAGCCATCAATTGATTTAATGCAGCAGGTAGTGAGTAGCCACAACCATTGTATGCCCATACATAGCGACTATAATCAATCCCATATGCAAGATTGGTCTCACTCCATGTTGTATCGGTTCCCAAATCCATGGCAGATTCATAATCATCGGTCGTATTCCATTTATAGCCCATCGCATCCGGCACACTGTGCCAGTTCCAGACAATGGAAGTCCCGGAACATGCATGAGTGGAGGCAGCAGGAGTTGCCGGAACTGCAGCAGGAACATCAGTGGTAAGGGTTGTCGGGGCAGATTCACCGCAACTATTGTAAGCCCAGATATATCTTGAATACGTTGTTCCGCAGATTGTGCCGGTTTCAGTCTTTGAAATGGCGCTGTTCATATCAACAGCGGTTTCATAATTCGCCGTTGTATTCCATTTATAGCCTGCAGCCCCCGAAACAGCAAGCCAATTCCATATAATCTGCCCCTGCGACATCATGCATGGTTCTGCAACAGGGGAAGCAATCAGGCAAGGCGAAAATGTAATCCATGATCCGTTTGTAAAGATGCTGAGCGAACCATTGGTACCACAAGTTGTGCAATACACCAGTAAACCTTCGGCAGGGTTTGTGATCGCGTTTCGCTGAACACGTGTCATGCGTGAAAGCAATACGCCTTTGGTCGTTGAATTTACATCAAGCATAGCCGAACTATCCGGAGGGCTATCATCGGCATTGATACCCACCTGAGCGAAAATTCCTGATCCGGCCATCAACAGCAAGGATAAAAAAGTAATTGCACTTTTCATGGGATATAACTATTGGTGAATAAAAAGAAAATGTCCTTAAACACAAAGGCCACAAAGTTCTACTCAGAGACCACAAAGTAAATCATTTAAATTTACTGAACACCTGAAAACCAGGTGTTACCATATTGAATATTATTTCTTGCGGGGTTTTATCTCAATCCCCTGAACTTCTGCCATGGTAACAAATCCATCCTTGTTGCCAAAGTTGTTCAGCACATAATTAATTACAGCAACAGCATCTTCCTTGGTATCAACCTGGGGCACCATCTCCTGGGAGTATGTTTTCCCGTTTACCACCATGTCGAGTTTTGATCCGTTCAGGGTTTGGGCAACCGCTCTTACTTTGTCGGCTAAAAGATAGTCCGCTTTTGACAAAGGGGGAAAAACGTTGTCGATTCCCAATCCTGTAGTCTGATGGCATACGGTGCATTTCGTCTTGTAGATCTCTTCGCCGCGTGGCATCATAGCCTGTATATCGGCCGGAAGATCGGCATAAGGGCCGGTAGCCGTTGCGGCAGGTTGCTCGGCAGCAGGCTGGCTTCCGCCGCCGCAGGAGGTCATGAATAAGGTAATTGCAAACAAGGAAATCACAAATAGTGTAACTTTTTTCATGTAAATTTGGTTTTTAGTGTATGTTATTGAATTTGGGAACAGGTTGCAAAATTATTCAAATCCATCGAAATTTCAATGACAACATTTGGGTTTTTGCAACTGTTCGGTTTTCTGTTTCTGAGTCTGGTCCATTTTGGGACTTAAATAAGGAATTCCAAGGTTCATACCTCTCAGCACAAATAAAATCCCGATCAGGATGATCATAAACGGGATCAACTGTTGCATTCTCCTTCGGAAAGCCATGCTGATCACATTCCCAAGCATCGAAAGAGCCAGTAATGCCGGTATGGTGCCCAGCCCGAAAATCATCATGTACAAAGCGCCATTGAACGGACTGGATGAAACCAGAGCGCCGGCAAGGGCAATATAGACCAATCCGCAAGGGAGTAATCCATTGAGCAATCCGATGATCCAGATAGATAAATAGGTGCGAAAGCCAAAAAAACGGCCAAAATATTTTTTGAATCCCGAAAAGAGGTTGTCAATACCACCGGTCAGTTTTGATCCGTGAAAAAGGATGGGGAAAGCAACACTCAGAATCATCAGGGCGCCAACCCCGATTGACACCCATTGCTGAATTCCCCAGATATGGATACCCAGTCCCATCAAGCCAAAGATCAACCCGAGAAAAACATAGGTCAGCACACGGCCCAGGTTGTACAACACCCCGCTGATAATTCTTGTTCCCCATGATCTCTCCTTTAACGGCAGCGAAAGAGCAATCGGCCCGCACATGCCCATACAGTGAAAACTGCCCAGTAAACCGATAATCAAGGGTTGCAGAAAATCCATCTCAGGGGATAAAAATGTCCAGTTCTTTGAAGTAGTCTTTCCCCTCGGATGTCCAGTCAACCTTAACCACATACCGGCCATGGGACAACTTATGCAATGGTATCAGCTGGCATAGCGAAGTGTCAACCTCAACCGGCAAAATCACGTCAAGTAATTCATCTGATGGCCGGTAGATGTCAATATTACCTGTGATTTTCTTTCCTCTGAAATCCGGAGGGAACTGTACGACCAGGTTTGACAGATCTGTTTTCACCTGTAAACTCATTGTCAGCGCGTTGGCATTCCGTATTTTCACCAGTTTCTCCTCATGCCTTAGCTCTTTCGGGTAATAATCCTCTTCAACCATGCTCCATTTCTGCCGCTGCGCATAAATGATGAACGCCGCGCAGGCTGCCAGAAAAAGAACAATCACGATAAAAATCCCGGTTCCCCAGTTCCACTTCATGTTGAGTTATTTATCGGGTCCGACAAAGGTCGCCCGGGTTTGATCAAGTTTTTTTCCGCCTGAGAAAATTCCAATTTCTACTTCAGTCTTGCTGCTGGTCAGTTTTTCACGGTCCATCAGCAGAAAGAAAACCACCTCCCCCAGCGATTGTTTCGCAATGACCGGCGCATTTCCAATGATCTTTACTTTTCCCAGTCCCGACATATCGCGGATCTCCAGCGGCAGGTCGTGGTTGGTTTTATTCACCACTTTCACGCTGTAGAGGTTGCTGATCTCTCCTCCCTCCTGCTCCTGGAACAACATTCCCGGGGAGCGAAGTACGGTCGCTTCAACCGGATTGCGTGAGATCAGAAAATACCCAAACGCAGTTAACAATAATGCCAGAACAATGGTATAAGCCCCTGAGCGTACCGTGTAATGCCAGGGTTTCTTGTCGGCAATCATCTTTTCCGACGCGTATCGGATCAGACCGGGCTTGAGGCCGGTCCTAAGCATCACCTGGTTGCAGGCATCGATGCAGCATGCGCAGTTGATGCACTCAAGCTGGGTGCCGTTGCGAATGTCGATGCCGGTCGGACATACCGCCACACACTGGTGGCAGTCGATGCAGTCGCCTTTTTTGATTTCACTGCGGTTTTCACCTTTCCGCAGGGGGGCACGTTCTTCACCCCGGTTATAGTCGTACGAAATAACCACCGTTTCACGGTCAAGCAGCACACCCTGCAGTCTTCCGTAGGGACAGACAATGGTACAAACCTGTTCGCGGAACCACGAAAAAATAAAGTAAAAGATAAATGAAAAAATGGCCATGCCTGCGAGCCCGGGCAGATGATTGACAGGGCTTTCGGTTACCATATGTGTCCATGCATCCGATCCCATGATGTACATCAGGAAATAGTTGCTGATGATGAAGGATATCAGGTAAAAGACTCCATGCTTCAGAACCCGGCGAAAAATTTTATCCGCATTCCAGGGAGCTGCATCAAGATCCTTCTGACGATGGGTATCCCCGTCGATCCAGTATTCAATACGGCGGAAAACCACCTCCATGAAAATCGTCTGAGGACAGGCCCATCCGCACCATATCCGGCCATACGTCACAGTAAAAAGAATGATGAAAACCATCATGGCGATCATCCCGATAAAAAAGAGGTTGAAATCCTGGGGCCAGAATTGAACCCCGAAGATGACAAAAGTCCGGCGAAAAAAATCAAACAACAGGAGTTGCTGCCCGTTGATTTTGATAAAGGGAGCGCTAAAAAAGAATATCATCAGCAAAATGCCGGTGATATTCCTGGCAGTCGTCAGCCTCCCTTTTGGGTTCTTCGCAAAAACCCAAAGCCGTTTGCCGCTTTCATCGATGGTATAGAGCCGGTCGCGAAAGCTGTCGGAGGATTCATCTTTGTTTTGCATGTCACTTGCAGGGCTCGCCCTGCGGTGCTTTTGGGTTCGGAGGAGTGGTACCTTTCAGTGTCATTACAAAACTGGCAACCTTTTTTATCTGGTCGTCCGAAAGCTGTGCTTTCCAGGAGATCATCCCCTTCTCGGGAGCTCCCACGACGATGATGTTGACCACATCACTGTATGCACAGCCGTGAATGGAGAAGTTATCGGTGAGGTTCGGACCTACCAGTCCCTGACCTCCCTCGAGGTGACAAACTTTGCATTGCTTCACCCAGATCTCCTTGCCGGCATCAAGGCTCGGCTGGTCGGTGAGGACTACAAGGCTTGCCGGGTCAATGGCAGCAGGCTGGCCCGGAGAGGTCACTCCGGCAGCAGCCATCTCATTTTTCCACTCTTCCTGCTGATAAGGCGCCACCTTGATCACATCGAATACAAAGATGTAGGCAACCGACCAAACGATCGTGATGATGAAAAGCCATACCCACCACTTTGGCAGGTTGTTGTCCAATTCCCGGATGTTATCATATTCGTGACCCGTCAGCAGCTTATCGCCGGTCAGTTCATCCTTTTCAACAGTATTATGTTTATTTATTTCCATAGAAAATATTATTAAATATCTTGAATATCATCTGATTCCTTTGAAACATCATCCAGTGGCATGCGGCTGAAATCATCCACATCCTTTCGCTTCAACGAAAAAGTATGGAGGATCAGGAGGGCAAAGAAAAACACGAATATGATCATGGAGATCAACCCATAATTTTCAATGCCCCCGATTGATTTAAAAACATCGCGCAGCATGTCCGGATTATTTACCTGTGATTGTTGCAGTTGGCATCCCGGCAGCATGAACATCCTTGCCAAGCCTTTGCAGGTATGCGATCATGGCGATGATCTCCTTGGTCGGCTCAACCTGGATTCCCTGGCTTTTCAGGTCATCGGCAATGCCTCTGGCCTGAATCATGAGGTCATCGTTGGCAATTTTATCATATCCCTGCGGATAAGGAACACCAAGGAACTGCATCACCCTGATTTTCCTGGGCGTAGTCGATATATCCAGATCATCATAAATCAGCCACTTGTAAACCGGCATGATCGACTGCTCATTCAACCGTTGCGGGTTCATCATATGGTTATAATGCCAGGAATTGGGTTTATACTGCCTGCCGCTGACAACACCCTCTCTGGAAAGATCAGGTCCGTTGCGTTTGGATCCCCATTGGAATGGATGGTCATACACATATTCGCCGGCTTTGGCATATTCCCCATAGCGTTCGGTTTCAGATCTGAAAGGGCGAACTTGCTGTGAATGACAGGTATAGCAACCTTCGCGCACATAAATATCGCGTCCCTGCAATTCCAGTGGCGTATAGGGTTTGACACTGGCGATGGTTGGAATGTTTGTTTTTACAAGGTACAGCGGAACTATTTCGATCAGCCCGCCGATGAGAATTGCAACAAGTGCAACGAGGATAAACTGAACCGGCCTGCGCTCAAGCCAGCGGTGAATGCCCTCACCCGATCCGCGTTTTCCCTCAACTCTGGTGAGTGCCGGGGCTGATGCAGCCTCTTCGGGCAGGAATTTTCCGGCCCTGATGGTCAGGATCAGGTTATAGAGCCCCAGCAAAATGCCCACGATGTATAACGCCCCGCCAATGGCGCGGGTGGCGTACATAGGCTGCAGCTGGGTGACTGTTTCCAGAAAGTTCGGATATTTCAGGAAGCCGTCGGCCGTAAATTCTTTCCACATGGATGCCTGTGTGATGGCGCCCCAATACAAGGGTACCGCATAAAAAATGATGCCCAGGGTACCAATCCAGAAATGGAGATTCGCCATCTTCCTTGAAAAGAGTTGTGTCTGAAACATCCTGGGAATCAGGTAATATAAAACCGCAAAGGTGAGAAAGCCATTCCATCCAAGGGCTCCGATATGAGCATGGCCAACAGTCCAGTCGGTGAAATGCGAAATGGCATTGACGGTTTTGGTAGACATCATCGGGCCTTCAAAAGTTGACATTCCGTAAGCCGTAACCGCAACAACCATGAATTTCAGCACCGGGTCCTCCCGCACACGGTCCCACGCGCCACGAAGGGTAAGCAGTCCATTCACCATTCCACCCCATGACGGGGCAATCAGCATCACCGAGAAAACAACACCCAACGATTGGGCCCAGCCCGGCAAAGCGCTGTATAAAAGGTGATGCGGACCTGCCCAGATGTAAAGAAAGATCAGCGCCCAGAAGTGAACAATGGATAACCGGTAGGAGTAAATCGGGCGGTTGGCGGCTTTTGGAAGGTAATAGTACATCAATCCGAGGAACGGAGTAGTGAGGAAAAAAGCAACGGCGTTGTGGCCATACCACCATTGAACCAATGCATCCTGAACACCCGCGTAAATGGGATAGCTTTTAAACAGGCTGACTGGGATGGCCAGGCTGTTGACCACATGCAACACGGTGATGGTTACAAAAGTCGCAATGTAAAACCAGATGGCGACATAGATGTGCTGTGTTCTGCGTTTGATGATCGTACCGATCATATTGGCGCCGAATACCAGCCAGATAACAGCAACGAGAAGGTCAATCGGCCATTCCAGTTCTGCATATTCCTTGCCTGTGGTCATGCCGCCGGCAAAGGAAACGGCCGCCAGCACAATGATCAGCTGCCAGCCCCAGAAATTGATCTTGCTAAGCAAATCGTTGAACATCCTCGCTTTGCAGAGTCGCTGAAGTGAATAATAAATACCCGTAAACATGCCGTTGCCGACAAATGCAAAGATGACCGCATTGGTATGAATCGGGCGGATGCGGCCAAATGTGGTATAAGGGATACCGAAAGTTAACGCCGGCCAGATGAATTGTAACGCCAGTAAAAGTCCGACAACCATGCCGATCACACCCCAGAAAAGCGTGGCATAGGCAAAGTTTTTTACAATTTTGTTGTCATAGTAAAATGTCTGATTTTCCATATGTTAGTGGTTTGGTGATTGTTCATTCATCAACTTGGCGGGTGAAGGCTGAGGCTCGGAGGTTTCCGCCGGCTTGTCGTCATCAAAAAGAATCCTGACTGAAGAGCTGTAAGTATCATCGTACTGTCCATTCCTGACCGACCAGAAAAAAGCTGCCAGAAACCCTCCTGCGAGGGTCACACTAAAAGCAACAAGTACTAGAATTACACTCATATATTTTTACCTGAAGGCAAAATAAAGATTAAAGTATCTTATTTCCAAAATACAAACCATGAAATATCGACTATTCTATATATTTATATTCAGTCTAAATTCACGATTTGATCTCAAACTTACTGAAACGGGCTGATATCAAAACAGATAACGTAACAAACGCAACAATTGTTACGGAGCTCAGGGGCATCAGGATGGCAGAAATCACAGGCGAAAGATTGCCGGTAATGGCAAAGCTCAATCCGACTACGTTGTATAAAAAAGAGAGTCCGATGCTGATGAAAACTATCCGCATTCCGGTACGGCTGAATCGTAAAAAATCAGGAAGGTGACGAAACTGGCCCGACTCGAGAATGGCATCACATGCCGGTGAAAAATGATATACATCATCGGCAATGGAAATCCCGCAATCGCTTTCGCGTAAAGCTCCTGCATCGTTCAACCCGTCGCCGATCATCAGCACTGTTTTACCCGCCGCTTTGAGTTGGCGGATATATTCGAGTTTTTCCTTTGGTGATTTATTGAAATGCAAATGGTCCCTGGATGGGAAAAAAGCCAGCAGATTTGGCAATTCTGCATCATTGTCGCCCGAGAGCAAATGCAGCTCATACCGGAGCGCAAGTTCCGATAAAACCTCTTTCATTCCCTCCCGGTATTGGTTGTTGATGGTAACGAATCCCAACAGCACACCATCGGCGGAAATAAATACCCGACCGCCGGAGCCTTTCATGCCGGTTGTGCCGGTAACATATTCCTCTGAACCGATCTTCATGAAAAACCCTTGAACATTTCCCTGGATGCCTTTTGCCGGTATTTCAGAAAAACCGGTCACTTCAAGTGCTGTAAAACCTTGTAATTGCCGGTAAATCGCTACACTGGCCGGATGGGTTGAATGCCTGACCAGGGAGGAGATACAGTGCAGATGATCCTGAGTGGCATTGAGGGTGGTCAAATCAGCACCAAAGCCATCGTTGCGGGTTATCGTTCCTGTTTTATCAAACACAATTGTGTCGATCTTTGAGAGTGCCTCTACAACACCGGTCCGCTTCAGGAAAAAGCTGTTCCTTCCAAAAACCCGCATGGCGCCACCCAGCGCAAACGGATAGGTCATCGAAAGGGCGCAGGGACAGGCCACAATCAGGATGGCTGTGACCACAAGAAATGCCATAGCCGGATCATAAAACCACCAGAATATCCCTGAAACAGTCGAAAGAACCAGGATCATCACGGTGAAATAGCGGCTGATCACATCGAGGATGGAATCCCACCTGGTTTGCTTTTCTCCGCCTGTCAGGTCCTGGTTCCACAATTCGGTGAGACGGCTCTGGGCAACTTCACGTTCAACGATCAGCTCGACCGAGGCGCCCACCTGACGCCCTCCGGCAAAAATTCGGTCTCCCTCTTTCTTATTTACCGGAGAGGACTCGCCGCTCACAAAACTGTAATCGATGGAGCCTTTGCCTTTCACAAGCAATGCATCGGCCGGCACCAGTTCCTGGTTCCTTACCAGGATCCGCATCCCGGTTTTCAGATTCCTGAGCGGGAATCAGAGATAATCGTCACGGCAACGGGAAAATAGGAACGATAATCACGTTCAAAGGAGAGTGCCTGGTATGTTTTATCCTGGTACCACCGTCCGATGGACAGAAAAAAGACGAGCCCCGCCAGCGAATCCATAAACCCGGGGCCGGTGCCTGAAATGATCTCATAGACGCTTCTGAAAAAAAGGACAAGGATTCCGATGGCGATGGGCACATCGATGCTCACAAACCTCTTTTTCAATCCTTTATATGCCGAAATGATAAAAACCCAGCCCGAATAAAACGCGACCGGAATACCAAAAAGAATGTTCAGTAGTCCGAAGTTCTGACGTAACAGATTCTCAACAGCATCATTCACACTCAGATAGGCCGGGAAACTGAACAGCATGATGTTTCCGAAGCAAAACCCGGCGACCCCCAACCGGTAGTAAATCCCGCGATTGATTTTGCGTTTCACCCCTTTTTCCAGTGTATCAAGCGTGAGTTGAGGGATATAGTTAATGGAGACAAGTAATTCCACCAACTGCCTCAACGACAATTTGTCATCATGAAAGGTGATGATTACCTCTTTTTTGACAAAATTGACCGAGGAGTGCATCACCCCCGCCTGCAACCGTTGCAAATTCTCAAGCAGCCATATACAGGAGCTGCAGTGAATGGCAGGAATGAACAATTTTACTTTGCTCACGCCGTCTTCAGAGAACTCAAGCAGCTCCCGGCAGATCTCATCGTTGTCAAGATAAGCGTATTGGCTTCCTACTTCACGGTTCCCGGCTTTCAGGCCAGGGTGTTCTTCGTATTTGTAGTAATCGCAGGCATTGCTCTGACTCAGGATCTCAAATACCGTTTTGCAGCCGTTGCAGCAAAATATTTTTTCTTCCAGGGTGATGGGCACATATCCGCAATTCGAAATCCCGGCAAAAATAGACAAAACATGCGTAACAGAAATCACCGCAGAGATGTAAAGACTGAAAAGGTGTGGTTGTAACCTAATCTGATCCTTGCTACGCTGCGGTGAGAGAGCAAAAGTAGTTAAGTGAGAATTTTAAAGCCCTTGGATAATTTTGTGCAATTCTTCTTTAGTCTTTCCCAGTTTAACCTGAAGCCTTCCATACATCTCCTCTTTCTTGCCTTCATTAAACATCAGGTCATTGTCTGTTAATACAGCAAATTTTTGTTTGAGTTTGCCTTTCTGCTCGTTCCAGTTTCCTTTGACTTCTGTGGTATTCATTTTTTCATTTTTTTCAGATCCCGCATCTGGGGGCACAGGTGTGAAATTAATTTCACGCTACAAAGGTCGGAATGCTAATGTTGGAAAGCGTTACACAATTCGTGTGAAGAGTTACATCATTCACACATTATACTGCCTTCGGGGTGCCTTCAGCCTCAATCAGGTGAAGTAAATTGCAGGTATATTAAAACGCCTGCCGCAGCGGTCATGAGAACCAGGGTGGAAAATCCAAGGATGTTGGACATCTTCCCATTGGTAAATTTTCCCATTATTTTTTTGTTGTTGGAAATGTGCAGAATAATCGCGATCAAAACAGGGGCTGTCATTCCATAGAGAATGGCTGAATAAATAAGCGCCTTAATCGGCGAAATACCGATGTAGTGCATCAACAAACCGAGGACCAGTGAAACGGCAATGATGCCATAAAACGCCTTTGCCTTGTTGAATTTTTTATCCAGTCCCTTCTCCCAGCCAAATGTTTCGGTGATAATGTAGGAGAGCGAGCCGCTTAAAACCGGAATGGCCAGAAATCCGGTGCCGATTACCCCGACAGCAAAAAGAATATAGGCGAAATTTCCCGCCAGCGGCTTCAACGCCATCGCTGCCTGTTCAACGGTGTTAATCTGATGGATTCCTCCGTTAAACAAGACGGTTCCTGTGGTGAGGATGATAAAGAACATGACCAGGTTTGAAAACAGCATGCCGAAATCAACATCCTGTTTCATGTCATGGATGATTTTTTTGTTGACCACTAGGTGTTTTTTCTTTTGCAGGATATCTTCTGAAACCATCGTTGCCTGCCAGAAAAACAGATATGGGGAGATAGTCGTTCCGAGGATGGCTACAAGAATGCTGACGAATTCCTTATCGAACCTGATCACAGGAACAAAAGTGGATTTCAAAACTGCGATCCAATCCTGTTTGTATAGAAAAGGTACGACGAGGTAAACCAGAAGTGCGATACAGAGATATTTCAGAATTGCAGCTATTTTCTGATAAGGCAGATAAATGATCAGCACAAGGATGATCATGGTGAATATCAGGCTGAACCAGGTCGCGTGAATGGAAGGGAACAACAGGTTGCCAACGGCTCCCATCCCTGCAATGTCGGCGCCTATGTTCATGACAATGGCAGGAAAACTAAACACCAACATTAAATATAAAACGGGTTTTGAATAATTGGATTTCAGCGTTCCTGCCAGGCCACGGGATGTAACCAACCCGATTCTTGCACACATTTCCTGAATGGATGCCATCAGGGGAAATGTTATCAGCGATGTCCAAAGAGTAGACAGACCAAATGCAGCGCCAGCCTGCGAGTAGGTTGCTATTCCCGAAGGGTCATCGTCGCTTGCACCCGTTACCAGCCCCGGACCCAGTATCTTCCAGAATCGTGCCAATTTTCCGGCAATGCTCTTCATGCGGGATGGCCCCTGCCGGCAAATGTGCTACCGATCATTTTCAAAACACTTTTGCCCACAGAATTGACTGTTTCGGGATTCCTTGAAATTACTTTGGTAATCCCGAACATGGCCATGGTGCCAAGAAGCTTTTTAAACGGACTTTTCGTCACACTGCCAATGATAATTTTCCCAAGAATTCCGGCAGCCAGACCAACAGATGTGCTGACAATGTTTTCCTTTAAATCCCCGGAAGAGATTACCTCTTTAAACGTTGTTCTGATCAGGCTGACAGGCTTCATGCTGTCCACGGCCAGATGGAATTGTTCTTCCAGCATCCGGCCTTCGACAGATCGTTTCATCTCAAGGTGGATGATCGTCTCCCTGAGATCTGTCATTGAATCATTCGTTTTCATGATATCTCCCCCTGAAGCGCTTGTTTAATAATTAATTCCCCGACAGGTTTTTTTATCCATTGATATAAAAAAAGATGCGATACGATACCCGCGACAAGATAAAATCCGGCGACAATAAAGAACCCATAGTACGACTTACCCAGCAACTCTCCCAGGTACAATGCAATCCCGATGGTCAGCACAAAAACGAACAGGAAAACCATGATGATGACGCTCAACCGAGGGATCAAGGCAGTAACAATCCTGGCGGTCGTCTCCAATAATTTGAGCTTTGAGAGCTCATAAGTGGTTTTGCCATATGCTTCAACCCGCCCGAATAATAATTCAATTGCGTTTAATGTTGTTTCCATATCATTGCTTTTGCCTGTTACTTCTTTCCTGTCACGGCAGAAACGACCTCTGCCTCAACTTCTTCCACCTCATGCCTCCCCTTTTTCACCATTCGTCCAGCCTCGTCCTGCATGCTTTCAAATTTCTCAGTGATGCTTCCTAATAATTCATTGAATTTTTCTTCCAGCTCATTCTGCACCAGCCAATACACCTAATAATACTTTTCCTGCGTTCATGGTTTTTGTTATTAATGATTATTTGTTCTTGACTTATTAAGTTTCAGATTATTTGACGTTTTTAACAGTTAAATCCTTAAACGCTTTGCCCATCTCCTCCATATCATGATTGAATTCGGCTTTGAAGATGATCCAATTTTCTTTTCCATCGTCTTTATAATTGTCCATCTTAGCCTTCATATCACGGTTTTTTTGTTCAAGCACAGCCATTTTCTTCTGGTAATCTTCTCTGACCGCTTTTTTATCATGGGCAATCTTAGCATTAAACTCCCGGATGCTTTCATCGTTGGCCGCGATTCTTTTTGCGGTTTCGATCCGATAATTTTCAACATCCGCCAGGTATTCCTGGTTCGCCTGGGCCAGCTCATCGTTTGCCTGATTCACATTTTCCTGCGCAGCCTCTACTTTTTGTGAAGGGGTATTGCAGCCGGTCAGGATTGCACCGGCAAAAACCGTATAGGCTGCCAGCGCTAAAATTGATTTTTTCATTTCTAAAAATTTTAAGTGTGAAAGAAGTTTCACGCTGCAAAGTTGATTCTATTCATTCCTGAAAGCGTTACACAATTATGGGTAAGAGTTACATCATTCACACTATTGATTTATTAATCGAGTAGGAGGAAAATGAAAAGGTTTTCCTCCTATTTCATTTTCCGTCCTCTCACACCACCGTAC
>JAPLDG010000234.1 GCA_026391845.1 Bacteroidota bacterium | reverse complement strand
ACGAACAACGGCCGGCTAATCCCAGCCTTTGTACTTCGAAATTCGTACCTCGTACTTCGTCATCCGTACTTCGCGTTGTACCGCACAAAACGTCAGAAGTCAGGGGGAACGGAGGGCGGGGGATGGGATCTAATGGTCAGATATTTTTATGAATAATAGAGGTTAAGGACGGTTATTATTTTGGAATCGTAAACATAAAAACACTTCCAGCCCCCGGCGTTGATTGGACCCAGATCTTACCACCATGCATTTCCACTATTTTTTTACAGTGAGCCAGGCCAATTCCTGTTCCCTCATATTGATTGCGGTTATGCAATCGCTGGAAGATGATGAAAATCTTTTCATTGTATTTTTCATCCATGCCAATACCATTGTCCCTGATGGAAAAGAGCCACTCCTTTTCGCGGCTTTCGGCCGAAATATTAATTTCAGGAATAATGTCCTTTTTTTGGTACTTGATCGCATTTACCAACAGGTTCTGGAACAGCAGTCTCAGCTCTGTTTCAAATGCAATAAAGGTTGGTAGTTCCTGAACAGTTAATTTTGCACTGCTTCCTTTGATGGAATCATCCAAATCACCAAGAACCGCATCGACAATTTTATTGCAATCAACGATGGTCTTTACACTCTCTTTCCCCAACAATGAATACTCAAGTAAGTCCTTTACCAGCGCGCTCATCCTCACTGCCGACCTGCTGATAAATTCTATGTATTTTAAGCCCTCTTCGTCAAGAGTACCTGCACATTTTTCAGTTAAAAGCTGGGTGAATTGAATAAGGCTACGCAACGGCTCCTGTAGATCATGGTTGGAAACATAAGAAAACTGTTCTAACTCACTCACACGAAATGCGAGTTCCCTGTTTGCGGTTTCGAGTTGTATGGTCCGCTCTGCAATACGCTGTTCAAGAGTTTCATTCAGGAACCGGATTTCGGTTTCCGCCTGCTTGCGTTCGGTGATATTCTCGTGCATGAGAACAAATCGATCCGGTTTGCCTATGATATCATTTATTGAGAAAATAAGTGCACGAATCCAAACCGGATTATCCGGACTATCGGGGGAGACATCCTTTGGGTTGTAATAGATATCAGGAAGATGCACTACTTCGCCCCTTTTGGCAAGCAAAATTAATTTCTCTACCTCCGGGCTTTTACCCTGGAGGTCGTCAAAAATTGAAAAGCCTGGAGGAGGGAATGAACCAAATAGTTTAAGATATGCAGGGTTCCCGGTGATCGTATAACCATCTTTATCAACAATTTGAATTGACAAAGGATTTTTATCGATAATATCCTGGAACATTAATTCCAGGTGCTTGCGGACCGTGATATTCTCATGCATTAAAACTATTCTATCGGGTACGCCATTGCTGTCATTCAAAGTAAATCCTGTGGCTTTTATCCAGGCCAGCACATCCGGAAAGGAGTGGTCAACATCATGGGCATTGAAATATGAATCGGGGAAGTGCACAATTTCCCCGTTTTTAATCTGTTCAAATAACTCCCCCAATCCTTGCTGTAATAAATGAGTGTCTTTAAAAATTGAATAGTCTGCAGGGGGGATGGCGCCAAAAATCCTGGTGTGTGCCGAATTTGTTTGAATCGTGTATCCATCCAGATTCAGAATTTGGATTGACAACGGATTTTTTTCTACAATGTCCCTGAACATTGACTCCGACAACTTGCGTGAAGAAATATCGGCGACAGTAAACGCTACACCTTTGTGATAGTCTCCTGGAAAGATTGGGTTTGAAGAAAGTAATATATCTATAATTGTTCCGTCTTTTTTACGCCATTTTGTTTCAACACTGCCGGTTCCGGTTTCATTTATTTGCCGGTATTTCTCTTTACCGACATAATCAAATTCTTCTTTCGAAGGATAGAGTATCAGCGCACTTTGTCCGATCAGGTCGTCCTCGCTGTAACCGGTAATTTCCAATAACTTCGGGTTAACCTCGGTTATTACTCTGTCCTTTACAACACCTATTCCTGTTGGTGCGCCAAAAAATATACTTTGAAATCTGTTCCTGCTTTCTTCGGCATCTTCTTTGGCTTTGATCAGCTCTGCTGCTGATCGTTTCATTTCCTCGATATCGGTAGAAGTGCCGAACCATTTGAGAGCAGTACCATCTGCAATGGCCCTTGTACGTTGGAGTTCATCATTCTGTAATTCAAGCTCAATCTGATGTACCTCAAGCTCATGAATGAGTTTCAGCATTCCGATTTCAGAAAATGTCGAATCTGTTTTCTGAATTTTCTTTTTCAGCAATTCTTCAGCCTTCTGGCGCAGAATTTCCGCCTCTGATTGGTTGTTCTTTTTCATCGTGACTCTTCTTGCTTTGTTTTTAGTCAGCCCTAGTGTTGATGGCAGGTGATTCCCTTGATAAAACATTGAAAAACAACCATTGGGTTCGTTCACTGAAACTATTTGCGAGTTTAAAAAATTGACAGTGTTCTTTGAGAGAAATATTAGCAATGCAATATTTCGAATATATTTAATCTGATTGCCAGCCAAATTCATCACTGGCATGATCGCGATCAATCAATATATTTATAAAGGATAATCGAGAATACACTTGCAAAATCTTCAAAAAGTAAAAGTAAGTTAAATTCAATTATTGACTACAATTGCAATCAAAATATTTCGATCCGGATGTTGATCTTCTCTTGAGCTTCATAGGTGCCAGCATCGAACGATGACTTGAGAAAATCGTTGCCCATCTCGTTACTAATGGTTGAAACGCTCACACGGATCAAGAGGGATATCCGGGGGGGTGGAAACTCTCCTGACTTCTGACATTTAGTGAGGCACAACGCGAAGCAGGAAGTACGAATGAATGACGAAGAAAGAATGACGAATGACGAAGTACAAAGGCTGGGATTAGCCGGCCGTTGTTCGTCCTTCGAACTTTGTCCTTCCCACTTTCGTTTGTCCTTCGAACTTTGTACTTCCGACTTTCGTTTATAGGGGATAATTGTATTCAACATTAAAAAAGCCACTCACAATTTTACTCGTAAGTGGCTGATATTCAGTGACCCCAGAGGGATTCAAACCCCCAACCTGCTGATCCGTAGTCAGCTACTCTATTCAGTTGAGCTATGGGGCCATTTCGGGGTGCAAAGATACAAAATTTTTCAAAAAAAAATTATACCTTTGCAAATTTGATTTCCGGAGGTGAAATTCCGGTCAGGTAAAACCAAACCAAACGATGATACGCGTAGGAATACAGAAACTTACACCCGACGATTTCTACAGGATTCTTTTTCTGGACGAAAAAATTGAACTCGACCCTCAGGCGGTGGCAAAAGTGAAAGCAAACTATCAGTTTCTCAAAGAATTTGCCAAAGGAAAAATAATCTATGGAATCAATACCGGCCTTGGGCCGATGGCACAATATAAAATTAAAGGAAACAACGAACTACAACTCCAGTACAACCTGATTCGCAGCCACAGCGCCGGTTGTGGTACTCCCCTGCCGGAAATTTATGCCAAAGCCACCATGCTGGCGAGGTTAAATACTTTCATGCAGGCAAAATCGGGAATTCATGTTGAAGTGGTTGAGTTGCTGAAAGAGCTGATCAACCGAAACATCAATCCGCATATCCCCGAACATGGCGGGGTTGGCGCCAGCGGAGACCTGGTGCAACTGGCCCACCTGGCGCTTAACCTCATCGGGGAGGGCGAAATATGGTACAACGGAACATTGCAGCCAACATCCGAGGTGTTTTCAAAAGAAAAACTGACCCCGGTGAAGATGCATATCCGCGAGGGCCTTTCACTGATCAATGGCACCTCTGCCATGACCGGTATCGGCATGATAAACATCGTTCACGCGAAGAACCTGCTCGACTGGGCAGTGCTCGCCTCCTCCATGATCAATGAGATCGTGGAGTCGTATGATGATCATTTCTCTGACGGGCTGAACAAAGTCAAATCGCATTACGGACAGAATCAGGTGGCTCGTATGATGCGCTCAATTCTGGTTGACAGCAAACTGATCCGTCGCCGCGCCGACCATTTGTACAACGGAAAAACCGAACAGGTTGAGGTTTTTACCCATAAAGTTCAGGAATACTACTCCCTGCGCTGTGTTCCGCAGGTTCTGGGCCCGATCCTTGATACGATTCTCTATGCCGAAAAGGTACTGATCAATGAGGTTAATTCCACCAACGACAACCCGATCATCGACAGCGATGCCAAAAACGTGTTCCATGGCGGAAATTTCCATGGCGACTATGTTGCCCTTGAAATGGATAAGTTGAAAATTGCCGTTACCAAACTGTCAATGCTTGCCGAACGGCAGCTCAATTACCTCATGAACGACAAATTGAACCAGAAACTGCCGCCGTTTGTCAACCTGGGAACCCTGGGCTTCAACCTGGGCATGCAGGGAGTCCAGTTCACAGCAGTTTCCACGGTAGCTGAAAATCAAACACTCTGTTTCCCCATGTCCATTCATAGCATCACCAACAACAATGACAACCAGGACATTGTAAGCATGGGAACCAACGCAGCCATGATGACAAAACGGGTGATCGACCATACCTACATTGTGTTGTCCATTCACATGATCGCCATTCTTCAGGCCATCGATTTTATGAAATTCAAGCCAAAACTTTCGGCCTATTCGCGGAAAAAATTTGAAGACCTCCGGAAAATCGTGCCAAAATTCACGGAGGATACCACCAAATACAAGGAGATTCAGCAGATCGCAAACTATATTCTGGAGAATAAACCAAAGTTCCCGGTAGAGGGATAGATTAATGTACGATTGGATGATTTAAGAACAACGAATGATGAAATATGCATTGATTACCGGTGGTTCGCGTGGAATCGGAAGGGCAGTTTCGCTAAAACTGGCTGAGATGGGGTTTTTCGTCCTGATCAACTACCACACGAATCAGGCGGAAGCTGAATGAACAATGCCGGCATCCGTAAAGATGCTCTGGTGATGTGGATGAAAAATGAAGAGTGGCATGATGTCCTGAATACCAACCTCCACAGCTTCCTGTATGTCACCCGCTTCCTGATCAAGGATATGCTCGTCAATAAATTTGGCAGAATCATCAACGTGGTCTCTCTTTCCGGACTCAAAGGGCTTCCCGGACAAGCCAATTATTCCGCAGCCAAAGCGGGGGTGATCGGCGCTACCAAGGCGCTTGCACAGGAAATTGCCAAGAAAAAAGTGACGGTCAATGCCGTTGCGCCCGGTTTTATCAAAACCGACATGACCAAAGACCTCGATGAAGTGCAGTTGAAAGCCATGATTCCGATGGGACGGTTTGGAAAGCCGGAAGAAGTTGCGGCAATCGTGGGGTTCCTTGCATCAGAGGAGGCATCTTATATAACAGGTGCTGTGATTAATGTTAATGGTGGTTTATATACTTAATTCAAATCATGACCAGGGTTGTTATCACCGGCATGGGCATCTATTCAGTTATCGGGAAGAATCTCCCGGAGGTTGAAAATTCACTGCGTCATGGCATTTCGGGGATTATTTTTGATCCTGTAAGAAAAGAGATGGGATTCCGTTCTGCTCTCACGGGAATGGTGGAGCGGCCTCAGCTGAAAGGGGTACTCGATCGCAGAATGCGGGTCGGGCTGCCGGTTCAGGGCGAATACGCCTACATCTCCACATTGGAAGCCCTTAAAAATGCAGGGATAGAACAATCGTACCTCGATGCCCATGAGGTTGGCATTCTTTTCGGCAACGACAGTTCGGCCGTTCCTGTGGTCGAATCGGTGGATATTCTGCGGCAGAAAAAAGATACCATGATGATCGGTTCAGGTTACATCTTTCAATCGATGAATTCTACCATCTCAATGAACCTATCGGTCATATTCAGACTGAAAGGAGTCAATTTCACCCTCAGCGGCGCCTGCGCAAGTGGCTCCCACGCCATCGGAATAGGCTATCTGCTGATCAAACAGGGATTGCAGGACATGATCATATGTGGCGGCGCCCAGGAGATCAACCCTGAATCCACCGCGAGTTTTGATGCCCTGAACGCCTTTTCCATCCGGGAATCGGAACCTGCCAAAGCGTCAAGACCTTTCGACCGCGACCGCGACGGATTGGTTCCCAGCGGAGGAGCTGCTACCGTGATCATAGAGAGCTATGAATCGGCGATGAAACGCGGAGCAACCATTTTTGGTGAAGTGATCGGATACGGTTTCTCCTCAAACGGTGAACATATTTCCATGCCCAATGTGGATGGCCCCGTTCGCGCCATGCAGAAAGCCATCCTCGATGCGGGTATAAAATCCTCGGAAATCAACTATATCAATGCCCACGCAACATCCACTCCCGCAGGCGACAGAAATGAGGCAAGCTCGATTGACCTGGTGTTTGGTGCGTCAAAACCCCTTGTCAGCAGCACCAAATCGATGACAGGCCATGAAATGTGGATGGGGGGCGCCAGCGAGGTGATCTATTCAGCAATCATGATGAATCAGGGTTTCGTTGCCCCTAACATCAATCTGGAAAACCCGGATGATGTTACGGTAAAACTTAACATCGCTACAAAAACCACTCCCTGCGAGATAAACGCATTCCTCTCCAATTCTTTTGGTTTTGGGGGAACAAACTCCTCCCTGATTATTCGTAAAGTTTAATCCTGCATTTCTTCCGGAAAAATCATTATTTTTGCAGCGGTTAAAGTTGAACTATGATGCAAGAGAATGAGATCATCAGGAAAATAAACCAACTCCTGATAGATGAAATTGAAATTGATGAAACCCAGATAAACCCTGCTGCCGACCTGAAAAAAGATCTCGGGATCGACAGCCTTGACTTTGTTGACCTGTTTGTGATCATTGAAAATAATTTCGGATTCAAGATGAAAGCAGAAGAGATGGCCGATGTAAAATCACTTCAGGATTTCTACAGCTACATCATCAAACGCATTAATCCAAATTAATCGTAGATGTCATCATGGAAAGGCAAAACCCGGGGAGGAGTTCTGGGATATAAAATATTTGTCTGGACCCTGAAATACCTGGGACTGCAATTCGCCTATTTTCTGCTCTCATTCGTAGTCATCTATTTCGTGGCGGCATCGGGTCATGCCTTTCATGCCATTTTTAATTTCTATCACCAGATAATGAAGTACAACCGTGCAAAAGCATTCTTCAGTATCTACCGGAACTATTTTATGTTCGGACAGATTTTACTGGATAAAATTGCCATGCTGGCCGGATTTCAGCAAAAATTCACTTTTGACTTTGAAGGAGAGGAACACCTCCGGCAGATGTATGATGGCGGATTGCTGGTCAGTGCGCATGTGGGAAATTGGGAAATCGCCGGTCAGCTGCTGAACCGACTTGAAAAACGGATCAATATCATTTTATTCGATGCAGAGCATCAGCGGATTAAAGGATATTTGTCGGATGTAATGACCACCCGGAATGTCAATTTTATCGTGATCCGTGATGATTTCTCTCATCTGATTGAGATCAAACAGGCACTGGCCAATAAAGAGATCGTTGCCATGCATGGCGACAGATATCTTGAAGGGAACAAGACGGTCAACCTCGATTTTATGGGCAGGCAGGCGGCATTTCCCATCGGACCGGTGAACATGGCCGCTAAATTCAAGGTTCCGGTTTCGTTTGTGTTTGCAGTGAAAGAGACCAGCAGCCATTATCACTTTTATGCAACACCATTGCAAAGGGTTGCTTTTTCCACCAATCTGAAACAAAGGGAAGAAAATTTTCGTGAAGTGCTGAAGATTTATACCGGGAAATTCGAAGAAATTTTGCGGAAATACCCCTTTCAATGGTTTAACTATTACGATTTCTGGAAACTGCCGGAAATCCAACCATCTGATATGAAAGTCTGACCATGCCGGGAAAAAAGCTACTCTTCGTTTCAGCAAACCGTTATGCCACTCCCTATCCGGTTTACCCATTGGGAATATCATACCTGTTTACCTATCTGACCGAACGTCTTCCCGATTACGAGATCCGGATCTTCGATTTCAACCTCAACACCCCTGAGTCATTCAGGGAATCCCTCAGCGAATTTCAACCGGATTATATCGGCCTCTCCCTGAGGAATGTCGATGATGTGAATTTTTACAGCCAGGAGAGTTTCATCAATGGATACAAACTGATTGTTGACATCGTACGTGAAATATCAAATTCCATCCTGATCATTGGTGGTTCAGCTTTCAGCATCTACCCGCGTGAACTCTTTTCCTTTTATCAGCCCGATTATGGAATCCAGGGAGAAGGTGAAGAAAGCCTTTACAACTTTTTACTGAGCCTTGATGCAGGCCTGCCCGATTTAACCATTGATGGCCTGGTTTACCGTATTGACAAAGAGATTGTAGTGAATGGCCGCAAGCACTTTATAAAAACTCCCGACCTGAATTTCGATAGCGGACTGCTTGAGTTTTACTGGGATAAAGCAGGCATGGTGAATGTACAGACAAAACGTGGCTGTCCGTACAAATGCATTTATTGCACCTATCCGCTAATTGAAGGCCATAACGTGCGAACGCTCGATCCGGACAAAATCATCCATACGTTGCAGGAGCTTTATGACAAACACAAGATCGATTATGTGTTTTTTACCGATTCGGTGTTCAACATCAGCAATAATTTCAATGTTGAACTAGCCAACAAGATGATTGCGGCCAAACTTCCAACGCACTGGGGCGCCTATTTTTCACCCCATAATTTGTCACTGGAAAATTTGAAATTGTTTGCGGAGGCCGGCCTGACCCATATTGAATTCGGCACTGAATCACTCTCCGATACCACACTGAAAAAATACGGGAAACATTTTGATGTAGATGAGGTAGTCAGGGTTTCACAGTATTGCAATCAGGCCGGCATCTATTTCTGTCATTTCATGATCATCGGCGGTTATGGTGAGACGGAAGAGACCATCAACGAAAGTTTTGAAAACTCCAAACGCATTGAAAACACTGTTTTCTTTCCCTTCATCGGGATGCGGATATATCCAGGCACAGCATTGCATGAAATCGCTTGCGCGGAAGGGATCGTAAAACCAGGGGACAACCTGGTGGAACCGGTTTATTATATTGCCCCTGATATCAACTATGGAACACTCAAGGAGCGGGCTGAAAGTACAGGCCGCAGATGGGTCTTCCCGGATGAAGATGTGGCAACCGTGATGAACCGCATGCGTCAGCGAAAACGTAAAGGATCATTATGGCATCACCTGAAGAAATAAACATACCCCAAAAACCTCCGATGGTGATGGTTGACCGGTTGATTGAAATCGTTGACAAAACCACGGTTACGGCCTTCCTTATTCGTGAGGACAATGTTTTTTGCGAGCATGGTGAGTTTCGCGAACCCGGATTGATAGAGAACATGGCACAAACTGCCGCTGCGGGTGTAGGCGCAAAACCCGGCAATTCAGCCGGACAAGCTCCGCTAGGTTTCATAGGAGGAATCAGGAACCTGATAATTACCGGATTTCCAAAGGTGGGACAGGAGATCATCACACGGGTAACGGTGATGCATGAAGTATTCGATGCCACCATCGTTCAGGGGGAGGTTTTTTTGGATGACAAGCTGATCGCAGGGTGTGAATTGAAAATATTTTTAATAAAAAATTAGCTAATGGAAAAATCCGGAGATGAAACGGAAGATAAATCACTCGAAAATAACGAGTTGATTTACAAATATAACCGTGAACTTTTTTATCATTTTGACAAAGAGCACGGGTTCACTCAAAAAGTGGATTAC
>JAPLDG010000198.1:12422-17694 GCA_026391845.1 Bacteroidota bacterium | reverse complement strand
CACTTTCAGGACGTATTGCCGGGGTGCAGGTAAGTTCTGCTTCCGGGAACATGGGCGGATCATCCCGTATCCTCATCCGGGGGATCAACTCGATTTCAGGCAACAACCAGCCTCTGTTTGTTATTGACGGTACCATTCTTGACAACAGTGACTTCAATACGGTAAATACTGCCCGTGGTGCGGGTGGGTTTGACTACGGCAACATGGCTCAGGATATCAATCCTGATGACATTGCCTCGATTTCCGTTCTGAAAGGCGCCAATGCCGCTGCCCTTTACGGTTCCCGTGCCGCCAATGGTGTTATCCTGATTACGACGAAAAAAGGAAGTATCCAAAAAGGAAAACAAATTGGTATTGAATTCAGTACCGGTATGAGTTTTGAGCAAATTGCCTATCTTCCAAAATATCAGAATGAATATGGCGGAGGTAACGGAGGCCTGGATCCTTCAAACTGGGAAATGAAAACGTATACTGATAATTCAGGATACTATAAAATTCCCGGCATCGATGGCGACGGAAATGCTTATAATTCATTCGATCTCGGCATGGATTACAGCATTGACGAAAGTTTCGGTCCAAAATACACGACAACGGCTGGTAAATTCCTGGAAGACTACGGTATCACCGTTCCGGAAGGGAGTCAATATTATAACCAACCTATTTATTACCGTCCATACTATAGTTTTGATGAATGGGATACCGAAAATTACGGCAAGTCGATCGAATGGAAAACACCGGCTCATGACGTTAAGGATTTTTTCAAAACCGGTATTGGCTGGACAAACAACCTCGCCTTCTCGGGCGGAAATGATGCGGCTCAGGTTCGTCTGGCCCTCGGAACATATAATTCCACCGGTTACATGCCCAATTCAACCCTGGATAAATATACTGTTAATCTGAGCGCTGTGGCCAATCTGAACAAAAACATCAAAGCGTTCTCTGACATCAATTATATCTCTACAAAAGCCAAAGGCCGTTCCGAAACCGGATACGGAGACATTAACCCGATTGAACGTTTCAACCAGTGGGGACAGCGTCAGCTTGACCAGGATATGGCCAAAAGTTACATCAATCCCGACGGAACCCAGAGATCCTGGAACCGTTCTTCCATGGATGACCCAACGATCGCCTTTTCAAACAATCCTTACTGGGATCGTAATATGAACTACCAGAATGACAAAAGAGATCGTTTTTATGGTAATGTTGGCGCTTCATGGCAAATCACCAGCTGGTTAAAGGCTCAGGGCAAATTCAATCTCGACTACTATTCATTCTTAACCGAAGAGAGAGTTGCCGTTGGATCTGCTTCTCAGTCATTCTATCGTCAGCAAACACGCACCAACTCTGAAATGAATGCTGAATTCCTTTTCCTGGTTGACAAGAGTTTTGGAACCGACTGGCGTTTGAATGCCAATTTCGGTGGCAATATGATGGACAGGAATTATAAAATTATCTCCGGCACCACAGTGGGCGGATTGATCATCTCTGAACTTTATAACCTGGGAAATTCACTTACTAATGCCGCCTTCAACACCAAGAGCTGGAAACGCATCAATTCGTTATACGGCAGCGCATCTTTGGGATGGAAAAGCATGATTTACCTGGATGTTACCCTGAGAAATGACTGGTCATCAACCCTTCCGGATGGAAAGAATTCGTATATCTACCCATCCGTATCATTGGGCTGGGTGTTCTCAGAATTGTCTGCCATCAAGCAAGCCAAATGGCTGACCTTTGGAAAAATCAGAGGCAGCTGGGCGCAGGTTGGTAACGATGCCGATCCTTACAGAACCACTTTGAGCTATGTAAATTTTGCCGATCCAAACGGTTACCCGTACCATTTCACCCCCGATGGCCTTTACGGCTTACCTGCTACTTTGAACAATCCTAACCTGAAACCAGAAATGACCCGTTCCTGGGAGTTAGGCGCTGAATTAAAGTTTCTGGACAACCGCCTCGGTTTAGACTTTACCTACTATAATAAGGCTTCTAAAAACCAGATTATTCCTGTAGCTGTTTCCGGCGCAACCGGATACTCCTTCCAGGTATTGAATGCTGGTGAAATTACGAACAAAGGTTTTGAAATTTTCCTCTCCGCAGACGTTGTTCGGGTGAAGAAAATTTTCGACTGGACAATCACTGCAAATTTTGCCAAGAACACCAATCAGGTTGTTGAATTGTATCCTGGAATTGATAACCTGCAGTTAGGCACAGCTCCTTTCCTTGTTACCGTAAATGCTGAAGTTGGCAAGGAATATGGCCAGATTATGGGCACCGACTATGTTTACGATCAAAATGGAAACAAAGTTGTTGGCTCTAATGGTAGCTACCTGAAGTCCGGCGTTAAATCACTGGGAAGCGTTCTTCCTGACTGGAACATGGGTATTGGCAATGAATTCAAAATCTTCGGGTTCGACCTGAGGGTTCTGATTGACATTCAACAAGGCGGAAACTTCTTCTCCACCACCAAAATGTGGGGTACTTATACGGGAATCCTCGCTGCCTCAGCTGAAAACGGAATCCGCGAAAACGGTATTGTGATCGATGGTACTGTAGCAAAATACGACGGTGAAGGGAATGTAATGTACAATGCCGACGGAACAGCCCAGGTAACCGGAACGAACACAACAAACATTGATGCATATACCTGGACTACCGGCCATTTTTCCGGCCCTGCCATGCAAAATGTGCTCGATGCAAGCTATATTAAATTACGTGAAATTACTTTATCCTATACCATCCCTGCCAATCTTACAGGTCCGATCCAGAACCTGAAAGTAGGTCTCTTCGGAAGAAACCTCGCTACCTGGGGAACAGCCATGGTGGGTATCGATCCTGAAACGAACACCAGTTCAGGAAACGTCCAGGGTATTGAAGGGGCCGGTTTGCCAGCCACAAGAACCTTTGGTTTCAATATAGGCTTTAACTTTTAATCTAAAAAGGAACAAAATATGAAAACAATAATAAAACTGTCACTTGGGATCTTTTTGGTGCTTTTGGTCATTTCCTGCACCAAGAACTTTGACAAGATCAATGAGAATCCCAACCAACCTGCTGAGGTTTCGACGCCTACCCTGTTGACTGCCGCGATGAAAGGGCTTGCCGACGATATCTATGATGAGTGGTGGAGCGGCCGCCAGAGCAACCTGTATGCACAATACTGGTGCCAGCGTACCTATACTGACGAAGACCGTTATGCCATTCGTCAGAATATCAACAACCAATACTGGCGGCTGATATACCATGATGTGATGAACCTGGTTGAAATCATTCGCCTGAACACCGACCCGGTTGAGGCTCCGAAAGCCGCACTGTATGGCGCCAATAGCAGCCAGATCGCAGTAGCTACCATCCTGAAGGTCTGGGCCATGCAGATCATGACCGATACCTGGGGCAACATCCCTTACAGTCAAGCTTTTCAAGGGAACATTGATCCTGCTCTCTCCGTACCGAATCCAACGTATGATAGTCAACAAGCTATCTATACAGCAATGCTCAAAGATCTTGAAAATTCAGTAGCGATGATCGACGAAGGTGGCGCTGGTTTTTCCTCAGGTGACGTGATCTTCCGCGGAGATATGGACAAATGGAGGAAATTTGCAAACTCGCTCCGTCTCCGTATTGCCTTACGCATGTCGGGCACAGAATCGCCCCAGTATAAGACTGCCAATGCCATTCTTGCCGAAGTCGGAGAAGATGGTTTCATGACCAGCAACGCCGATAATGCTGCAGTGGCATATCCCGGCGGCGGAACCATGAACTCACCCATGTATGATGCATTCTACACTTCTGCACGCAATGACTTTACCACCTGCAAAACCCTTATCAACATGCTCAAAGGGGTGGATGATACCGTAAACAACAAAATCAATCCTTTTAAAGGTATCATTGACCCGCGTCTTCAGATCTATTCAAGGCCGAGGAGTGGTAAATATATTGGAATGCCCTATGGTCTGAAATCTGCTCAAAACTCACCCTACAGAGGAAAATGCGCAACCTGGTATGGTAATGGAACTTATTCTCCTTCCTGGGCCATTGTCATTTTAAATCCAAAATTCGCACCGGTATTTATGGAAGTTGCCGAGGTAAAATTCATGCTGTCAGAGCTTAAAGGTTTTTCCCAGGCAGAATATATTGATGGCACGCGTGCTTCGATTGTACATTGGGCAACCGTCTGCAGATCTCTTGAAGGATGGGATGACACCAAATTCAATAACTACCTGGCGACCATGGAAACCTTCCTGACTGCTTTGCCTCCTGCCAATAAAACCACCGTGCTCGGCCAGAAATACCTGGCTCTGTACAACCAGGGATACCAGGCATGGGCTGAGTACAACAGAACCGGGGAACCTGCATTTCTCCTGAAACCATGGGAAATTTCTTATACGGACGTAGCCACAGGGGATGAATTCAAATTCGAACCCTTGATTGATATTACAACTGTTCCCAAGCGTATGACCTATCCGCAACAGGAATATACCGTGAACGCATCCAGTGTTAATGCTGCAGCTGCTGCTTTAACCGGTGGCGATCAAATGACTACCAAATTGTGGTGGGAACCCCAAACAAAGTAACAGGTTTATCTTTAGAAAAGAAGGCTGCCGAAACGCAGCCTTTTTTTTTATAAAAATTTGATTGAATTAAAAAATGATTACTTTTACCCTACTTTTTACTTTATTTTCAAAAATGATCATTAAACACTAATTAAAAACAAATCGTATGAAAAAGATTTATGCAATGATATTTGCTATCTGCATGACAGCAAGTATGGTACATGCACAAAACGCTTACATCCGCCTCGGAGTCGGTGGTGGCGTTGGCCTCAAACAGTACAGTGGTGATATTTGGGCAGATGAAACATATACCTCTACTTCCCATGATTTTGTAATTAAATCAAACGCCATGGGCGGTGGTTTTAATGTAAATCTTGCCGCCGGGTATATGTTATCCAAATATGTCGGAATTGAACTGGGGGTTAATGAGTTCATCGGGCTCAGCAAAAAAACCACCTATACGTCCACTAACTCAAGTTCCGATTACACATCCGAGGGGAAAATTTCAGGGATGATGTTGCAGATTGTTCCTGCTCTGGTAATTACTCCGGGGCTCGAAAAGCTCAATCCATATGCGAGACTGGGAATGATTGTGGGAATTATGCCCTCGATTTCTCAAAAGTACACATCCTCATCTTCCACCAACGGGGAGGTGCTCAAAGCGACACACAGCTCTGAGTCCACTGCGAAAATATCCGGTGGGGTAGCCTTTGGGTTCA
>JAPLDG010000198.1:0-12406 GCA_026391845.1 Bacteroidota bacterium | reverse complement strand
TCACAGCAGCTGCCGGAGCTGATTTTAGTTTAAGCGAGAAACTGGTTTTTTTCGGGGAACTTGTTTTCAACGGGATCAATTATGCACCGACGAAAGGGAAATATAAGACATATACCTACGACGGAGTGGATCAGCTGCCAACAGCCGATATCCGCGACAAAGAATGGACTTATGAAAAGGAATACAATGACGATGAAACGATTCCAAAGACCAGTCCTAATAAATATCCAAAAATATCGACCACTTTCAGCAATGTTGAATTGAATATCGGTATTAAACTGAAATTATAAAGTCAAACTTTTTCCGCAAAGACGCAAAGACGCGAAGAATGATCCCATTCATTTTCAAATATTTGCGCCTTGGCGTCTTCGCGGTTTATAGAAAATTACCTGATCCAGCATCGTCTTCGGATATTTATCCGTCCTTCATAATTTTTCCAGATCGACAACGCTTTTAAGTTGGTAATCGGGGCGAACTCCAACCAGATACATATGGACTGTATCGTTTTTCCGCATGGCACGTAAAAGATGGATGAATCCAAAGGGGAACAAAGAACCCCTGGCTTTTTGAAGCGCCAGAGAGAGGCTGGGCATTGTGATCCCGAATCCGACGACATCATCCTTTGAGTCCAATACCAGAGATACAAATTCCGGCCTGATAAAACCAAAATACTGTTTGGTGTACTCTTCCATCTGTTCTTTCGACAGCATGGTAAAACCATACAAATCCCGAAAAGCGTCATTGTACATGGCAAACATCTTCACGGCGTAGGGCCTGATATCCCGGGCTTTGCGCGGCTTTAGAAGGTGCAGATCATACTTTTGCATCACGATCCGTGTCATTCTTTCGATCTTCTCAGGAATTTCAGTGGGAACTTTTATCTCTAACTGAACCCAGTCGGTCGCCTTGCGGAAACCCATTTGCACCATGTGATCATTGTAGTAGGGGAAATTATAGATGGCCGAAAGGCTTGATATCTGGTCAAATCCTTCAACCAGCATGCCTTCAGGATCCATATCGGTAAATCCCAAAGGCCCATGCAATCCGGTCATGCCGTGTTCCCTTCCCCATTCTGCCACGGTCGCAATCAAAAGACGCGACACCTCGTGATCATCTGTGAAATCAATCCAGCCAAACCTTGCCAGACGTGTATTCCAGTGTTCAGATTCTTTGTGGTTGATAATCCCGGCAATGCGGCCTACCGGTTTGTTATCACGGTAAGCAAGCCAGTATTCTGCTTCGCAGTATTCAAAGGCCGGATTTTTATCTTTGTGAAGCGTATTGATTTCATCAAACTTCAATGGGGGAACCCAAAATTTATTCCCATTATATAATTGAAACGGAAAGGCAACGAATTTTTTCAGGTCTCCTAAACTTGAAACCTTTCTGATGAAAAGTTCGCTCATGTCAAAGCCATTTTTCCTTTTTATACCATTCCAGGGTCTCGTGAACTCCCTTTTCAAGATCGTATTCAGCTTTAAAACCAAAGTCACGTTCAAGGGGCTCAACCTCGCATCGCCAGTTGGTGCTGCTTAAAACATTGTATTTGTCGGTATTCAGGGTAGGAATCGCTCCCCACAGTCCGGCAACACGTTCACCGATTGTCGCAATGGCTTTAACCACAAAAAGAGGAACGGTAAACCGGATCGTTTTCTTTCCAAGCGCCTTTTTCGTGATGGCAGCGAACAATTCCGACGGATATTCATTCCCGTCTGAAACAAACCACGCCTTATTCACATGTGCAGAAGCCAGGGCCAGGTAGATCAGACGAACAAGGTCACGTACATAAATGAACGTTAAAACCTGCTTTCTGAATCCGATGTAGGGTTCCATTCCCCGGTTGATGGTCTGAAAAAACACGAAATAATCCTTCTCTTTCGGCCCGTAAACACCGGTAGGCCTGACGATGAGCCAGGGGAAATTTTTTAGTGATGTGATATAGCGCTCGGCTTCAAGCTTGCTTTTTCCGTAGAGTTCGATGGGTTTTGGTTCATGGATATTGCGCACAGGTTCCCCGGAATGAGGATCGCCTGGCCCGTAAGCCGCCAGACTGCTGATAAATAAAAACTTTTCAGGAACCATGTCCGATTCGATCAGCGCCTCAATAAAATGAATCGTATTCCTGCAATTGACGTTGTAAAAATCCTCCTTTTTCTGTGCTTTGGTAAGTCCTGCGTTGTGTACGATATATTGAAACCTGAGATTATTACGCTTGCACTCTTCCAGCGTCGCCAGAACCTTTTCCCGGGTTGAAAAATCAAATTCGAGAAAATGAATGCGCTTATCCTGTAAATAACCATGTGAACTCGATTTGCGTACACCGGCATATACTTCAAAATTCTGCTTCAGTCCTTCCTCTACAAGAAAGCTGCCAATGAATCCGCTGGCGCCGGTAATAAGGATTGATGACATGGTGGTATGTTTTGAGGTTAAAAGTGCTTTATCCAGCACCTCCTCGTCAAATGCTGCCTGCCATTAAAGTTCTTCCAAATGGTAAGCGCTTTGGCATTGTCTTCCAGCTGAGGGTTTGTAATTGCTTTTTTAATACCGTACTTGATATATGCCCGGTGCATTTCATTATAATAGAGTGCATTCACCCCTTTCGACTGATAATCAGGCCGTACGCCGTTAAGGTACATATCAATGGTGTCGTTCTTTTTCATGGCAAACAAGAGGTAGAGGAATCCGAAGGGGAATAGCTTCCCGTTGCATTTCTGGAGGGCCTTTGTCAGAGATGGCAGTGAAACTCCGAATCCTACCACGTCGTCCTTTTCGTCAACCACGAAAGAAACAAATTCAGGCCTGACAAAGCCAAAATAGGCTTTTACATACATATCAACCTGTTTCTGGGTTAGGGCAGTATAACCATAAAGTTCGCTAAATGCAGCGTTCAGCGTTTGAAACATTTTGGGTGCGTAGGGCAGCAAATCCTTTGATTTTTCAGCTTTGACCAGTCGCAGTTTATATTTCTCCCGGACAAGCAGCGACAAGCGGTCAACCTTTTCAGGAATGGCCGGTGGAATTTCAAATTCATATTGCACCCAGTCAGCGGCCTTCTGGAAGCCCAGGTCTTCCATGTGCTTCACATAATAGGGATAATTGTATATGGATGCAAGTGTTGCCAGTTCATCGAACCCCTTGATGAGCATGCCCTCATTATCCATATCAGAGAAACCAAGCGGACCATGGATACTGGTCATTCCCTTTGAACGCCCCCATTCAGTAACTGTTTCTATCAGAGTCTGCGAAACGTCAAGGTCATCCACAAAATCAATCCATCCGAAACGAACATTTTTTTCATTCCATCGCTCATTGGCTTTATGATTGATGATTCCGGCAATGCGGCCCACCATTTCCTTCCCCCGGTAAGCGATCCAATACTCTGCCTCACAAAATTCAAAAGCAGGGTTTTTGTCCCTGCTTAGTGTATTCATCTCATCCAGCCGCATGGGAGGACACCAGAATTTATTTCCTTTATAGAGTTGATTTTGAAAAGCAATGAATCGTCTGAGATCCTTTTTTGTAACTACCTTCTTTAATTCGATCTGGCTGGATTTTGTCATCAGGGTTATTTTGAGATAATGTGGAGCTTCTTCCCCAGTTTCTCAAATTTCTCCAACGCAACATCAACTTGTTCTTTCGTATGGGTCGCCATGAGGGAAAAGCGGATCAACGTATTGTCCTTGTCAACAGCAGGCGCTACAACCGGATTCACAAAAACTCCTTCATCAAGCAACATCCTGGTGATGGTAAGTGTTTTGAGTTTATCACGGATATACAATGGAATGATGGGGGTTACCGTGTTGCCGATATCAAATCCGAGTCGTCGGAAATTATCAATGGCATAATGGGTTACATCCCAAAGATGCTCGATTCGTTCGGGTTCATCTCTGATGATTTCAAGTGCCGCAATCACTGCCGCTGCTGAAGCAGGTGTTGCTGATGCACTGAATATCAGAGTACGGGAATGATGTTTGATATAGTTAATAGTTTCAAAATCGCTGGCAATAAAACCACCCAAAGCAGCCAATGATTTTGAAAATGTACCCATGATCAGGTCAACTTTATCGGTCAGTCCAAAATGACTGGCCGTGCCTGCACCATGATGACCAAGCACGCCAATGGAGTGTGCATCATCCACCATGATGGTGGCTTCATACTTTTCGGCCAGCTTCACGATTTCAGGAAGTTTGGCAATATCGCCATCCATGCTGAAAACACCGTCAACAACAATGAGTTTAATCCGGCCTGGTTCACACTTTTTAAGAACAGATTCCAGTGAATGCATGTCATTATGACGAAATTTGAGCACCTTGGCAAATGACAAGCGGGTGGCTTCAATGATCGACGCATGGCCGGTCACGGTAGGAATAACTCCCAGGTTCACCTGAAAACCGGTGCTATAAACCAACGCTGATTGTTTTCCGACAAACTCTGCCAGTTTATTTTCAAGTTCGATATGTATATCGAGCGTGCCATTTAAAAAACGGGACCCTGCGCAGCCCGTTCCATACTTTTCAGTCGCCTTTATCGCGGCCTCCTTGATCTTAGGATGGTTGGTCAACCCCAGATAACTATTCGAACCGAACATCAGCACTTTCCTGCCATTCATGGTAACCACAGTATCCTGATCCGATTCAATCATACGGAAGAATGGATAAATACCCATCTTCTCAACTTTCTGCGGTTCCGTATAGTGGGCTAATTTACGCTGTAAAATCCTCATTTGTCTGTGTTTCTGTAAAAAAATAGCTTGCAAAGGTACAAAGAAAATTTTACATATTCTGATCGGCAAAATTGCGACCGGCCTTTAGCGCATTTAAATTAAGTTCTATGATCTTATCTCCCTTTTTACGGAAGATAAAGCGAATGGCATCTTCCAGTTTTTCATACGCCATGCCGAGGAACGGAGAAGCAGCGCCAAGAATGACAATGTTGGTGGCTTTGACTGAACCTGCCTCCTTAGCTGTTGCATCCGCATCAAGAGCGATATGATGTGGCACCTTCCCAATTTCCTCCATTATTTTGTCGATATCCGGATAATTGGGAATGTTGTTAAACGGACGAATATTGGTGATGACCCATCCTTCACCTGAAAGATAGGGAAGATAACGGAGCGATTCCAGTGGTTCGATCGAAATAATCATATCTGCCTGTCCAAAAGGGATCAGGTCAGAGGCTATCTGGTGATGTGAAATCCGAAGGTTCGACATCACATCCCCTCCCCGCTGGCTCATGCCGTGAACTTCAGATTGCTTGAGAAACATGCCTTGCTCCAGCGCAGCATAGCCGATGATGGAGGCAATTGAGATGATTCCTTGTCCACCTACCCCGGCCAGTATAATATCCTTTTTCATCAATATACAGATTTACTTATTCTTGAATTTATCACGCATACGCTTATCAATGGCCACAATACACTCACGCCGGGGAATGATCACGGAGACTCCCCGATAGGCAAGTTCCTCTTTCATGATGGCAACATTTTCATCATGGTACTTTTTCAACGGTTTCAAAACCCTTATATGGGCCTCCTCCACCCCAAGCCCCTTACAAATATCTTCAATTTTGCCGAATCCGGGAGAATCCTGTCCCCCTGTCATCGCAGTTGTGCCATTGTCAAGAATCATGATGGTAATCGGCGACTTGTCATTGATGGCATCCAGCAATCCGGTCATGCCCGAATGGGTAAAGGTGGAATCCCCGATTACGGCAACAGCCGGGATCAGGCCGGCATCAGCAGCGCCCTTGGCCATGGTGATCGAAGCTCCCATATCCACACAGGAATTGATCGCTTCATAAGGTTTCAGGGCACCCAGGGTGTAGCAGCCAATGTCGGAAAACACCCTGCCATTGGACAATGCACTCAATGTTTCACTCAGCGCATAATAGGAGTCGATATGCGGACATCCGCTGCACAAGGAAGGTGGACGGCCAACAACAAGATCAGGCACAGGCAAACCAAAAGTATCCTCTTTTCCCAGCGCGACCGCAACAAGGTTAGGGTTAAGTTCGCCATCGCGCGGGAGTGTCCCGTCGAGACGGCCCTTGACTTTCAGGCCCCTTCCGAGGTAGCCCTTCAACAACTCTTCGATGATGGGGTACCCGTCTTCGATTACGAGAATTTCATCACATTCGTCTGCCATTTTTTCAACCAGATTATGCGGCAGAGGGTATTGCCCGATTTTCAGCACCGGAAATGGCACATGGCGGTCGGCAAAATTTTCCAGCAGATAGTTGTAAGCGATTCCGCAGACAATAATGCCCAATGATTTATCAGGCCCGTCGATATACTTGTTAAAAGGGGAAGATTCTGACTCCGTGATAAATGAAGCGTGATCCCTGAGCAGGTTCTTATAACGTTTTCTGGCAATATTGGGCAACAGGACAAATTGCCTGAGGTCCGAAGGCATTTTCAATTCGTTCTGTGCTCTGACTTCCTTTTTCCTCACTACACCAGAGCGTGAGTGAGCCATTCGGGTCGTGATGCGCATTAAAACCGGCACCTTAAATTTTTCAGAAAAGTCAAATCCATAATGAACCATGTCATAGGCTTCCTGCTGATCACCTGGTTCAAGAATCGGGACGAGGGCAAACTTTCCGTAAAACCGTGAATCCTGTTCATTCTGGGAGGAATGCATGGAAGGATCATCGGCAGCAACCACCAATATCCCTCCATTCGCGCCGGTAATAGCTGAATTGATAAAGGGATCGGCAGCAACATTTAAACCGACATGCTTCATGCAAACCATGGTACGCTTGCCTGCATAAGACATGCCCAATGCCGATTCCATGGCTGTTTTTTCATTCACAGACCAGCTCGAATGGATGTTGTTTTCCGCTGCAAATTTTGAATTCTGAACAAATTCCGTAATTTCAGTTGAAGGAGTTCCGGGATAGGCATAAATGCCCGACAAACCAGCATCCAGGGCAGCCTGTGCGATGGCTTCGTCTCCCAATAACAGTAGCTTCTGCATATTTAGATTTAAAAAGGTAATTGAACTTGGACAAAAATAAGAATATTTTTCCAACATAGGGTTTTCCCGGAAAAGTGTTTTCGTTTTTTTTCCCCGAGGATTATCCCTACTTTTGCTCATTAGATTTGATTCAAGCATCGACCATTTATGAAGCTTCCGAAAAGATTATTGATCGTCGTTTTTCTGATAACGCTATTCTCGCTATCCCACGCAATTCTGCTGGCTCAAAATGGTTCCATCCGCGGTTTTGTTTACGAAAAGTCTACCGGGGAACCGGTTCTGTTTACAAACGTTTATTTCCTGAGAACATCCATTGGGGCCCCAACCGATGCAAACGGATATTTTGCCATCACCAAAATTCCTCCCGGAGATTATTTTCTGATGGTTACCTATGTCGGATTCGACACCTTAAAGATACCCATCACAGTGAAAGCCAATGATATGTTGTCAAAAAAACTCTATCTGACACAGTCAACGGTTCAACTGGATGAGATCAGCGTTTCAGCGGCCCGCCAGGATAAGGTCAGGGAAACACAAACCAGTATTATTAAAATAACGCCAAAGGAGATTCAGTCAATTCCCACCATTGGCGGTCAGCCTGATCTTGCACAATACCTGCAGATTCTTCCCGGCGTCATTTTCTCAGGCGACCAGGGTGGCCAGTTGTATATCCGTGGCGGTCCCCCGATTCAGAATAAAGTCCTGTATGATGGGATGATCGTTTACAATCCTTTCCATTCCATCGGACTGTTTTCTGTTTTCGATGTGGATATCCTGAAAAATGTGGATGTCTATACCGGCGGATTCGGCGCCGAGTACGGCGGCAGGCTTTCATCTGTGATGGATGTAACGACCCGTGACGGAAACAAGAACCGGATTGCAGGAAAATTCGACGTTACGACGTTTGGCGCCAAAGCGCTCATCGAAGGGCCAATTCACAAACAAAAAACCGAGGATGATGCCAGTGCAACATTCCTCTTGTCAGTTAAAAATTCTTATCTTGCGCAGTCGAGTCAGATTTTTTACAAGTACATTGATGAAAACGGGCTTCCATTTAATTACCTGGATATTTATGGAAAAATAGCGGTCAATGCATCGAACGGAAGTAAGGTGAATATTTTCGGCTTTAATTTTACAGACCAGGTTACTTACAAAGTCCTGCAGGATTTCAATTGGAAATCCTACGGCGGAGGCCTCACTTTTCTCGCTATTCCCGGGAGAAGTTCGGTTTTGATCGAAGGCAACTTCGCCTATTCAAACTATAAAATCGAGCTGCAGGAAGTTGACAAATCCCCCAGGTCAAGTTCGATCTCAGGATTTAACGGAGGATTGAATTTCACCTATTTTATTGGCCGGAATTCTCTGAAATACGGGCTTGAACTGTCTGGTTATAAAACCATTCTGGATTTCTATAACATTGTCAACCGGAAAATTGATTTCACTCAGAATTCCACTGAAGCCGCACTCTTTTTAAAATATAAATGGCTGCCCGGAAAATTCATTATCGAACCCGGTCTCCGGTTTCAGTATTATGCCTCCATTTCTACAGGATCATTAGAACCGCGACTGGCAATCAAATACAACGTTGCCAAGAATTTCCGCATGAAAATGGCGGGAGGTGCTTACTCACAGAACCTGATCAGCACCACCTATGACAAAGATGTGGTGAACCTCTTTTACGGCTTCATCACCAGCCCGACAAACAAACTACAGAAATGTTATCAGGCCGTTCTTGGATTTGAATGGGATCTGTTTACAAACCTGTCGGTGAATATCGAGGGGTATTATAAGGACTATACCCTGCTTACAGCTATCAACCGGAATAAACTGTACGACGACACGCCTGAGAATGCGAAAGTTCCTGATTATTACAAGAAGGATTTTGCTTATGAAACCGGGGATGCCGAAGGCGTCGATTTCTCGGTGAAATATGATTGGAAAAAAATCCATTTTTGGATCACCTATTCGCTTGGATATATACATCGAAGCGATGGATTGAATGATTTTGTTCCGCCTTACGACCGCAGGCACAACCTGAACATTGTTTCGACCTTCAATTGGGGAAAACGCAACGGTTGGGAAGTGGATGTCAGATATAATTACGGCTCCGGGTTTCCCTTTACCCAAACCGGCGGATTCTACGAACAAGTCAATTTTGCCAACATGGGCACCAATTACACTACTGCAAATGGCTCACTTGGAATCCTTTACGCTGATTATGACATAGGCAGGCTACCTTATTACAGTCGCCTTGACCTTAATTTAAAAAAGATCTTTTTTCTGGGGAAAACCACCAGGTTTGAGATTAACCTGAGCGTAACCAACGCACTGAATCAACAGAATATTTTCTATTTCGACCGGGTTTCTTATTCCCGTGTCGATCAACTGCCACTCATGCCAAGCCTTGGATTGAGTTTCAGTTTCTGATTTCAACAAACAACTGGTAATTAATAATTTCCCTTTGATTCCCCGCCTGAGATAACCTCTACGCTGGCGCCGCAACCAAGTCTGTTGGCGCCTGCATTGATCAACGCCACTGCCTGATCAAAATTCCGGATACCGCCGCTGGCTTTTACACCCATCTGCGGGCCGACAATCCTGCGCATTAAGGCAACATCATGAATTGTTGCGCCGCTGCCTGAAAATCCTGTACTTGTTTTCACAAAATCGGCGCCTGCTTTCCGTGATATTTCACAGGCGATAATTTTCTCCTCATCAGTCAGCAAACCGGTTTCCAGGATCACCTTTAATATGGTCGTACTTCTGCATGCCCTCCTGATGGCCCGGATATCCTCTTCAACCAACTTTAAATTTCCCGATTTTAAAGCGCCTACATTGATCACCATGTCCAATTCCTCTGCGCCGTTGCCGATTGCATTTCTTGCCTCAAAAGCCTTACTCCGGGTATCCATCTCCCCCAGGGGAAATCCGATGACCGAACATATTTTCACCCCCGTGCCCCTCAGTTTTTTCGCCACAAAAGGCACCCAGGATGAATTCACACACACCGATTTAAACTTATATTTAACAGCTTCATCGCAAAGTTGGTTAAACTGCGAAACAACAGCCTCCGGTTTTAAAAGGGTATGATCAATGTAGCCGGCAACTTCAGCCGCTGTTATTCTGTGATTGGAGCCGGAGGCGGAAACAATGTTCGGCACACTATTCCCGGAGGTTTCCGATTTCAGATTAAGTCTTTGCATTACCTCCCTGGTAATTCTGTCAATCAATTCATTTTGATCCATATTATTTTCCTTCCCTTTCTATTGACATCATTTTATTGATACGCGGCCAGTGCCTTCCTCCCTCAAATTTTGTTTCAAGCCACAGTTTTGCCATGACGCACAATTCTTCCTTAGGATGCTGTGAAGTGCCCATTGTCAGTACATTTGCATTATTATGTTCCCGGCTGTTAATGATTGTTTTCTGACTCCAGCAAAGCGCTGCTCTGATTCCGTGTACTTTGTTGCAAACCATTGAAGAACCTATTCCCGCAGCATCCAGCATGATTCCGCGTTCGCATTCACCGCTTACGACTTTTCTGGCAACCGCTAAGGCAAAATCGGGATAGTCCACTTTAACCGTGCTGTTGTTTGTTCCAACATCGATTATTTTATAGCCCGCGCTTTCAAGATATCGCTTCAACATTTCCTTCGCCTCATACGACCCGTGATCAGCGCCGATGGCTATACCTCTGATATTCATTTGAGTACCTTTTTCATGTTGTTTATCCTGACCTGTTGTCATGCGTCTGTATTTCTTTAACCTTCTCAAGGTAATTTACAAATTAGCATCATGGTGAATTTCATCAACAATTCCGGCTATAACAGACTTGACAGTAAATGTTTCCGGTTCTTCCAGAACCAATCTTGCTGAGCCTCCTTCTTCGAGGACCAATACTGTATCTCCGGTTCCGGCCTGAGTTGCATCAATTGCCAGAAATGATTTTCCTATGTGTTTTCCTGCCGGGGTGATGGGCTGAACAACCATGATCCTTCTCGAATCATACCCTGCAGCCCTGATGGTCGAAACAACATTGCCGGTAACCTTTGCCAGTATCATAATTTATCGGTCATATAAATATTGTCAACGATGCCAACAATTGCCGCATCGCATGGGTTCATTCGTGTTTCAAGAACCCTCCCGGCTTCTTTACTTGTTTCATAATACACCAGCTCCCCCGTGCCAGCCTGAATGGTATCGAATGCAACGATGGGGTCGCCGTAAGGAATTAATTGTTCATCCACCGGCTGAACCAACAGAAGTTTTATGCCTTCAAACGATTCCACTTTCTTCGTACTGACAACCCTTCCGGTGACTCTTCCTAATTTCATATTTACACCTCTTTTTTAGCAGCCTCTGACAGATTTTTCGATAATTTTTCTCTGTTTGCCAATCTTCTCCCTTTACAAAATCCTGAAATAATCGACCAGCGTACACCGCCTTTCCCGGGTGAAGGTTCTGGCTCTGGTAACGCCCTCTCCGGTAGGGCTTGCAATCGTAAAAGATGCAAAGCCCGCGCCGCCATGGCCAAGCCCGGCATAGCTTGGACCATTCTTGATGAAAATCGAGCAATTCATTGCTTTGGCCATTTTGGTGAGTTTTGCAATATTGAGGGAGTGCATGATGGCCGTATGCCTGAAGCCGTGCTCACACTCAACAGCAAGATCAATGGCCATATCGACATCTTTTACCCGTACCAGAGGCATCACGGGCATCAGCTGTTCAGTCCATACCAGTGGATGTTCCCGGCCAACTTCACATAGCAGCAGCCGGGTTGATTGCGGCACTTCAATTCCGATGGCTCTTGCAATAAAATCTGCATTCCTGCCGATATATTTCTTATTTGCGGATCCCTCTTTCCCTGGACCTCCGGGATCAGAGATAACCGTTTCCGTTAATTTTTTAATCTGGGAATCCGTTAACTCGAAGGCTCCGTTTTTCTTCAATTCTTCTTTTAAGCGATCGGCAACGGAAGCTACCACGATAATTTCCTTTTCACAAATGCAAATGACATTGTTATCAAAACCTGCGCCGTTTACGATATCTCTGCCGGCTTTCGCCAGATCGGCGGTTTCATCAACAACACAGGGAGGATTCCCCGGTCCGGCAGCAATGACTTTTTTTCCGCTGTTCATTGCGACCCTGACTACTGCAGGACCTCCTGTTACCACAAGAATGGCAATATCAGGATGAGCCATCAGGTTTTTTGCCGAATCAATGGTAGGTTCGTCAATACAGGTCAGAAGGTTGGCCGGCCCGCCAGCTTCTGTTATTGCACGATTCAGCAGACTGATCAGCCAGGCCGACACTTTTTTTGCCGATGGATGCGGATTGAACACCACCGCATTTCCGGCAGCGATCATTCCAATGCTGTTGCTGATGATGGTCACCGTCGGGTTTGTACTCGGTGTGATGGAACCGATCAC
>JAPLDG010000109.1:7466-16505 GCA_026391845.1 Bacteroidota bacterium | reverse complement strand
GTCCGCTGGTGGATAAAATCCTGGATACTGCAGGACAGAAAGGCACCGGGAAGTGGACCGGCGTTGCAGCCCTCGATTTGGGTGTTCCGCTGACGCTGATCGGTGAAGCGGTTTTCGCCCGCTGCCTCTCCTCGCAAAAAGAGGAACGTGTTTCAGCCTCCAAAATACTGACCGGCCCCTCGCATTTGTTCACCGGTGAACGTGCCGGTTTTCTTGGTCATTTAAAGAATGCCTTATATGCTTCCAAGATCGTATCCTATGCGCAGGGTTACCTCCTGATGCGCGCTGCAGCAAAGGAATTTGGCTGGAACCTGAACTATGGCGCAATTGCCATGATGTGGCGGGGAGGATGCATCATCAGATCCGTTTTTCTGGAGAAGATCCGGGATGCCTACGAACTTGACCCACAACTGACCAACCTTGCGCTTGATCCGTTTTTCAGCCATACACTGGTAAACGCCCAGGACGGTTGGAGAAAAGTAATCTCTGAAAGTGCGCTGTGCGGAATCCCGGTCCCGGCCATGTCTTCAGCCCTCTCCTACTATGATGGATTCAGAACGGCCAAACTGCCGGCCAACCTCCTCCAGGCACAGCGTGATTATTTCGGGGCACACACCTATGAACGCACCGACCGGCCCCGTGGAGAATTTTTCCATACCAACTGGACCGGCCATGGCGGAGACACTTCTTCATCCACTTACAATGTGTAATGAAATAAAAATGACAAGGATCACCTTTGCGGCTCTGCTTCTGGCTTTTATCATGGCCATTCCGGATATTTCCCAGGCCCAGAACAAATTGATCGCCGTGTTCGGATCCTCGGTGGCAAATGGCTCTGGCGACACCACGGGAAGTGGCGGCTATGCCGGCATGATTAAAACGCTTCTTGAGCCAAGAGGATGGACGGTGGTTAATGTATCCCGGGGAGGTGACAATACGGTTAAAATCATGCCCCGGTTCAATGAAGAGCTGCTCCCGCTCAAACCCGCTTATGTGATCATCGGTCTCTCACTTGGAAATGAAGGAATTGCCTCGGCATCAGAGCTTGGCAGAAATCGTATTTTTGAAAGATTCAGAAGCGGAATGATCCACCTGATCAGGTTGTGTCGCGAAAATGGAATCACACCGGTGGTTGTGAATTGTTACGCCAGAAACGATTTCGGGAAAGAGCAATATGAAGCGATTCGGAAAATGAACCTGCTGATCAACACCTGGGATGTACCTGGCATCGATGCATTGGGCGCCATCGACGACGGAACCGGAAAATGGGCGGATGGTTACTGGCATGACAAATCACACCCCAACGAAAAAGGACACCGGGAAATATTCCACGCATTTGTTCCCGGCCTATTCGACGCCCTTGCCTCAGGGAAGAAATTTCCCGAAAAAATCAGGAGCAGGCAATACCTTTCGATCTCGGAGGGAGCTTCTTCCAGACCATTGGTCTTTACTCCCGACGATACGATTCATTCGTTTACGGTTGGTTTCCAGGTAAAAAGCAGTGATGAAGGAATCATCTCGGTACTTCATGGCAGAAAAACCAAGGCAATCGTTTCACTCAGCAAAGGCCAGGTAATCTGTCAGATACCCGGAATGGGAACAGTTGCTGCCGACACGCTCAGTGAAAACAAGGGCTGGCAATATGTTTGCATAAGCCATCGGTACGCAACAAAATCGACCTCCTTCTATTTGAACGGAAAATTGGCCGGCAGCTTCACGGGGCCTTTGGATTTCATGGAATTTATCCTTGGCGGAGGGGCAGATGGCTCCGGACGAGCCCCCCGGCTGGCAGGTTATAAAGACTTGCTGATCTACAGGTCGGCCTTGAATGCGGACGAGATCCAGGCATTATATTACGATCAGCTCCTGCAATCGAGCCTTGAAATTTATGCTCCACTGGATGATCCTGAATTCTTGAACACAACATCCGCAGAAAACCATGCTTTGAGCACGTCAAAAGTGTTGATCAATGGCGATCATCTGATCTCTGCGACTGCAGAAAACGGTCCTTCAACAAAATAATCAGGTATTTAAAAAGAATTAACAAGTTATGAAGACATTCCCTGATGAAAATTTCCTGTTGCATGGCAAACATGCCGTTGAGCTGTTTGAAAGGTTTGCACAGGATCAGCCGATCATCGATTACCACTGTCATCTCAGTCCAAAAGATATTGCAGAAGATCGCAGATTTGACAACCTTTCCCAGGCCTGGCTCGCAGGGGATCATTATAAATGGCGTGCCATGCGCACCAACGGCATTGATGAACGGTTTTGCACAGGAGATGCTGAAGACTACGAGAAATTTGAAAAATGGGCACAGACTGTTCCATTTACACTTCGTAACCCGCTATATCACTGGACACACCTGGAGTTGCAACGCTATTTCGGAATCCGCAAGCTCCTTCATCCGGGCACGGCTAGAGATATCTATGATGAAGCCTCATCCATGCTTAACAGCGGTGAACTATCGGTAAGGAACATGCTGCGCAAGATGAAAGTTGAGCTGGTATGCACGACTGACGACCCTGCCGACACGCTGGAGCATCATCAGAAGATCGCTGCCGACGGGTTTGAAATCAAAGTAGTGCCCGCCTGGCGCCCTGACAAAGCGATTGCGGTGGATCATACGACCGACTACAATCATTACCTGGATAAGCTATCTCAGGCTGCAGGAATAGAGATATCCCGGTTTGAAGACCTTTTAGAGGCCCTTCATATCCGGCATGACTATTTTCATCAGCACGGCTGCCGGATTTCTGATCATGGCCTGGACAAATTTTATGTAAAAGAAAATCTGAAGGGTGAGGTCAGCTCGATCTTCAATAAAGTCAGGCGCGGACTTGACCTGGACCAACATGATGTAAAAAAATTCAAATCCGCGATGCTTTACCACCTGGGTGTTATGGACCATGAAAAGAACTGGGTGCAGCAGTTTCACGTCGGAGCCATGCGCAACAACAATCACGCGATGTTCCAACGGGTGGGTCCGGATACAGGTTTCGATTCCATTGGTGATCTTCCGGTTGCTGAAGGGATGTCGCGCTTTCTCGACAAACTGAACCGGGATGGAAAACTGACAAAAACCATCCTGTATAATCTGAACCCGGCTGACAACGAACTATATGCCACCATGATCGGAAATTTCCAGGATGGCATCATCCCCGGAAAGATACAGTGGGGTGCAGGATGGTGGTTTCTTGATCAAAAAGAAGGGATTGAACGTCACCTGAACACATTGTCATCATTGGGTTTACTGAGCCGGTTCGTGGGAATGCTCACCGATTCGCGCAGTTTTCTCTCCTTCCCCAGGCATGAATATTTCAGGAGGATCCTGTGCAATATGCTGGGAAATGAGATGGAAAGAGGCGAACTTCCTGATGATATTGAGCTGGTTGGCGGCATGGTTGCCGGAATATCATACCACAATGCCGCCAGCTATTTTAGCTTCTGACTGCCAACGAAATAATCGCATAGCTTCTAATCAAACATCAGCAATAATCTGCGTTTTTATCCGCGTAAATCTGCGAGCAATAAACAACCTATGAACGAAAAAACTGGTAAATACAGGTGGACCATCTGCGCCCTTGTATTCTTTGCAACGACCATAAACTACCTCGACCGCCAGGTGATCAGCCTGCTGAAACCATATCTGGAAGAGGCATTTCAATGGACTGAAAAAGATTACTCCCACATCGTGATGGCCTTTCAGTTTGCATACGCCATCGGTCTCATCGGATTTGGGCGTTTCATCGACAAAATCGGCACCAAACTTGGATACGCACTCTCCTTAACGGTTTGGAGTTTTGCCGCCATTGCACATGCCCTTGCACGGAACACCTTTGGATTTGGTGTGGCACGGGCTGTTCTTGGACTGAGCGAAGCAGGAAATTTCCCGGCCGCCATCAAAACAGTCGCTGAATGGTTCCCAAAAAAGGAGCGGGCGCTTGCAACCGGAATCTTTAATTCAGGTTCAAATGTTGGAGCAATCATTGCTCCGCTCATAGTTCCCTGGATCGCAGTAACATGGGGTTGGCAGCAGGCATTTATCATCACCGGAGCCATCGGGTTTCTGTGGCTTATCCTTTGGTTCATCTATTACGAAGTGCCTGCCAAACAAAAACGCCTGTCACAGTCTGAATTTGCCTATATTCATTCCGACAACGATCCTTCGACCAAAGAGTCAGATAAGCCGGTCAGCTGGCTTAAATTGCTCGGATTCAAGCAAACGTGGGCATTTGTCATCGGTAAATTCATGACTGATCCGATCTGGTGGTTCCTGCTCTTCTGGCTGCCTTCATTCCTTAAAACAGAATATGGGATGACCGGCACCCAGGTTGCGCTTCCGATCGCCCTTGTGTATGTCATGACCACCTTCGGAAGTATCGGAGGCGGGTGGCTTTCCGGATATCTCATCCGGCTTGGCTGGCCTGTTTTCCGTGCCAGAAAAACATCGATGCTGGGCTTCGCCTTGTGCGTAGTGCCGGTTATCGCAGCGCAGGCGCTTGGGGCGATCAATCCCTGGCTGGCCATCATTGTAATTGGAATCGCTGCATCGGCACACCAAGCCTGGTCGGCAAATATTTTTACTACAGTTTCTGACATGTTTCCCAAACGGGCGGTTGGATCGGTGGTAGGCATCGGAGGCATGGCTGGCGCCATTGGTGGTCTTTTAATATCCTGGTTTACGGGTCTTATCCTGGACTATTACAAACTGCTCGGACATATCCAGACCGGGTACTATATTTTATTCATCATCGCCGGCACTGCCTATCTCACAGCCTGGATTATCATGCATCTGCTCACTCCTAAAATGAATCCTGTAGAACTTCCTTCCTGATAGAAAAGAAAAAAGGCCATCTCCGGAAAAAGGGAGATGGCCACAACCAAACACAACGTATTCTAACAACTGCGTATATAACCTGATGAGGATTATTGCTTTATGATTTTTATTGTCTCTGCCTTATCATTGCTGATTACCCGGATAAAATAGCATCCGGCCGGATTTCTGTCCAAAGAAAATGTCTGTTGATTTTCACCGGAAAGCGATGCGTTCAGAACCTTTTCCCCCTGCATGCCATAAACTTCAACTTTCACGAGACCCGCAGAATTTTCCTTCGAAACTTCAAGCGTGAAGACCCCCGTAGTAGGATTCGGATAAACCCTCATGCCTGATTTTGCAGCAACCGGCATTGTCATGTTTTCACCATCGGCTACGGTAAGAATGGTGGCGGATTTTGTACCACACCATGTGACGTTGTATATAGAACCATGCAGGTGCCCGCCATTCATCACTGTTGTTCCCGGTTCGAACAGGATATTGTTACCAGCTATAAAAGTTGCATCGCCATCGGGTCCTTCAACTGTGAACAGTGTTGATCCGCCTGCAACGGTAATGGTGTTGGTGGCATTGTAGCAAACTGAAGAAGAAACCGTTCCCGTTACGGTAAGGTCTGCCGGAATAACCGGATTTACCGTCATGGTTACGACATTCGATGTAGCAGGATTCGTGGATCCACAGTCAATATTTGAAGTCAACACACACACAACCTGGTCATTATTGACAGGGTTGTAGGCATAAACGGCATTGGTGGCTCCGTTAACAATTCCCGCATTAACACTCCATTGGTAGGTTGGTAAGCTGCCTTCATTGACCGGTGTAGCTGTAAAAGTTACCAGGGTACCTTCATTAACCGGGTTCGCATCCGCTGCAATTGAAACGCTTACCGGCATCAGCGGGTTGATGGTAATGGTCACCGTGCCATTCATATTGCTTGAACAGCCACCGGAAGTGCGGGTTCCGATTACAGAATAGCTACCGGCAACAGTTTGATCCCCAAAAGAAATAGCACCGCCGATTCCGGTAATTGGTAATCCGACAGGAGTCGTTCCATCCAGATACAACTGATATTCAACACCTGCTTCTGATCCGGCAAGTCCGACAGGCATTCCCGATCCCCCGAAACAGTAAGCTCCGCCACCGTTAACATCGTAAACAGCTGGAGCGATGCAGGCGGGTTCTCCGACCATGAAATCACTGAAGGATGAAATTCCGGTGATTTTTGTGGTCGTTGCGGTGAGTGTGCTGATGGCGGTTGAACTCCATGCCGAGGGATCCCATTTCTTCACAATAAAATTATTCGTATTTGCGCCTCCAAGGATGTCACCCGGAACAAATGTAAAGGTGGCGTCGCAGGATGTGAAAGCAATGCTGCTATTGGTGAGCGTCCAGAAACGGTTCACACATTTTGCTGTGTTGATTCCCGAAGTTGCAGCATTCGGATGAAGTCCCGTGGTTGTGCTCGCAGTCAATGTACCGGCAATCGTCACTCCGGCAAAGTCCAGGATAACAGGAGTGTAACTTGTGGCATCGCCGATGGCAAAACTGGTTGATGTTGCTCCTGTCGGAATGTTCAATTGCAACTTTCCGTTCACATATTTTCCGGTTCCTGCTCCGGTAATATTTGCTGCAGTAGTCAGGAATAACGTGTTTGAGCCGGTTGATATGATTCCCGATTGAAAAACAAGGCTGTCGGCCGCAATATCCCGGGCCAGGACGATACCTGTCGGGTTGTTCACGGTGATATAGCTGTTTGCCCCAAAAGTAAGGGTTCCTGAGCCGCTGATTGTTTGTGCAGCTGATCCGCTCAAGGTCAGATTGGTGATTTTTGTTGCATTCCCAAAGGTCAACGTTGCAGCAGGAGCAACTGAAATACTCCCTTTGACTACTACTCCTCCGCTGAAATCCCAGTTGACCGTGCCACTTGTTACCACATAATTGTCGCAGGTCATGGGGTTGCTTCCCTGGTTATTCTGGATTGAGGGAGAATCATTCTCAAAGTTTGCATAGGTTCTGCCACTGTATGATGGCCCGCCAGTGGATGCTGTGAATTTATATAAACTTCCGGATTCAAAAGTCAAAACCGAACTGGGTTGTCCGGCTCCGAATGGATTGCTCCCAGCATCCTGGACGTAGGTTGCCCCTGACTGGAATCTGACCGAATTCAGAGCGGTGGTTCCAAAAGCGTTTCCTGTGAAACCTGTCGTTGCTTTGAAAACACTGCCACTGGCAAAAATCAGACTGCTGACATCTGTTGCTTTTACCGTATGAGCAGCTCCGCTCAGGGTCATTGAGCTGCTGATCAACCCGTTGGTTCCGGCATTCATGGATATTGTCAAAACATTGGTTCCTGAAATATTCAATTCCGAACCACTCCCTGAAACTGTCAGATCATCGCCGGTAGTTCCGGCAATTGTTAGGATTGCTGAGGGAACAGCCTGCAGCGTTATTTTGGAACCGCCGGTAACCGATAACTGCGCAATCGTTTGAGCTGGCACATTGGTAACGGTGTAGGTGCCGCCATTATTGAAATTGAGTATGTCGTTGAGCGCGGGTGCCGTACGGGCAGGACTCCAGTTAGATGCCACGGTCCAGCTGTTGTCAGTTGCTCCGGTCCATGCATATGCGGTTGGCCCGCCAAGGACAAACCCGCTGCAGGTGACATTCTGCGATGCACCGCCACCCGCATTCGAAACAGTTTCCGAGTTGTAATTTCCAACAGATAAACCTGCTTTTAAACGCACATGAATCTTGGTGGAGGGCAAAGTAGCTGATGTATATCCAACATTAACTGAGGCAAAATAATTGATGCTATCCGTTGAAACCTCATAGTTTGTCAGGCAACCCACGGCAATATTCCCGGGAGCACCTGTAAGATTCACGCCGCTTAACAGGTAGGATTGTGAAGCAGAAGGCCCGGAACCGGTCACATAATTGAAACCTGTTAAAGAGGAAGGAACTACACTCAGAGTTGGTGAGACAATCGGGGTTACATCCACTTTAAAGTTGTCATACATGGCCTTATTACTGGAACCCGCGCCATTGCTGTGACACCAGAAAAAACCAAAGTGTGTCATGGCCGATGATGTGTAGGTGCTGTTTACAACACTTGTTCCTACCTGCGTCAGGGTGCCCATGGCAGGGTCCAGCGGATCGGTTGTGCTGCCATCATCCCTTACATACAATTGCCATGTGTTGGATGATGGAGTATAAACTACTTCGATGCTGGCATATCTTGTCATCGCTCCAAGATCGGGTGAAGGTCCAATAATGGTGGTCACATTGGAATTCAACACCAGGCCGTTGGCAAATCTGACAAGCTTGACTGAATTGTTGGTTGTTCCTTTAACCAGAACCACTGCATAGCCGTTGGTGGATGTATTGGTTGGGTTGCTGCTTGTCATGGCAAGAATGACAGCAGAACCATAATTTCCTGCATCAAAACCCGACAAGGCAGTTGACCTGTTCGTTTTCATGTTAAAGGTCCATGTAACAGGCCCGGTATTGGAATTCAATGTGGATGCAAAAGGAGATGAATAGGTCGATAACGGACCTGTGATATAGGTTCTGCCGGCGGCCGGAGTGGAACTTGCATAAATCTGGACAACATAATTTGTCGGATCAACAGTGGCGGCGTTGGTAATCGATAATCCGGGTGAACTTGCTGTACTTGCCGTGGTCCAAGTCATGGTTGGTGTTCCCCCGTTGGTCAGAGGAGATATCCCGAGATCGCGGTTGAAGTTATCGTAAAAAACGGTCGGTGTTGGCACAGCTGACTCACCAACAACCAGCGTCGAGAGTTTAGTATTCGAATACGACACACAGAAAGCACCATAGAAAGTCACATTGCCGGTGCCGGAAGCCGGAGCAGTCCATTGAAAGGTCCAGGTCGCAGGATCTGAAGAACTTGAACCGGTGTGCGTCATGTATTTCCCGGTTCCGGTAGTCTTTGTTCCGGTTCCGGCGATCAGCGTTCCGAGCAAGGTTCCGGCAGCGTTCTGCGGAGAGACTTGAAAACCCTTACTTCCTGAACCTGGTACAGATACAGTAATATTGTAGGTTGTTCCTGCCGTATATCCCAGGGCAGGGATGTTGGAGGTGATCCAGCCCGTGGCTGTGGTAGCCGAGCCACTATGGCAACTGGTACAATCCTGACCGTCACCAGGTGATCCAGTATTCCCCGAAGGGGCGCCACCGGCATA
>JAPLDG010000109.1:0-7434 GCA_026391845.1 Bacteroidota bacterium | reverse complement strand
TACTATTCTCACCTCCACCAAAGGAGGATAAAAGCAACGTAACCCCTAACAGCAGAATTACGGTAAAGATTGTCTTGATCTTCATAGGTTTTAGATTAGATTTGTTTCTATTTATTGACTGCTTATTTCTTCTTTAACGGCGTGACAAAGTCATGAATGTCCAAATGGATCTCTGTTCTTTTGGTGCGCTTTGAACATTTTCCAGCCACTTAAACCGGCCAGCATGGCCAATGTCACAATTACCCCTCCGTCAACGGGTGCACCGCCGCCCGGGCCTTTATTGGAATTGGTTCCCTTATCTACCGGGGGAGGAGGAGGAGCCTGGGCAAGTCCGGTTTGGGCAAATGCAATGAAACCCAGGAAGATTATGGATAAAAACAGAGGCATGAGTGTTTTTTTCATAGTACTTAATGTTTAATTATTGACAAAAACTTTACTGGAAAATGCATGATCCCCGGTGATTACTTTTACCAGGTAGTAACCGGTCTTTACATTGAGATCGATCCTCGTCAACGGACTTCCGTTGAATTCCCGGTGTAAAACCGGTTGTCCGATCAGGTTAAATACAGTTACCTCTCCTTTGAGTGATGCACCTGAATCATTGGCAATAAACACCGAACTTCCTGCAGCATAAATATTAACCGGATATACCTTATCCTTGTCATTCACGCTGAAAGTGCCGCCAAAATGGAGCAGGAAACGGTCAGTCTGATCATTTTTTGACGAGGTAAAGCTATACACAGGATTTTGCATGAGGTTCTGCGTCTTGGCCGCCTGTTTATCTTCCAGTGAAATCATGGTAGATGTCGTAAAAGACTCAAGCTGGCTGGCAGTTATGGTATAATTTCCATCGGCACCTGCCTTAAAACTTACCGGGATGGTAACTGCACCTGGTTCTCCCCTGAAGTCAACCGAATAATTACCGGTTGGTTTCACGGTATATAAACTGGGCGCGGATTCATAAAAGCTGAACATTTTTTCAGCGCCGCCAGTGTTCAAGGGGTGTCCGAACTCGACAACCATCTCATCGGAGTAGGTGTTTGCATTCCCTGAAACTTTCATGCGGAGAATGTTGGAAATCTCTTCAGCCGATTTCAGAAATGGCTGCGTGTTGTGAACCCTGATACCATTATCCATAACAAGATCACCAGTTGCATCCGCCTTTACCATAAATCCCTGGCCAATGGGGATATATTGGGTTACACCGTGAGTTCCGCTGGTTCCATCACTGTTGAATGTACCATATTGACCGTCAGCATCATTCCAGATACTCATATCATAACCACCCCCGACATTCTGAACCACAAAATTTCTGGTCCAGCCGCTGGCAGCCTTCCAGTCGATTGAGGAAGCATAGGGGTTTCCAACCAGGTTGTAACCTTTATAGGGACCAGTCCCGCTGCTGGTCATAGAGTACGTGACGGGTCCGGTATTTAAACTTCCCTGGAATTGCTTTGAAGGATTGGCGGATTGGTACTCAACCAGGTACCCTCTGCCAACCGCAAAATTGTCATTGGTGTTGGCCGTACTCCAGGTTGGAGCAACCGTGCTATTTTTAAAATTGACCCAGGTTCCACTCGTCTCGTACCAGGTGAAAAAATCGTACCCGGAACCATCCGGATAGGTTCCGGAAGGAATGAAATCGCCGGAAATACTTTGAACCGCTACCGGGGAGGAGAGTAAATGCCATGATTCGGCCGCACCGGTCATGTACCTTTCAACAATTGCGTTGCCGCTTACCGTGCCATTGGTGATCAGAGATGCTCCGGAGGCAATAACAAGCCCGCTGGCGCCAGCATAATTATTTAATGAGCCTTCAACTGTCAGTGCTTTTCCGGAATTGATGGTGACAGAACTGCTAGGTTCTATTGTGAGATTGTAGCAAAATGCAGGAGAGGCCGCATCTTCATTAACAACAGGTTTATTAGCATTTGGAGTGGTATTGCCTTGCCTGAGGACAACCGAGCCTAAACCAAGAGCAGGGTTGGAATAATTAACATCATTACCTCCTGTACTTATAATCGTAGAAGTCGGTTCTGCAACTTGTATAGTAGGGTTAACCCATAATACTGTGATATCATCAGTTGTTGTTACCGGTATAAATAAATACTTAATGACTAACAGATATGTGGTATTATAATCCCGTGCTACTGATTCATATATTAAAGTTGAACCTGTGGTTTTAGCAATACCAAAGAAAAATTTTGTTCCTGGATTAGCAGGATCATCTTTCACATAAACCTTTGTCTTATAGGCAGTACTTCCATTACCATCTGTTAATGAGAAAAAATAATCTTCAGTTGTAGAACCACTAGTTACATTTACCAATAAAGAGGCATATACAACATCTTGTTGTGAAGAAAATGATTTGTTAGCATCCTGGCCAGCTAAACCTAACGAAACACTTTCATTTCCATCACTTGTGCAATAACCAAGGTAGTCCAAACCTGGGGTGACAATTTGAATAGGAAAGGTTGTTCCGCTTCCAAGTTGTGACCAGTTTCCATTCCCAACCAGGTTACCGGAAGGAAGACTGAACGGTTCAAAAAGCAGGAAACGGTTCACACTAAATATAATTGTATATACTTTTACAGAAAGATCTTCAGCGGTAACTGTAATAGTTGCCGTTCTGTCTGCAATTACATTCGATGTTATATCAGTTGCCTGATCAATGACCATCGTTGCCATGGATTCGTTTTTCACCGCTGATACAGTTGCAGTGGTTGACCCTGCCCGAAGTAATCCCTGATAAGATAATGTTGCAGGCACAAACGTTTTATCCAGGCTGCCTGCACTTAATGTTAAGGATGCCAAAGTTGCATCATTTGACCGGGGCCTTACAGTTAAAGTATATTCCTGAGTATTGCCGGCTTCTGCAGTTACCCTGACAACCATGGCAGATGTCAGCGACGTAGATCCTGTAACCACCGATCCACCGGAACTGGATAATACATCTGCTGTAGCCAGCGGAGAAAGTGTCAATGCAGCCAATAATTCTGATGCAGTTATGTTGTCGGTAATATTTGAAATATTATTCCCAACTAGATTTCCAATTGTAGTTGAGATGATGCTATTTGCAGAGCTTAAACCATATACAACCGTAACAGTCCAGGCCTGGGCCGGATTATAGCCAGGCGTAACGGTATAAACAACAGGGTTGGTAAAATCTGTTGCTATTCCTGAAGACGGGGAAATACTTGCCCCACAGGATAGGGCAATAGTTGGAACCAACGTGGTTTTGTCGGTTCCGCTCGGTACAATTAAAGCAACTGTATGGTTAACAGCATTAACAGTGCCGGTTACAACCGGTGATAAACCATTAAAGTTAAATGATACAATGTCGGATCCTGAACCATCAGTCAAGGTAAATCCCCCTAAAGCCAAGGTAGCTGGAGCATTAAGCGTTAAACAAGATACTGTTGTATTCAATCCCAGTGTTTTAGCTCCGGAACCGCTGAGAATTAATTTTGTATATGTATTTGGGTTCGCCGCACCAGCATAACTCGCAGTCAATAATGTTTGGGCACCTGCAGCATTATATTCAACAGTTCCATTGAAGAAAATTGCTGTTGCCTGAATTTTTGTTGTTGCTCCTAGCCCACTTAAAATCATTGTCCCTCCATTGTTAAGTGCAAATGTGCCCAATGGAGTAGAACCTGTTCTTTGTACTATGCTTCCGGTTGAACTGGATTTAAAGATAGCACCTGAATTAATCGTAAAATCTTTAGCTGCATTATTATCTGCAGAAGGAGTAAATGTAACAGCGTCTAATGTTCCACTGGTTAATGTCCAATTTGCCAATTTAGTGTTTGTACCCAACGAAACAGTTTGCCCTGCATTCAATGCAATTTCGATATTAGGACTGTAACTGCCTGCTGTACTTGTTCCTGCTCCCCACTCTCCAGCAATGGTTAACGCACGACTGTCACCGACGATTTTTAATAGTCCCAAAGAATTTGGTGTGCCAGATATTCCATTTTGAATGGGCCATTTAGTGCTACCCCAAGAAAGGCTTCCCCCATCGTTGACTCCTGGAAAAACACCAACACTGCCTTTATATGCCCGAATTTTACCATTAACGGAAAGTGTATAACTTCCTAAGTATACTTTACCGCTAATAGTGAGAGGAGTTGCATCATCATTCCTAATGGCTAAATTTAAATCTTTGCATGACCCTCCGCTAGTAAGTGTCACATTATGACCATACTGAATCCAAACGTTGTTGCTTGCTCCTGGTAACGTACTGGCTGCTGCCCATATAGCGCCATTATAAGTTTCCCAGGTTCCAATGGTCTCCCAGTTTCCAGTAACTTTTGATCGATAGTCTCCTGTCGTCTGCCCCCACCCCTTCACGGCAAGCAGCAGCAACATCAGCACAATCAATGCGGGAAAGCGTAAAAGAATTAAATAGTCCGGATTCAGTTTTTTCTGCCGCACAGGCATCAGAGAGTGGTTGTTTTTCATAAAAATGTGTTTAGAATTATTTTCTTGTGATTTTATTTTACCGGTTCATGCCTGCATTTCGCATGATTTTTAACAGGGTAAAAATAAAAACAAGAAAGTGGAAGGGGGTTTCTTAACCGTTCTTTTGGGTTTCTGAATCAATCATTGTATAATTCACACCCGGATAGAAACCATACGGACCCGGACTTCTGACATTTAGTGCGGTACAAAGCGAAGTACGAGATACGAATGACGAAGTACAAAGTTTGGGATTAGTCGGCCGTTGCTCGTCCTTCGAACTTTGTACTTCCCACTTTCGTTTGTCCTTCGAACTTTGTAATTCCCACTTTCGTTTGGACCATACGGGCCTGAATTAATGATAAAATTCTCTTTGGTTCTCTGTGAAATAAAAAAAACACCAATGGTTTCACATAGCGAACCCCCGGTGTCACTGAGAAAAAGAGAACTAATTAATAATTAAGTATTGGGTGGTATTTCCAGGTGCTTTTCCGGCTAAATCACCTTTGCACACATGAACTCCCGGTTCATCCGGGCGATGTTTGAACGGGAAATCAACTTCGGACACTCTGCTTCGCAGGCATATGTGTTGGTGCAGTTTCCGAAACCCAGCTCATCCATCATTTTCACCATCTTTTTAACCCGCTGTCTGGCTTCAACCTGCCCCTGGGGAAGGAGCGCGAATTGTGACACCTTGGCCGACACAAACAGCATGGCTGATGCGTTTTTGCAGGCAGCGACACATGCACCACAGCCAATGCAGGCGGCGGCATCCATGGCCAGCTCCGAATTTTCCTTTCCAACAAGGATGTTGTTGGCTTCGGCTGCCCCACCTGTATTCACAGATATATAGCCCCCTTCCTGGATGATCTTATCAAATGCAGAACGGTCAACCATTAAATCCCTGATCACGGGAAATGGCTTGGCACGCCATGGTTCAATGACAATGGTATCACCGTCTTTAAACTTCCGCATGTGAAGCTGACAGGCGGTTACGGCATCATCAGGCCCGTGTGGCCGTCCATTGATATACAAACTGCACATCCCGCAAATGCCTTCCCGGCAATCGTGGTCAAAAACCACAGGCTCCTCGTTCTTCTGAATAAGCTGTTCGTTGAGAATATCCAGCATTTCAAGAAATGAACAGTTGGGGGAGATATTTTTCAATGAATAGGTAACAAACTTACCGGTGGATTTTGAATCCTTTTGCCGCCAGATTTTTAATGTAAGGTCCATCTATTTATTCTTTTGTGAATTGGTGACCCCGATAGCCATCGGGAGGACTTTCAATTTTGCACTTTGCATTTTGCACTTTGCATTTTGCATTTTGCATTTATTTGTATACCCGCTGCTTCACTTCAATTTCTTCATACGCCAGATCTTCCTTGTGTAGTTTAAACTGGCCTTCAGAAACATACTCCCACGCTGCGACATACTTGTAATCATCATCGTTTCGTTTGCACTCGCCTTCTTCGGTCTGGTACTCTTCCCGGAAATGGCCTCCGCAGCTTTCGTTGCGGTTCAGGGCATCATAGGCAAGCAGTTCACCCAGTTCCAGGAAATCGGCAACGCGATTGGCTTTTTCAAGTTCAACATTCAATTCATTCATCGTTCCGGGGATTTTAACATCCTTCCAGAATTCAGCTCTTAATACCCGTATCAGTTCGATGGCTTTTTTCAAACCAGCTTCATTGCGGGCCATGCCCACATATTCCCACATGATCTTGCCGAGCTCCTTGTGGAAATGGTCAACCGACCTGTTTCCTTTCACCGCCATCAGTTTGTCTAACCGTGACTGAACATTTTTCTCTGCTTCAGCGAATTCAGCCTTATCTGTTGACATCCGGGCTACACGAATCTCGCCGGCCAGGTAATTTTGAATGGTATAAGGAAGTACAAAATAACCATCCGCCAATCCCTGCATCAACGCCGAGGCGCCGAGCCGGTTGGCTCCATGGTCGGAAAAGTTGGCCTCCCCGGCAGCAAAAAGGCCGGTCACGGAGGTTTGCAATTCATAGTCAACCCAGGTGCCGCCCATGGTATAATGAACTGCAGGATAGATCATCATCGGGTTCACATAGGGATTTTCATCCACAATCTTTTCATACATCTGGAAAAGGTTCCCATACCGCTCCTCTATGACATGTTTTCCCAGGCGACCGATCGACTCCCTGAAATCGAGAAATACCGCCAATCCGGTCGGACCTACGCCAAATCCGGCATCGCAGCGCTCCTTGGCCGCGCGTGACGCCACATCGCGGGGTACGAGGTTCCCGAAAGCCGGATAACGACGTTCCAGGAAATAATCCCGGTTCTCTTCGGCAATATCGTTGGCCTTCAGTTTGCCGTTGCGGTGTGCTTCGGCATCTTCTTTTCTTTTTGGAACCCAGATGCGGCCATCATTGCGCAGACTTTCGCTCATCAGGGTCAGTTTCGACTGGTAATCGCCATGAACCGGGATACAGGTGGGATGGATTTGGGTAAAACAGGGGTTTGCAAACCAGGCTCCTTTCTTGAAAATCTGCCAGATGGCGCTGGTATTGGAGCCCATGGCATTGGTAGAGAGGTAAAACACGTTTCCGTAGCCTCCTGTTGCCACCACAACGGCATGTCCGAAATGGCGCTCAAGTTTTCCGGTGATAAGGTCGCGGGCGATGATGCCGCGGGCTTTCCCGTCAACAATCACCACATCCATCATTTCGTGGCGGTCATAGAGTTTTACCGTCCCCAGTTTGATCTGACGGCTTAGCGCGCCATAGGAACCAAGCAGCAACTGCTGTCCGGTCTGTCCCCGCGCAAAAAAAGTACGGGACACCTGTGCGCCGCCAAATGAGCGGTTTTCCAACGATCCTCCATACTCACGGGCAAACGGAACACCTTGTGCCACACACTGATCGATGATGTTGTTGCTCACTTCAGCCAAACGGTAAACATTGGCTTCGCGGGCACGATAGTCACCTCCCTTGATGGTAT